>CAMLGD010000178.1 GCA_946479405.1 uncultured Vogesella sp.
GCTGCTGGCCTGCCTTATCGCCCTGGTGCCGGCGGCGCTGATCGGCTGGCAGGTGCTAGACAGCATCCGCACCCACTTTGGCGAAGCCTTCGCCCGCAATGCCACTTTGCTGCAACGCGAAAAAATCTTTGCGCCGCTGTCGCGCGAACTGGCGCTGTCACTGCGGCTGGCCGATTCGGTGCTTACCCGGCAGTGGTTGCAGGATGAGACCAACCCTGCCAGGCGCGAGCAGTTCTTCCGCGAAGCCGAAGGCTACCGCCGCGATTTTCGCGACCACTCCTATTTCCTGATCAGCGACCGTAGTCACGCCTACTACTTCAACGACAGCAAGGCCCGCCTGTCCGAGGCACCGCGCTACTTCCTGCGCAGCGACAAGGCCGATGACAGCTGGTATTTCGCTACCCTGCGCAACACCCGCGATTTCAATATCAACGTCAATTACGACCGCGAACTGAAGGCCACCAAGGCGTGGATCAACGTCATCGTGCGCGATGGCGAGCGCAAGATCGGCCTGGCCGGCACCGGGCTGGATCTCACTTCCTTCCTTCGCGAGTTCATCCTGCAGCGCGAGGCCGGCGTCACGCCGATGATCCTGGACCGGCAAGGGGCGATTCAGGCGCACCCGGATTCCCGGCTGATCGCGCTCAACTCGATTGCGCAGCAAGCGAGCCGTCACAACGGCCTGCAGCAGATGCTGGATGAAGCCGGCGGCAAGGCCTTGCAGCAGGCCATGGCCAGCGCCAGCGCGCACCCGGGGCAGGTGTCGCTGTTCTGGGCGCAGCTGGCCGGCAAGCACCAGTTGCTGGCGTTGAGCTTTATCCCGGAGCTGGGCTGGCATGTGGTCACCGCGGTGGACCTGAATGCCGCCCGCGTGTTTGAAGGCCCGTGGCTGACACCGGCACTGATCGCGCTGGCGGTATTGCTGGCCGCCTTGCTGCTGGGCTTTGCCTGGGCGGTGGAAAAGCTGGTGTTGCGGCCGATCAGCCAGTTGCGCCATTCGGCGCAGGCCATGGCGGCCGGGCAGTACGAGGTGGCTTTGCCGGCCGAACGCGATGACGAGATCGGCGAACTGAGCGCCGCTTTCGGCGTGATGGCACACAAGGTCCGCAGCCACACCACCGAGCTGGAGCAGCGCGTGCGCGAGCGCACCCATGCGCTGGAAGAGGCCAACCGCGAGATGGCGGCCGCGCACAAGAAGATCGACGATTCCATCGACTATGCCAGCCTGATCCAGCGCGCGATGCTGCCGGACCGCCAGCTGGTGCAGGCACTGGGTGAAAAGCACGCCGTACTGTGGCATCCGCGCGATGTGGTGGGCGGCGATTTCTACGTCTACCGTGCCGGCGAGCAAAGCTGTCTGTTCGGCGTGGTGGATTGCGCCGGCCACGGCGTACCCGGCGCGCTGATGACCATGCTGGCGCATGCTGCCATCGATCAGGCCATCAGCGATATCGGCATGACCGACCCGGCCGCCATCCTGGCGCGCTGCGATCGTATCCTGCGCGGCATGCGCCGCGACGAGGACGGCGGCCAGATGCTGGCCACCAATATGGACGTCGGCCTGGCCTTTGTTGACCTGAGTGCAAGACAGGTGACTTTTGCCGGTGCCAAAATCGCGTTGTATTACAGCGATGGCGACAATGTGGCCGAGCTGCCGGGCGCCCGGCGCGCCATTGGCGACAAGCGGGTGGGCGAGTACCACAACGCCAGCGTGCCGCTGCAGGTTGGCCGCAGCTTCTACATGACCACCGACGGTTTTCTCGACCAGGCCGGTGGCGAGCTGGGCTTCGGCTTCGGCAGCAGCCGCTTTATCGACATGATTCGCCGCCACGCCGGCCTGCCGCTGGCCGAGCAGGGCGAGGCCTACCGCGCCACGCTGGCCGACTATCAGGGCAAGCATGCGCAGCGCGATGACATAACCATGCTATGTTTCCGCTTTGACTGATGTCCAACCCCGGGGAGACTCTATGGAATCGTTAGACCTGTTCAGCATGCGCGAGACCTTCAGCCGTCAGCACATCATGCTGTGCTTCAACGGCCCGATCTCGCGCAGCCTGATCGAGGAGATCGGCACGGCGCTGCGCAACTACCTGGTTGCCGACCATGCCCACCCGTCCTCGGCGATGGACGTGTTCGGCGTCTACATCGAGTTGACGCAGAACATCCGCCATTACACCCAGCAGCAAGGCTGGACCGAGCAGGATGCCACCGCCACCGTGGTGGTGGCGCGCGATGCCGAAGGCCACTACGTGGTGAGCGCCGGCAACATCATCCAGCGTGCGGATGGCGAGTCACTGCTGGCGCGGGTGGAGAGCCTGGCGGCACTGGACAAGGCGGAACTGAAAGCACGTTACAAGGAGCAGCTGCGGCTGCCGCGCGAAGCCGGCGCGGCGTCGGGCGCCGGGCTGGGCCTGATCGACATCGCCCGTAAATCCAGTGCGCCGTTGCAGGCCAATCTGCGCCAGCTGGCGGACGGGCGCGCCTATGTCAGCGTTCGCGCCGTGATTTGAGTCTTTAGCGAGTATTCCATGATGAGCAATCTTTCCATTCCAGGTAGCCAGGCTACCCCCGCGATCGACGGCAACTGGGACAGCGGCGTGCTGTCCATGCAGGGCGACTCTTATCCCGAAAACTCCTACGAGCTGTTCCAGCAGGTATTCGACTGGGTGTCGCGCTTCCTCGCCGAGGAAACCCGCCCGCTGACGCTGGAACTGGCGCTGCTGTATCTCAATACCAGCAGCATCAAGGCGATGATGGATATCTTCGACCTGCTGGAAGAAGCGCATGGTGACGGCAAGCCGGTGGCGGTGAACTGGCGCTACGATCAGCGCAATGAACGCGTGGCCGAATTGGCGGAGGAGTTCAAGGAGGACTGCTCCTTCCCGTTTGCCATCGTCAGCCAGTGAGGCAGCCATGAATCGCGACACCCGCGAGCTGGAAGCGCATATCCAGGCCCTGCTGGCCGACCCGGCACCGCAGGCGCCGCCGTTGACGCAGGCGCTGTCCGAGCTGTGGCAGCAGTACCAGGATCTGCTGGAGCGCATGGAGCGTATCACCCGGGTGTCCGATGCCTATCAGAGTATGGCGCGCCAGCGCGAGCTGAGCCTGGCCGAGCGTTTCGACAAGCAGCTGCGGCAGCTGGAGAAAGTGGCGCGCATCTCCGATCGCTACCAGATGATGATGCGCGAGCTGAACCTGGCGCTAAAGGAGGCGGCGACCCACGATCCGCTGACGGCACTGGTCAACCGCCGCCCGCTGCTGGACCGGCTGCGCGCCGAGATGGAGCGCAGTGACAGTCGCGGCCATGCCTTCTGCGTGGCGATGCTGGACATCGACAGCTTCAAACCTATCAACGACAGCTATGGCCACGATGTTGGCGATAGCGTGCTGGTGGAAACCTCGCGCGTGATGGAATCCGAGGTGCGCGAGTACGATCTGTGCGGCCGCTGGGGCGGCGAGGAATTCCTGATCATCCTGCCGGAAACCTCGCTGGCCGAAGCGGAGGCCATCATCCAGCGTGTGCGCGCCGGCATCGCCGTCTTGCGCATCCGGGTCGGCGACGACGCATTATCGGTTACCATCAGTGCCGGTCTGGCGCAGTATCGCGCTGGCGAGCGCTACTCCGAGTTGCTCAACCGCGCCGATGCCGCGCTGCTAGAGGCCAAGCGCGCCGGGCGCGACCGCCAGCAAAGCGCCGACTAGGCGCCCGTCGCCGGCGCGGCTGCAGCCCGCCGGTCACCGATAAGGATTCTCCGTGTTGCAAGGTATCTGGCCAGGCTCGCTACAGGCGCGCCTGGCTTTGTTCTGTTCGCTGGCCATTCTGCTGGTGTCGCTGCTGCTGTGCGGCGTGGGCTACCTGCAGGACAGCGCGCGCCTGCGCGGGCAGCAGCTGCGCTACGTCGAAGCAGTGGTCGCCCGTCTGGCGGACGATATCGACGAGCGCGTGCGCAGTCGCCAGGTGCTGCTGGAACAGGCTGCGGCCAACTTGCAGCCGTCCGCCGACGATATCCGCCTGCATGGCGGAGAAATCATCCAGCAGTTTCACTACCTGAAAGGCAGCTTCGGCAGCGTGGTGCTGTACGACGCCGATGGCCGCATCGTGGCCGACTACCCGGCGCTGCCCGGGCGCGTCGGCCTGCAGCTGGGAGACCGCGCCTATTTCCAGCAGACCCGGCAGACGCTGCGCGCTGCGGTGTCGGAGCCGCTGCGCACCCGCGGCGACCTCAATCGCAGCGTGGTGGTGTTCACCGCACCGATCCTGGACAGTCACGGCCAGTTCGCCGGCATGCTGGGCGGCAGCCTGGAGCTGTTTTCGCCGGAGCTGTTTGGCGAGTTGCGCGCCATGCGCATCGGTAACAGCGGCTACATCACGCTGACCAGCCGCCAGTCGCAACTGGTCCTGCTGCACCCGGAACGCGCTCGCATTCTGCAGCCGGCGCCCAGCGGCAGCGATGCCACGCTGGCGCGCGCGCTGGCCGGCTGGGACGGCAGCGTGCTGCCCGCCGACAACCAGGCCGATACCGCCGTGCGCGTGTATCGCAACCTGCATAACGTGAACTGGCTGCTTACCGGCGTCTACCCGCAGCAGGAGGCGTTTGCGCCGCTGGCGGCGGTGGCCAATGAATACCTGGTGCTGCTGCTGCTGGCGCTGCTGACCGCCGTGCCGCTGGCATGGTGGGGCACCCAGCGCCTGCTGCGGCCGCTGACGGCCCTGCAACGCAAGGTGCGGGCGCTGCCGCATGGTGGCGGTGAGGCCATTCTGGTGGAAGGCTGCCACGAGCTGCAGGTGCTGGCGGCCACCATTGCGCAGGTATTTCACGAGCGGCGCCAGATCGCCGATACCCTGGCCACGCGCGAAGCGATGTTCACCGCCCTGAATGACACCTCGCCGCTGGGGGTGTTCGTCTGCAATGCCGATGGCGTGATCAGCTACGGCAACAAGGTGGCGCTGGCGCTGGCAGGCATGGAACGCGGTTCGGCGTACTGGTTCGGCCGCAGCTGGCTGGAGGCGGTGCACAGCAGCCACTACCAGCAGTTGGCCGCAGAGTGGAAACGCTGGAGCCGCGAGCCGGTCGGCGAGTTTGTGCAGCGCTTCCGCCTGAATCATGTGCGGCATGAGCCGCTGCTGGTGACGCTGCGTTGCAACCGCATGTCCGGCGGCGAGGCGCTACGCTTCCTGGCGGTGCTGGAAGACATCAGCGTCAGCGAAGGCAACCAGAGCTGCCTGGCCGCCGAGCGCCAGCGGCTACAGGCGCTGCTGCAGGCGGTGGGCGATGCGGTGATTCTGACCAACCAGCATGATGAAGTGCTGCAGATGAATGCGCCGGCCTGCGAGCTGCTGGGGGTGAAACTGGAGCAGGCGCATGGTCGCAGCATGGGACTGTTCGTGTCGCTGAGCCTGCCGGAGCAGGATCAGCCGGTGACACTGACACTGTTGGCCGAGCAATACCATGGCCAGACCGTGGCACTGAACCTGCTGGGGCGCGACATGCGGCAGCTGCCGGTGCTGTTCAGCCTGTCGACGGTGGAAGCGGCCGGCCGCATGCACGGCTACAAGGTTTGCGTGCTGCGCGACGACAGCGCGCGCCGCCGGCGTGAAAGCGGGCTGCGCGCAGAATCCGAGCATGACGCGTTGACCGGGGGGCTCAACCGTCGTGGCATGCTGGCCATGCTGGGCGCCTTGCTGGCGGACGACAATGCCCGCCAGCAGCCGCACTGTGTGGCGCTGCTCGACCTCGACCATTTCCGCCAGTTCAACGACAAGGGCGGCCCGCAGGCCGGTGATCGGCTGTTGCAGGAAGTGGCGCGCATTCTGCAGCGCCGGCTGCGTACCAGCGATTGCGTGGCGCGGCTGGATGCCGACAGTTTTGCTCTGCTGCTGTACCGCTGCAGCAGCGATACCGCCGAGCGCATCCTCAACGATATCCGCCATGAGGTCGGCCAGCTGCGTGCCGCCAGTGACGATGGCCTGCAGCCGCTGACCGTCAGCATCGGCCTGACGACCGTGCAGGGCGGCGACCGCCTGGCGCAGGAGGTGCTGCAGCGTGCCGGGCGCCGCTGCCAGTATGCCAAGCAGCAGGGGCGTGACCAGCTGGTGGCCAGCGACCGCTAAACGCCCGTCGCGGCCAAAATAAAACCGCCGCCATCTTGCGATGGCGGCGGTTTTGCCGTTGTCGGGCAGCCGGCTTACCCCTGTTGTATGCCGGCTGCTTTCCTGTCTGTTGCGGCTTTGAGTCTGTTCACGACCAGCCGATCGTGGACTTGCTCTTACTTATCAATGCCACCCAGCAGTACGTACTTGATTTCCAGGTAGTCTTCGATGCCGTACTTGGAGCCTTCGCGGCCGAGGCCGGATTGCTTCACGCCACCGAACGGTGCGGCTTCGTTGGACAGGATGCCGCTGTTGACGGCGACCATGCCGTACTCCAGACCTTCGGACACGCGGAAGATGCGGCCGATGTCGCGGGCGTAGAAGTAGGAAGCCAGGCCGAACTCGGTGTCGTTGGCCATCTGGATCGCTTCTTCTTCGGTCTTGAAGCGGAACAGCGGGGCCAGCGGGCCGAAGGTTTCTTCCTTCGCCACTTTCATTTCCGGGGTCACGCCGGTGATCACGGTCGGCTCGAAGAAGCTGTAGCCCAGTTCGTGGCGCTTGCCGCCGGT
>CAMLGD010000179.1 GCA_946479405.1 uncultured Vogesella sp.
CCATCCTTCAGCATCGAGCAGTGCACCATGTGCATCGGGTACGGCATGATGGCCATGTGGCCATACGGTTTGCTACGCACAGGCAGCGGCTGGATGATGATGCGTGCATCCAGTGCCAGCACCCCTTGCTCATCAGCCATCACCGGATTGATGTCCATCTCGCGCACTTCCGGCAATTCACACACCAGCTCCGAGACATGCAGCAGCACGCTCTTGAGCGCCTCCATATCTACGGCCGGCATGTTCTTGAACGGCCCCAGAATCTTGCCGATACGGGTCTTGTCGATCATGCGCTCGACCAGGTACTGGTTGACCGGCGGCAGGCTCAGCGCGCGGTCCTGCATTACCTCCACCGCGATACCGCCGGCACCGAAGGTAATCACCGGGCCGAACGAGGCATCGTGCGTCACCCCCACCATCAGTTCGCGCGCATTGCGTCGTTTGCGCATCGCCTGTACCGAAATACCTTCGATGCGTGCATCCGGCCGCGCCGCCTGCGCACGCGCCAGAATGGCGGCGTAGGCCTCGAGCAGGCTGGGTTCGTTGGCGATATTCAGCTCCACCCCGCCGACGTCGGACTTATAGATAATGTCAGGCGAATCGATTTTCAGCACCACCGGGTAGCCGATGTCTGCGGCCAACCTTGCCGCTTCATCAGCGTCGCGCGCCAGCCGGGTGGGATTGACCGGTATGTTGAACGCCGCCAGCACCTCCTTGCTTTCCCGCTCCGATAGCACCGCCCGCCCCTGTTGCTTGGCGCTGGCGATCACGGCACGGGCATGGGATATATCTGGTACTACCTGCGCGCCCTCCAGCGGTGCCGGCGTCTGCAGCAGCATCTGCTGGTTATGGTGATAGGACGACAGGTTGCGGAATACCTCGATGGCAAACTCCGGCGCGCGGAAGTGCGCGCACTTGGCCCTGGAAAACAGCTCGCGGCTTTCCGACACCTTGGCATCGCCCAGCCAGGACAGGAACATCGGCTTGCTGGACTCGCGTTGCAGCCCCACCATCAGCTGCGCAGTAGTCAGGTGGTCGGTACCGGCCTGCGGCGTGAAAATCACCAGCACGCCGTCGACATTGGGGTCATCCAGACAGACTTTCACCGCGGTACGGAAGCGCACCGGACTGGCATCGCCGATGATGTCCACCGGATTGCCATGCGACCAGTTGGCAGGCAAGGCATCGTTCAGTAGCGCCATGCTGGCATCGGACAACTTGGCCAGCTCCACGCCATACATATAGGCACTATCCGCCGCCAGCACACCGGGGCCGATGCCGTTGGTAACGATCGCCAGCCGCCGGCCCTGCACCCGGTAGTTGGCCGCAAGCACCTTGGCCGCGGTGAACAGCTGCGCAATAGTGGAAACGCGCAGCACACCGGCACGCGACAGCGCGGCATCGAATACATCGCCGCTTTCCACCAGGTTGGATGAGTGCGTCAGGCCAGTGACGTCGTCCTCATAGCGGCCCGACTTCACCACCACCACCGGCTTGGTACGCGCCGCCGCCCGCAGTGCGCTCATGAAACGGCGCGCGTCATGCACGTGATGTACGTGCAGCAGGATGCCCTGGGTGAAATTATCAGCCACCAGATAATCCAGGATTTCGCCAAACTCCACGTCCAGCGCCTCGCCCACCGACACCACGCTGGAAAAACCGATGCCCTTGCTGTCGGCCCAGTCCAGCATCGCCGTACACAGCGCAGATGACTGTGACACCAGCGCCAGATTGCCGGCGCGCACCCGGCTGTTGTAGTTGCTGGCATTGAAGCCGGCGACCGGGCGCATCAGGCCCAGCACATTGGGGCCAAGAATACGGATGCCGTAGTGCTTGGCGATGGACAGCGCCTCGGCCAGTGCCGCGCGCTCCTGTTCTTCCGAGTCGGCAAAGTCCTTGGCCAGTAGGATGCCTTTTACCCCCTTCTTGCCACAGTCCTTGACGATACCGGGCAGGCTGCGCAGCGCCGTGGTCACCACCGCCATGTCCACTGGTCCCTCGATCAGCTTCACCGACTGCAGCGCCGGGATACCGCCCACCACCTTGTGATTCAGATTCACCGGGTACAGCTTGCCCTGGAAGTTACCTGCCAGCAGGTTGGCAAACACTGCCTGGCCCACCGAGCCGGGTGTGTCACTGGCGCCGACCACGGCAACATTGCGTGGCGAAAACAGTGGAGTCAGGTAGTGCGGTTTCATGATCAGGTATCCCGGTTAACATGGGCAGCCATGCAAAGACACTGCCCGACACAAAATGCTTTCATGGCAATAAGTTGCCAAGGTTGGCCGCAACTTGCCGGCGGCATCAAGCGCAGTCGGCCAGTAGCGCCGACGGGCTATTATTGCTAATCTTCCCGATTCGGCGGGCAATTTATGTTGCGCCGCATCAAATGATAACCCCGATTCAGCAGAGGCCATCCCTCCCGGGAGCAGCACATGAGCAAACGCGTCGTCACCCTCGCCCACTACTACACCCAGCCGGAAATCCAGCAAATGGCCGACAAGGTCGGCGACAGCCTGGAGCTTTCCCTGTTCGCCCGTGAATCCAACGCCGACATCATCGTATTTGCCGGTGTACGCTTCATGGCAGAAACCGCCAAGATCCTGAACCCGCAAGCAGAAGTGATCCTGCCGGATGCGGGCTCCACCTGTTCGCTGGTAACACAGACCGATGTCGCGGCACTGCAACAGTGGCGCGAGAGCTACCCCGAGCATGTGCATGTGTCTTATATCAATTCTTCTGCCGCGCACAAGGCCATCTCCGACTGGATCGTTACCAGCCGTAACGTGGACGACATCATTGCCCACCTGTACGAACAGGGCAAACAGGTGATTTTCTCGCCTGACCGCAATATGGGCGCCTACCTGAACTACCAGTACGGCTACAACATGCCGCTGTGGTCGGCGGTATGCGAGGTGCACGACAAGTTCAACGAGGCTGCACTGGACGAGGCCCTAAGTGCCACCGCCACCCAGGCCCACCTGATCGCCCACCCGGAAAGCCCGCTGCCAGTACTGAAGCGCGCCGAATATGTCGGATCTACCTCCGGCATGCTCAACTGGGTGAAAGCCTTCAGCGGCACCGCAACAGATGTGATTTTTGTCGCCACTGAAGACGGCATCCTATACAACATGCGCCTGGCCCGCCCGGACCTGGACATCCGCCAGGCGCCGATCTATGCCGGCTGCCAGTGCAATTCCTGTCCGTACATGAAGATGAACACCATCGAGGCAGTGAAGCGTGCACAGCAAGGCATCGGCACCCGTATCGACTACCTCAGCGACGCGGAGATGGATGCCGCCCGCCTGCCGATCGAGCGGATGCTGGAATTCAGCCAGCGCTACTATCGCTGATCCATCGCTGCTACAGCCCGCCCCTCGGCGGGCTGTTTCACTTTCGGCGCGAGGTTCCCGCCAGGCCCGGAGATGGATACAATCAGTCCATCTGAATGGAAGAGCGACATGAGAATTCTGATCAGCAATGATGATGGCTACTTTGCCCCCGGCCTGGCCGCACTGGCTGCCAGCCTGAGCAAGTTGGCCGACGTAGTGGTTGTCGCTCCCGAACGAGATCGCAGCGGTGCCAGCAACTCGCTGACCCTGGATCGACCACTGTCGGTGAAAAAGGCCGCCAACGGTTTCTACTACGTCAACGGAACGCCAACCGACTGCGTACACGTGGCCGTTACCGGCTTTCTCGACCAGCGCCCGGATCTGGTCGTGTCTGGCATCAACCACGGTCCCAATATGGGGGAAGATACGCTGTACTCCGGCACCGTGGCTGCAGCGACCGAAGGCTTCCTGTTGGGCATTCCAGCAATTGCCGTCTCGCTAGCTGGCAAGAACAATCATTTCGATACTGCCGCCCAGGTCGCCAGCGATCTGGTGCAACGCTTTATCGCCACGCCTTTTGCCAGCCCGATGCTGCTTAATGTCAACGTGCCGGACCTCCCGCCGGATGCGCTGGCTGGCCATAAAGTCACACGTCTTGGCCGCCGCCACATGGCCGAGCCGGTGATCCGTGCACAAAACCCGCGGGGAGATACCGTGTACTGGGTGGGGCCGGTCGGGCCGGAGCAGGACGCTGGTGACGGTACCGACTTCAGCGCCATCCGCAACAGGCAGGTCTCCGTCACCCCACTGATGATCGATCTGACAGCCCGTGACCAACTGGGTGCAATCAACACATGGCTCAATCCCTAGTCGCTGCAGGCAACAACTACGGCATGCTGTCGGAGCGTACGCGCATGCGCATGGTGGAGCGCCTGCGCCAGCAGGGCATTGCCGACGAACGCGTGTTGGCCGCCATGTTCGAGGTGCCACGTCATCTGTTTATTGATCAAGCACTGGCAACCCGTGCTTACGATGACGTATCACTGCCGATCGGCCAGGGACAAACCATCTCGCAGCCACTGACCGTGGCACGCATGACCGAAAAGCTGCTGGAAGGTCGGGCCATGCCCGGCAAGATTCTGGAGATCGGCACTGGCTGCGGCTACCAGACGGCTGTCCTGCTGAAAACAGGCGCTCAGGTGTTCTCGATTGAACGTCTGGCCGGCATTCTGGACAAAGCTAGACAAAACCTGCGCAATGCCAAGCTGGTACACGCACGGCTGGTGCATGGCGATGGTCATCTGGGCCTGCCCGATATCGCTCCCTTCGACGGCATTATCATCACCGCGGCAGCGCGCCAGGTACCGACGCCGCTACTGGAACAACTGGCGGGTGGTGGCCGGCTGATTCTGCCGGTGGGCGACCAGCAAGAGCAGCATTTGTGGCTGTACGAGAAGACAGCGGAAGGCATCCGCAAAACCAAGCTGGAAGCAGCCAAATTCGTACCCTTGCTGCCCGGCAAGCAGTGATGCAAGGCAAAAACGCAACACCCCTTTCAATCAGCGTTGCCAGACAATTTACTTTGTATGGGATGCTGGCATATAAATTGTCAACCAATGCAAAACTCTTCGCCAACCCAAAAGATCATTCGCTTTAGCCCGCTGTTTACCGCCCTGTTGCTAAGTGCATGCGCGCAACTACAGCAGGACACGCCGGCCCAGATTGTACGCGGCCAACCTTCTGTGCTGGGCAGTTCCAGCCGCAGCCAGCCGGCAACAGTAACCAGCAACAGCAGCAAAGCGACAGCGCAAGCGATTGCCATTGGTGGCAGCCCGCAACCCAGAGCGGTGGCAACTGGGAATACAACCCACACGGTCCAGCCAGGCGAAACCGTATACCGCATCGCCGTCAACAACGGCCTGCGTTACCAGGATTTGGCCGAGTGGAACAACTTGGACGGCTTCAACATCAAGGTAGGCCAGGTCTTGCGCCTGACGCCACCTGGTAGCAGTACCGCAGCGGCCCCGATAGCTACTGTGGTTGGTAAGCCAGTCGACACCAAACCGGCCAACGGGCAAGTGCCGGTTGATGCCAAAGCACCTTCCGGTGCAGTGGCAGCTGCAAACGGGGTAGAGATCAAGCGCTATCCAAAAGGCTTGAAACTGCCCTACTCGGAAGAGGCCAGCAAGAGCCTCCCGGCCCAGAGCGAAGGTAATGGCAAAGCGACAAGCCCGGCACCAACCAGCACACCGGCGCCTGCCACGGCGACAGCCAAGGCAGACGCTTCAGCGCCGTCACCAGCACAGGGAAGCAACAGTGCAGATGACAAGGCCAAGGTGGCAGGTCCGGTCTGGGGCTGGCCGACACAAGGTAGCGTGATCAGGGGCTTCTCTGATCAGAACAAAGGCCTGGACATCGGCGGCAAGACGGGGCAACCCGTGGTAGCGGCGGCCGATGGCAAGGTGGTGTACAGCGGTAACGGTCTGCGTGGCTACGGCAAGCTCATCATCCTGCGCCACGACAAAACATTCCTGTCCGCCTATGCCCACAACAGTCAGCTGCTGGTGAAGGAAGGCCAGACGGTCAAAAAAGGGCAGAAGATCGCCGAGATGGGTAATACCGACACGGATCAAACCAAGCTGCACTTCGAGATCCGCCAACTCGGCAAGCCTGTAGACCCAAGCAAGTACCTGGAACAGCACTCCTGACGGCTCACCCCCGTCTTGAGTCCTAACACAAGCGGGGGAATATCATGAGCGACGAACTGGACCTGCTGGAAGAAGTACTGGACGAAGAGGCCGAAGCTGAAACCGGCCGCGCCGAAGCGGAAGAAGCAGAGGAAACCGCTACCGCCAAGGAGTACGAGGAGATCGCCGATGTCACCCAGATCTACCTCAACGATATCGGTAGCAATGCGCTGCTGACGCCAACCGAAGAAGTTGCGCTGGCCCGGCGCGTGGTACTGGGTGATTTTACCGCGCGGCAGAAGATGATCGAGCACAACCTGCGGCTGGTGGTGAACATCGCCAAGCACTACATCAACCGCGGCCTGGCCCTGCTCGACCTGATCGAGGAAGGCAATATCGGCCTGATGCACGCACTGGAAAAGTTCGACCCGGAGCGCGGCTTCCGCTTCTCCACCTATGCAACCTGGTGGATTCGCCAAAGTATCGAGCGCGCCATCATGAACCAGTCGCGCACCATCCGCCTGCCAGTACACGTCATCAAGGAACTCAACGTCTACCTGCGCGCCTCGCGCCACTTGGAAAGCCAGATGGGACGCGAGCCGACGATAGAGGACATCGCCCACCTGACCGG
>CAMLGD010000180.1 GCA_946479405.1 uncultured Vogesella sp.
CGCGACCTCAACCTTGGCAAGGTTGCGCTCTACCAACTGAGCTATTCCCGCAAAACCGTTTTTCTCCATCACTGCGCTGCCGTTGCTGCTGGCTGCGTCGTTAAGAGAAGGCGAATTATAATGATGGATACGGGATTGTCAACGCTCAAACATCAATTTTTTTGCCCGAAAGTTCCCGCGCCGCCATCTGCAGGTAATAAGCCATTGACCACAAAGTCAAAATCACGGCGATCACCATAAACAGTTTTCCGGCGATCATGGTATCGATGCCCGGCACAATCGGACCGGCGTACAGCAACAGCAGGATAGCCACCATTTGCGCCGCGGTTTTCAGTTTGCCGATATAAGCCACGGCCACGCTGTTGCGGCGCCCCATTTCCGCCATCCACTCTCGCAAAGCGGAGATGGCGATCTCGCGACCGATAATGATCATCGCCATCCAGCCTTCCAGCCGCCCCAGCTCCACCAGCAGGATCAGCGCCGCCGCCACGATGAGCTTGTCCGCCACCGGGTCGAGAAAGGCACCAAATGCTGATGTCTGCCCCAGACGGCGCGCCAGATAGCCATCCAGCCAGTCGGTGGCCGCAGCCAGACCGAAAATGAATGCCCCCAGACTATTGCGATGGTGCTGGATCAGCACGCTATCAGGCAGAAAGAACACAGCCACACAGACGGGAATCAGCGCCACGCGCAGCCAGGTAAGTAAAATCGGCAAGTTGAAGGGCATGTTTGGGTCTTGTTATTCAATGCAGGGCATTATGGATTTTTTCGGCCAGCGCATGGCTGATACCGTCTACTTGCGCCAGATCATCGATACTGGCGGCCATCACCCCGCGCAAGCCACCAAACCGGGTAAGCAGGCGCTGGCGCCGCGTGGGCCCCACGCCCGGGATGTCTTCCAGCGTGGATTGCGTCCTGGCCTTGGCCCGACGCGCGCGGTGACCAGTAATGGCAAAGCGGTGGGCCTCGTCGCGCACGGTCTGGATCAGGTGCAGGGCGGCGTGATCGCGCGGCAATTGTAGCGTTTTTTGCAAGTGCGGCACGATCAGTGTTTCCAGTCCGGGTTTGCGCTCCTCACCCTTGGCTACCCCGACAATGGGCACATCCACGCCGACTTCGGCCAGCACTTCCAGCGCCACCCCCACCTGACCTTTGCCGCCATCGATCAGCAGCACGTCCGGCAGCTTGCCCTCTCCTGCGGCTAACTTGCTGTAGCGCCGCGTCAATGCCTCGCGCATGGCAGCATAGTCATCGCCGGCCGCCGCGGTTTCGATATTGAAGCGGCGATACTCCGATGGCTGCATGCCGCCACGGTCGTACACCACACAGGATGCCACCGTGGCCTCGCCCATGGTGTGGCTGATATCGAAACACTCCAGCCGAGCCACTTCGTCCACTTCCATCAATTCGGCCAGCGCAGCCAGACGGGCATTCTGGCTGGCCGCGCTCAGCAGCCGCTGGCCGATGGCGATGCGGGCGTTTTTCTCCGCCATTTCCAGCCACACGCGGCGCTCGCCGATCGGGTTGCCGACAAACGCCAGCCGCTTTTGCGCCTGGTCGATCAGTAACTGCTGCAACTCCGGCGCCACCGCCTCATTGTGAATGATCACCGCCGGCAGGGTCGCGCCCAGATAATGCTGCGCCAGAAACGCTTCCAGGTTGGCCGCAAGGGTGTCATCCGGGTTGCTGGGGAAGAAACTCTTGTCGCCCAGATGGCGACCGCCGCGAATCATCACCAGGTTGACGCACACCAGGCCGCCATCGGCGGCGATTGCCACCACATCAGCATCCAGCTGGGTAGCATTGCTGGAGACAAACTGTTTTTCCTGCACCCGGCTCAACGCCTGAATCTGGTCGCGCAGTTCGGCAGCCTGTTCGAACTCCAGGTTTTGCGATGCGGCCAACATGCGATCGCTCAGTTCGTCGATCAACTCGCTCTGCTTGCCCTGCAGGAAGGTCACGGCCCGGCGCACATCCTCGCGGTAGTGCTCGGGACTGATCTCACCGGTACACGGCCCGGAACAGCGCTTGATCTGGAATAGCAGGCACGGGCGGGAGCGATTGCTGAACACACTGTCTTCACAGGTGCGCAGGCGGAACACCTTCTGCAATATCTGAATGCTCTCGCGCACCGCGTAGCCATTGGGATAGGGGCCAAAGTACTGGTTGGGCTTTTTCGGCTCACCCCGAAAATATGCCAGCTGCGGGTAGGCATGCCCGGACAACATCAGGTAGGGATAGGACTTGTCGTCGCGAAACAGGATGTTGTACTTGGGGGCCAGCGCCTTGATCAGGTTGTTTTCCAGGATCAACGCTTCGGCTTCGCTGCGCACCACCGTGGTTTCGATGCCGGCGATCTGCGCCACCATCAGCTGAATGCGCGGGCTGAGATCGCTTTTCTGGAAATACGAACTGACCCGTTTTTTCAGGTCGATAGCCTTGCCGACATACAGCACGTTGCCGGCGGCATCCAGCATGCGATAGACGCCGGGCAGGCCAGGCAGACTGGCCAGCACCGGCTTGGGGTCAAACTTTTGCGTCATTACTGCTGGCACCAGGTCTTGACGTCTTCCTGCGCCTTGCGAATGGCCTCGGCCTTGCCCGCGTCCGGTGCACGCCCCGGCACCGGCGGTTTGGACATCAGGGCCAGGTTCTCCTTGGCAGTCTTGCAGTTAGCCGCCATCATGCGGCGGTTCTGCTCCTGTGCCTTGGCTGCCAGTGCCTTGGCGTCCAGCGGCGCCTTACCGTCTGCGGCAGAGGCTTCCGGTGCCGGCACTATGCCTCCCGGCTGCAGTGCCAGCTTGCTGGAACGGCGCCCCGGCGGCGGCGTATCGGAAAAAACGGTGCGGCCGTTGGCATCCACCCAGCGGTAAACATCGGCTGCCTGCACCACACCGGCAGCCAACAAGCCCGCCAGCAGCAACCATCTGTATCCCTTACCCATCATTATCCCCAGTAGCATTTGCACGATAGTCTGAATTGTATATGCCCCGCCTGTATCAGACGAAGCCTAGCAGGGTTTTGCAGAGCCCGGCGGGTATCGGTATAATGCGTTTTTGCCGCTTAAGGAACGCCAAGATGCGCATCATCGAGAAAGCCTATACTTTCGACGACGTTCTCCTCGTCCCGGCCCATTCCGCTGTACTGCCGCGCGACGTTGCCCTCACCACCCGCCTGACCCGCAATATCAGCCTGAACCTGCCGCTGATCTCCGCTGCCATGGATACCGTTACCGAAGCCCGCCTCGCCATTGCCATGGCGCAGGAAGGTGGCATCGGCATCATCCACAAGAACATGTCTGCCGACAAGCAGGCACTGGAGGTTTCCAAGGTCAAGCGCCATGAAAGCGGCGTGGTGAAGGACCCGATCACCATCGCACCGGACATGCTGGTGCGCGATCTGGTACTACTGACTCGTCAACACAAGATTTCCGGCCTGCCGGTGGTGCAGGATGGCAAGGTTGTCGGCATCGTCACCAACCGTGACCTGCGCTTCGAAACCCGCCTGGATCAGCCGGTTGCCAGCATCATGACCCCGCGCGAGCGTCTGGTGACGGTAAAAGAAGGCGCCAGCATCGAAGAAGCCCGCGGCCTGATGCACACCCACCGCCTGGAGCGCGTACTGGTCATCAACGACGCCTTCGAACTGAAGGGTCTGATCACCGTTAAAGACATCATCAAGACCAGCGAACACCCGAACGCCAACAAGGATAGCCAGGGCCGCCTGCGTGTAGGCGCGGCTGTCGGCACCGGTGGCGACACCGACGAGCGCGTCACCGCACTGGTAGCTGCCGGCGTGGATGTAATCGTGGTGGATACCGCCCATGGCCACAGCCAGGGTGTACTGGATCGTGTGAAGTGGGTGAAGACCAACTTCCCGCAGGTTGACGTGATTGGCGGCAACATTGCCACCGCCGACGCCGCCCGCGCGCTGGTGGCTGCCGGCGCCGACGGCGTGAAAGTCGGCATCGGCCCCGGCTCCATCTGCACCACCCGTATCGTGGCCGGTGTCGGTGTACCGCAGCTGACCGCCATCCACAACGTGTCTGAGGCGCTGAAAGGCACCGGCGTGCCGATGATCGCCGACGGCGGCATCCGCTTCTCCGGCGACATTTCCAAGGCACTGGCCGCCGGCGGTAACGCCGTGATGCTTGGTGGCATGTTCGCCGGCACCGAGGAAGCCCCGGGTGAAGTCGAGCTGTACCAGGGCCGTTCCTACAAGTCCTACCGTGGCATGGGCAGCCTGGGCGCAATGAGCCAGGGCTCCGCCGACCGCTACTTCCAGGACACCACCAGCAACGCCGACAAGTTCGTGCCGGAAGGCATCGAAGGCCGCGTACCGTACAAGGGCCCGATCGCCCAGGTCATCCACCAGCTGGTGGGTGGCCTGCGCTCCTCCATGGGCTACCTCGGCTGCAAGACCATCGACGAAATGCACGAAAAAGCCGGCTTCGTGGAGATCACCTCCGCCGGCATGCGCGAATCCCACGTGCATGACGTGCAGATCACCAAGGAAGCGCCGAACTACCACGTGGATCGCTAAGCACCACGAGAAGGTTGGCCGCAAACAAACCCCGCAGCTTGCTGCGGGGTTTTTGTATTTCCGACGCCGAAGAATGCCGCAAATAGCGCATATCCCGTTCTTTTGCCAGCAAAACCTGGGGTGTACCGAAGGACAATAGATTTGTACTTACTGAAAACTATGATGCAATTTATTAACAAATCGGCCTGCCAGCCCAAAACCAGTGGCGGGCCCATCTCGTTTTCAGGGAGATCATCATGGCCACAACCAGCAGCGGTGGAACTGCCACCTCGTTCTCGAATACACCTCAAGCTCAGGATGACACCCTCACTTCCGCGCTGATCAATGGGCTGAACAGTGCCATCACGGAAGATGTGCTGGCGGTGATGTATCTGGATGTGATGGCCAACGACCTGGGTGGCAATGCAAAAACGCTCTGGTCGCTGGACGACGGGATCAGCGCCTCGACATCAACCAAGACCTACGCCCCTGCGGACCTGCTGGTGCAGGATGACAAAGGCGGCATCATCGATTCGACTCCCGACTACAGCGCGAATGGCGCAAAAATCTGGATTACCGCCGACGGCAAGGTGGGCTACGACGCAGCGATGCTCTCCAGCGCCTTCAAAGCCAGCCTACAGGCACTGTCGGCGGGAGAAGTACTGAAGGACAGCTTTACCTATGCCATCCGCCTTGCTAACGGCACACTCAGCTGGGCAACGGCGCAGGTAGCATTCACCGGTGCCAATGATGCCATCACCCTCAGCACTACCAGCATCAGCAGTGGCACGGTCACCGAGGATGCCCCGCTTACTCCCAGCCCTAGCGACACACTGAGCACCTCCGGCAGCATCGCTTTTCATGACGTGGATGCGAATGACAGCCACAGCGCCACATTTGCCCCCGCTGCCGGCAACAGCACCGCGCTGGGCAGCTTTGTACTGGCGCCGGTGAACGAGGCCGCCGGCGCCGCCGACGGCAGCGTGAACTGGTCTTACACCCTGAACAATGCCGCCGCCCAATACCTCGCCGAAGGTCAGTCCGTTACCGAAACCTATTTGGTGACCATCAAAGATGGGCATGGCGCCGAGCTCACGCAGAGTGTCACCATCACCATCGTCGGCAGCAACGATGCACCGCGGATCGATGCGGCCAACACCACCGCCAGCGGTGGCGTGTCCGAAGGTGACGACGGTAGCAGCATGAGCACCAGCGGCGTCATCGCCTACAGCGATGTCGATAGCAACGACAGCCACAGCTTTGCCCTGCATGGCACCCCGGCGGCCTACGGTACGGCCAGCGTGGATACCGATGGCACCTGGCACTACACCGTCCACGACAGCGGCGACGTCGACGCCCTGGCGGCAGGCGAACTCCTTGCCGACAGCTTCACCGTGCGTGTCAGCGACAACCATGGCGGCTTCGTCGACCAGCTGGTCACTGTCACCATCACCGGTACTAACGACGCCCCCACCGTTGCCAGCGACAATGATGCAGCCATCAACATCGTGGCCGAGGGTGCCGCTAATGGCACCCTGGTCGGCCTTACCGCTCACGCGACAGACATCGACCATGGAAGCGTCATCACCTACACCCTCAGCGATGATGCCGGCGGCCGCTTCCAGATCGATGCCAGCAGCGGCGTGGTTAGCGTGGCCGATGGCACTCTCCTCGACTACGAAACCGCCACCAGCCACAGCATCACCGTGCTGGCGTCCGACGGTGTGGGAGGCAGCAGCAGCCAGAGCTTCACCATCAACGTCGGCAACGTGAACGACAACCCGGTAGTCGGCCCAAGCGACAGCGATAACGCCACCAACCAAGTGCTGGAAAATGCGGCAATTGGCACCACCGTAGGTCTGACCGCCTTCGCCAGCGATGCCGATGCCGGCGGCCAGGCAATCAGCTACACGCTGACCAACAATGCCGGCGGTCGCTTCGCCATCGATGCCAGCACCGGTGTCGTCACCGTCGCCGGCGCGCTCGACCGCGAGACCGCCGCCAGCTACGACATCACCGTGCGCGCCACCAGCGCCGACGGTTCCAGCGCCGACAAGACCTTCACCATCGCGCTGAACG
>CAMLGD010000181.1 GCA_946479405.1 uncultured Vogesella sp.
CAGAAGTCCCAGTGCACCATTTCGATAGATTGCATCTGGAACATCAGGCGTCCTCTCCGGTGGCTTGCTCGGTGTGTGCTTCGGTTTGCGGTGCGGCTTCGCCGGCATCGGCTGCGGCCAACGTTGCCGCGTCCAGCACCTGCGACAGCTGGCTGCGGCGGCCCAGCACCTCGGCCAGCGCGCCTTCGATGATGCGCGGCGCCAGTTGGCTGTAGTCGATCATCAGGTCCAGCATCGGGCCTTCCACCAGCCAGCGGTTGCGCCGCTGCAGAAAGCCCAGGTTCACCAGCCGGCCCAGATTGGCGTTGAAGCGGGTGCGCCCGCCCAGCTGCTTGCCGAAGTCGGCGTACAGCGCGTCCTCGGAGATGCCCACCGACACGCTGTCGCCGGTGGGCAGCGGTTTCTGCTCGCCGAACATATCGCTCTGGTTCTCGCGCCCGGCTTCCACCCGTGCCAGCTGCCGCTCGCGCTTGGGCAGGATGATCAGCGCCCACACGATCACCAGCAGCGCCACGCCGTCGCGCGGCAGGCCGAGGTTGTTGTTGAGCCAGGCTTCGCCGCTGCCGAATACCGGCTCGGTCATTGCCGGCAGCAGGGCCACGGCGATGTGTTCGGCGTAGGGGTTCTCCAGCAGCTGCAGGCCGACGGCGGCCAGTTGCTGGTCCAGATCGTGGCGGAAGTTTTCATCCAGCAGCGCGCGGCGCGCCAGCGGGTCGGTGCGCGGCAGCACGCGGTGCGCCAAGAGGCGCGCGGTAAGTGTGGCTACAGCTTGGTCCATTATCCGGCCTTGTTGGCCAGAAGCCGCGCATCCGACAGGGTGGCGACTTCCGGGTGATCGAGATGAAGAATGTCGTCGCCGCCCGCCAGCTGGTAGGGCAGCCGAGCCAGCGCGGCAACCACGCTGGCGTCGTTGCTGGTTTCCGGGTCGCCCAGCAGCGACAGCAGCGACAGGCGGTAGGCGGTTTCGTTGTAGCTGTCGGCCAGCACCGCACTGGAGATATGGAAACCGTCGTTGTCCGGCCCCAGCTGCAGCCCCATTTCCAGCAGGCTGTCGTACAGCGTTTCCGCTTCCAGCAGGCGCTCCATTTCCGGCGCATCGGCAGCCTCGGCACTGGCCGCCTGCGGCAGCGTGCTGTCCTCGGCGCGGGCGCGCTCGCGGCCCAGCAGCTCGAATTCGGCCACGTCACCCAGCTCCGGCGTGGACAGGAAGGCCGGCTCCACGCCCAGCGCCATCGGGCCGTTAGCCAGGCTGGCCAGCCAGGCGCTGCCCTGGCGGCGCAGGAAGTCGGCGATATCGGTGGAAGTGAGGCCGGAGTTGCCCAGGTGCACGCGCTGTGCGGCCAACTGTGCCAGCCGGCGCTCGAAGGTGCCGGCCAGCGCCAGCATGCGGCTCTGCGCCAGCGCAATGGCCTGCGCCTGGGTGAGCGTCAGCAGCGTCAGGCTTTCGTCCTGGGTGAGGCTGCGCACCACGTCGGTGGATTTCTGCACCCAGCGCCACACCGATTCCAGCCGGTGCTGCGCGGCGCGAATGCGGAACTCCGATTGCGATTCCAGCGCGTCGGCGAATTCGTCGTGCAACTCGGTGAGGCGCGCCAGCAGGTGCTGCATCGCCTCCTCCGACACCTGCCCCACCGCCTGGCCGGCAGCCACCTGGCTGGTGAGGTAGCCCAGCTCCACGTCGTCGCCGGCAAAATCCAGCAAGGTGGCCAGCGCCGACAGCGCCACGCGAGCACCTTCGCTCAGCGCGTAGCGGCCGCTGTCGCTGTCGTAGACCAGCAGATCGCCCTCGCGCAGGCGGCCAAGAATGGTGTTCAGCTTGGTGTCGTTGAGGTAGGCGAAGCGCTGCGCGATTTCCTGCGGCGTCCAGTACGGCGCGTCGGCGCGGCCGCCCAGCTCGCGCAGCACCAACAGGCGCATCAGCACCTCCTCCTCGCCACCGCGGAACAGGGTGACGAACACCGCCAGGTACGGCCAGGCGGCCGTCAGCTTGTTCAGCTGCGGCAGCGTGTCCGGCGCGATGTCGGGGCGGAAGAATTCGGCTAGGGAGTTCAAAAGCAAACAATCCGGTCTGCAAAGACCGGATTGTCTGGTTTGCAGCGCAGGCTAGTCAATGACAGGCCACACGCGGCAGGTTGGCCGCACGGGCGGCCGGGATGTTACTCGGCAGCCGGGGCGGCATCGTCGCCGGCAGCAACCGGCTGGATCACCGCGGCGGCGGCCTTGGCCAGCTTGAGCGCGCGCTCGGCGTCTTCCGCCTCCTGGCGTGCCTTGCGGGCGGCTTCGCGCAGCACCTTGATGTATTCGTTCATGGCGAATACCAGGTCGCGGGTGCCTTCGCCGGTGAGGCCGGAGATCACGAAGTAGCGCGGTGCGTTCATGTCGAAGCCGAAGCGGTCGTCCGGCTTGGCCTGCGGCCATTCATAAGCATCGAGGAAGGCCTGCACCTTCTCGTCGCGCTCTTCCGGCGCCAGCATGTCCACCTTGTTCAGCACCAGCCAGCGCGGCTTGTTGTGCAGCTCTTCGTCGTACTTCTTCAGCTCTTCGACGATGGCGCGGGCTTCCTGCACCGGGTCGGTGTCCGGATCGAACGGCGCCAGATCCACCAGGTGCAGCAGGATGCCGGTACGTTGCAGGTGCTTGAGGAAGCGGTGGCCGAGGCCGGCGCCTTCGGCCGCGCCTTCGATCAGGCCGGGGATGTCGGCGATCACGAAGCTGGAAGTGTCATCCATGCGCACCACGCCCAGGTTGGGGTGCAGGGTGGTAAACGGATAGTCGGCCACTTTCGGCTTGGCGGCGGACACCGCGCGGATGAAAGTGGACTTGCCGGCGTTCGGCATACCCAAGAGGCCGACGTCGGCCAGCACTTTCAGCTCCAGACGCAGGTTGCGGATATCGCCTTCTTCGCCACGGGTGAACTGGCGCGGGGCGCGGTTCACCGAGCTCTTGAAGTGGATGTTGCCCATGCCGCCGCGGCCGCCCTTGGCCAGAATCACTTCCTGACCGTTGAAAGTCAGGTCGGCCAGCACTTCATCGCTGTCGATGTCGATGATCTGGGTACCCACCGGCATGCGCAGATAGATGTCTTCCGAGCCCTTGCCGTAGCAATCGGCGCCACGGCCGTTTTCGCCGTTGCCACCCAGGTATTTCTTAACGAAACGGTATTCCACCAGGGTGTTGATGTTTTCGTCGGCAATGGCGATCACGCTGCCACCACGGCCACCATCGCCACCGTCCGGGCCGCCGCGCGGCACGAATTTTTCACGGCGGAAACTGGCGCAACCGTTACCGCCCTTGCCGCCACGCACTTCGATGCGGGCTTCGTCGATGAATTTCATTGGGTACTACCTCCAAACTTGCCGAGGAGTCAGGCGCAAACGGCCGCCATCTGACCGTTGCTGCAACGTTGGCCGCAGCCGCTTGCGCCTCACGCCTCGCGTGATGACTCATTGCGGAAACAATTGTGCGAAACAAAAAAGCCCTATCGCAGGATAGGGCTTTCTGTCTGGGACGCGAGATTACTCAGCGTCTACACCGGTGTACGGTACCACGGTAACGGTCTTGCGGTTGAATGCGCCTTTAACAGCGAATGCAACATAACCATCTACCTTGGCGAACAGGGTGTGATCTTTGCCCATGCCAACGTTTTCACCAGCGTGGAACTTGGTGCCGCGCTGACGAACGATGATGGAACCTGCCGGAATCAGCTCGCCACCGTAGGCTTTCACGCCCAGGCGTTTGGCTTCGGAATCACGGCCGTTGCGGGAGCTACCGCCTGCTTTCTTGTGTGCCATGTCTGTTTATCCTTACTTGGAAATCGCGTCGATACGGATTTCGGTGTAGTTCTGACGGTGACCTTGGTGCTTCTGGTAGTGCTTACGGCGACGCATCTTGAAGATACGTACCTTATCGCCACGACCGTGGGCAACTACGGTAGCCTGCACTTTAGCGCCGGACACCAGCGGGGCACCTACGGAAACCTGATCACCGTCCACAACCATCAGCACTTCTTCCAGTACGATTTGGCTGTCGATGTCTGCAGGTATCTGTTCTACTTTGAGTTTTTCGCCAACGGCAACTTTGTACTGTTTGCCGCCAGTTTTTACGACCGCATACATTCGTATAGCTCCTAAATGTTCTTTCCCACGCGCCAGGTGCGCAAGGAACACGCGACTATACGCAAGTCTCTGAATGTCGTCAACTTTTTGCCGGAATCAAGCCCCGCACCGTGGCCAGACGTGGCAACAAGGCATGCATCTCTGCTAATATCGCGCGGTTTTCCAGCCCAACCCTTTCAAGAATCCGGCCGCGATGTCCAACACTCCGCTGTTCCGCTCCCTGGTTGCCGACGACATGAACGCTGTCGACCAGGCCATCCGCACCCGTCTGCATTCCGATGTTGTCCTGATCCGCCAGGTGGCCGAGTACATCATCAGCGCCGGCGGCAAGCGCCTGCGTCCGATGCTGACCCTGCTGGCTGGTCGCGCGCTGGACTACAACGGCCCGCATCTGCACAGCCTGGCGGCGATGATCGAATGCATCCACACCGCCACCCTGCTGCACGACGACGTGGTGGACGAATCGGACATGCGTCGCGGCCGCGAGACCGCCAACGCCATGTTCGGCAATGCGGCCAGCGTGCTGGTGGGCGATTTCCTGTACACCCGCGCCTTCCAGATGATGGTGGAAAGCGGCAGCCTGCGCATCCTGCAGGTGATGGCCGACGCCACCAACATCATTGCCGAGGGCGAAGTGCTGCAGCTGTTGAACATCGGCAACGTCGATGTCAGCGAACAGCAATACCTGCAAGTGATCCAGTACAAGACCGCCAAGCTGTTCGAAGCCGCCACCCGCGTCGGAGCCATCATCGCCGATGCCGCACCAGAACAAGAGCTGGCGCTGGCCGAGTACGGCATGCACCTGGGCACCGCGTTCCAGATCATCGACGACGTACTGGACTACAGCGGCGATGCCGCCACCATCGGCAAGAGCCTGGGTGACGACCTGGCCGAAGGCAAACCCACCCTGCCGCTGATCTACACCATGCGCCAAGGCCCGGCCGCGGCAGCCACCGTGGTGCGTGAAGCACTGGAAGCCGCCAACCGCGAGCGCTTCGGCGAGGTACTGGCTGCGGTACAATCCTGCGGCGCACTGGACTACGCCCGTCGTGAAGCCGAGAAAGCCGCCGCGGCCGCCATCGCCGCGCTGGCACCGCTGCCGGAAGGCAACTACAAGCGCGCACTGGTAGAAATCGCCGAACTATCGGTAGCCCGTGACGCCTGATTCTGCACCGACGTCTCCATAGTTAAATGGATATAACAAGCCCCTCCTAAGGGCTAGTTGCAGGTTCGATTCCTGCTGGGGACGCCAACACACCTACCCGCCCGCCTGCTGGCTGCGCGGGTTTTTTGTTGTCTGCTGCGGCCAACTACACTGGAGTATCCGTCCGCAGGAGGCTGCAGCATGAAACCCCGTTACCGCCAAGAGCACGACTCCTTTGGCGACATCTCCGTGCCCGCCACCGCCCTGTGGGGAGCGCAGACCCAGCGTTCGCTGCAGCACTTCGCCATCTCCAGCGAGCGCATGCCACCGGAGCTGATCCTAGCGCTGGCCAGCATCAAACGCAGTGCAGCGGCAGCGAATGCCCGGCTGGGCCTGCTGGATGAGGCGCTGGCCAGCGCCATCGTGCAGGCGGCCGAGCAGGTGCTGGCCGGTCAGCACACCGATGCCTTTCCGCTGTCGCTGTGGCAGACCGGCTCCGGCACCCAGACCAATATGAACATGAACGAGGTGCTGGCCAATCTGGCGTCGGAACTGCTGGGCGGCCAGCGTGGCAGCAGCCGGCTGGTGCACCCCAACGATCACGTCAACCTCGGGCAGTCATCCAACGACATCTTTCCCACTGCCATGCATGTGGCCGCCGCCAGCGCCATCAGCAGCCAGCTGCTACCGGCCTTGCAGCGCCTGCATGCCACCCTGGCCGCCAAGGCGGCGGAGTTCGCCAGCGTGGTGAAGATCGGTCGCACCCACCTGCAGGACGCCACACCGCTAACGCTGGGGCAGGAAATCTCCGGCTGGGTGGCACAGCTGGCGCATGCCGATGGCGCCATCCGCGCCACCTTGCCGGCGCTGCATCAGCTGGCGGTGGGCGGCACCGCCGTGGGTACCGGGCTGAACACCCACCCGCAGTTCGGGGCGCAGGTAGCGGCACAGTTGGCCGCAGACAGCGGCCTGCCGTTCCGCGTGGCCGACAACCTGTTTGCCGCGCTGGCGGCGCACGATGCGCTGGTCAGTGCACATGGCGCACTGAAAACGCTGGCGGTGGCGCTGATGAAGATTGCCAACGATGTGCGCTGGCTGGCATCCGGCCCGCGCTGCGGGCTGGGCGAGCTGCAGCTGCCGGAAAACGAGCCCGGCAGCTCGATCATGCCGGGCAAGGTCAACCCCACCCAGTGCGAGGCGCTGACCATGCTGTGCTGCCAGGTACTGGGCAACGACGTGGCACTGAGCGTGGGCGGCAGCGCCGGCAATTTCGAGCTGAACGTGTTCAAGCCGCTGATCATCCACAACTTCCTGC
>CAMLGD010000182.1 GCA_946479405.1 uncultured Vogesella sp.
CGGCCGGCCAGTAGCGACAGCTTTACATGCACAAAGGCGTGCCCGTCCGGCTCGTCGCCGACCAGGAACACCGGCAGCGGCAGCGCGCGGCTCTTGATATCCGGGCCGTCGAACTGGCCGCTGTGCAGCAGCACGTCGTTGAGGGTGCGCAGCAACGCGGCTGCCGGCAGCGCGGTGAGATTGGCGGAGTATTCAACAGTCAGATGCGGCATGGCGGGCTCCTCGGATCAGGCCAGGGTCAGTACCACCGGGGTGTGGTCGGACGGGCGCTCCCACTTGCGCGGCACCTTGTCGATCACGCAGCCGCTGGCGCGCGCCTTCAGGCTGTCAGTAATCAGGATATGGTCGATGCGCACGCCCATGTTGCGGCGGAACATCATGGCGCGGTAATCCCACCAGCTGTACATCTTCGGTTCCTGGTTGAAGTGGCGGAAGCTGTCGGTCAGCCCCATGCCGATCAGGCGACGGAAGGCATCGCGCTCCGGCGTGGTACACAGCACCTGCTCGTGCCAGCCTTCCGGGTCGTACACGTCGATGTCTTCCGGCGCGATGTTGTAGTCGCCCAGCAGCGCAAAATCCGGGTGGGCAGCCACCTCGCTGGCCACGTAACGCTCCAGCTCGGCCAGCCATTGCAGCTTGTACTGGTACTTGGGCGAATCCACCGCCTCGCCGTTGACGAAGTAGGCGCAGATTACCCGCACGCCGTCGACAGTGGCGGCGATCACGCGGCGCTGCTCGTCGTCGTAACCGGGGATACCGGTGACCACGTCGCTCATGCTGCAGCCGTTCTTTACCAGAATGGCCACGCCGTTATAGGTCTTCTGCCCCAGCCAGGCGGCCTGGTAGCCGGCGGCCTCAATCTCGGCCAGCGGAAACGCCGGCTGGTCCAGCTTCAGTTCCTGCAGGCACAGCACATCGACGGGGTTGTCCGTCAGCCACTGCAGCACCTGCGGCAGGCGCACTTTCAGCGAGTTGACGTTCCAGGTGGCAAGTTGCATGACGGGCTCCGGTTTGATTGCAGGGCGACACCTTAGCGCGGCTGGCGCAGGCTGACAACGCGGCTAAAATCACAAACACCCCGCCGCGCCAGCAGGCCAAAAATCAGCCAGTTAGCCGCACATGGCGTCTAACAAAATAAACACTCTACTTGCCAGCCGGCGACAAAGCCCCCTAGAATGGCTGCATCGTCGTAACCGGAAGTTCCAATTGTTCTCTCGTAACTCGCGCCATCCGGCCAACCAGGTACTCAACGAGTGCCCTACCAAAAACCCCAATCGTCGCCGCCTGGCACCATTGGCCCTCGATTTCAATATGCGTTCCGCCGCCAAGCCGCAAGCCCATCGCGAGCATCCGGCCGCCCAGCCCGACAGCCAGTCCAAACCGCCGCGTTAGCGTCGTTTCCTGCCCGTTTCCCCTATTGAATAAAGCCTGAGCCCGCTACCCGCGCGCCCGGCGCCTCCGTCTGCCCATGCCCGCAGCCCATCCGCTGCCGCACGCAGGCGCAATCATGCCCTCCGCTGCTTGGCCGCACGCCGCGCCACTGCTGCGGACGGGCAGGAAACCGCGTTCACGGCCCCGTGCCGTGGCGCCAAGGACTTGTCATGTCGTTCAGTAACTGGATTCTTTATCTTGGCACCATCGTGCTGTTGATGGCGGCGCCCGGCCCGGGCCCGCTGCTCACCCTGTCGCACGGCGCGCAGCATGGCGCCCGTGGCGGCATTCCCAATGCGTTGGGCTTTTCTGCCGGCGCGTTGCTGCTGATGGCGCTGTCGGCGCTGGGCATCACCGCGCTGCTGTTTGCCTCGCCGACCGCCTTCAATGTCGTGAAGCTGCTAGGCGCCGGCTACCTGGTGTGGCTGGGCATTACCCTGTGGCGCAAGCCGTTTGCACTGGGCGGTGAACAGGCCGGCGCAGCCAGCAAGCTGTGGAGCGGCTTTCGCCCGGCGTTTTTGCTGGCGGTGAGCAACCCGGAGGACACCGTGTTCTTCTCCGCGCTGCTGCCGCGCTTTCTCGACCCCAGCCGTGAGCTGTGGCCGCAGTACCTGACCATGGCCCTCACCTGGGTAGTGGCCGACCTGGTCATCGCCGTGGCACTGGCCGCCGCCGGTGGCCGCCTGGGCGACTGGCTGGCGCACGGCCAGCGGCTGAAGCGCTTCTCGCGCACTTCGGCCGGGCTGTTCGTCATCGCCGGCCTGATGCTGGCCGCAGTACAACGCTGATCGCTGTCACGTCTGCCCGCAGGCGTTTGCTCTCCCTTGCCGCGGCTCATGTCGCGGCTTTTTTCATGCCGGCGCCGGCTAGCAAGTAAAAATGGCAGGCAAAAAAAGACCCCCGCGTTGGCGGGGGTAACAGTCAAGTTCGCTTGCTGCCTTGATGCATAGCGACATGCAACAACAGTGTGAACACCACTGCTGACATTGGTTCCACCAGCGGGCAAAAAAAGTGGCGGCCTGCGCACCGCCAGCCGCCACGCTCAGCCCGCATCCCGCGCCAGCTCTGCCGCCAGCCGGTCCAGGTTCTGCTCGTTGGCCGGCTCCACGATATGGCGCACCGCTTGCGCCACCGCATCATCGTCGAACGTCTGCGCCCACTGCAGCAACGTGCCGCTGTCGCTCGCTTGCAGCGTGATGCTGAGCTGGAAATGCGGCGTGCAGACATGGCGCAACAGCAGCTGTCGATCTGGCTCGATGCTGACGAACACCGACTCGTTGGCATACACCGTGCCGTCCGGGCCGATCATGTCTAACAGCCAGCGCCCGCCGGGGCGGAAATCGAATTCGGCGATGCGGTTGCTGAAGCCTGCCGGCCCCCACCAGCGGGCGATACGCGTCACATCGCTGATGGCGGCAAATACCGCCGTCGGCGTGACGGCGAACTGGCGGCTGGTCTGGAAGGTAGTGCTCATGCGGCGGCCCTCGCTGCGGTGGCCGGCATGGCCGGCGAAATGGATTGGGCGAGTTACCGTTATAGCAAGCTGCAGTGGCAGTGCGGCCAACGTTGGCCGCAGGGTTTGATGGTGGGATGCGGCCAACCTTCCCCATGCACAGTCAACACTGCGCCGCCTTCCATACCGCCCGCAAAACCATGTCCGGATATGGGCTAGCGCAGCTTAGTCACCAAGGCTGGAAAGTCCGTGTACCACCGCTGGTAGTCAGACTCGCCCGGCTCCCCGCGGAATAACAGCCCTTTCGGCTCGATATAGCTGTATACCGAACGCTTCGGTTTTTCATGCCAGCCAATATTGAATGCACACAACTTCGGAAAAAACTGCAGCTGGCTGTAGGGCAAATGGTCATGGATCCAGTAAGCCAGCGCCCGCCAGTCCGCGCCTTGCTGGTAGCGGTCGGTAAACCACGGCAGTACGATGCACGCCATCGCACCGGACAGTCCTTCCGCGTCTTTCCGGTCCCATATATGGGCCGCGTAGTTCGACTCATTGGCGCCGCAGTTATGCCCCCGTTCGTTACCTAGCGCGTTGATCTCCTCGGAGCGATACGCCGACCGGATCGCCACGCGACCAAAGGTTGCCTGCAGCGGCTCCAGCAACTCCTCACACAGCTTTTTGCCCACCGCAATCGCCAGATCAGGGTCGTGAGGCAGATTGGGCCGGCCATAAAAATTGGCGATCTCACTGTAGAGAAAGTCCCGCATGAAGAAGCTGGCAGACAGGCGAATTCTGCCGAGTTCTTCGAGGCTGCTAACGGATTGAGGTGTGCGCATGGTTTTCCTGATAAGGGCCGGGAGAGTAAACAGACATCGCAGCAAACAGGCGCCACGGCGGTGACGCACTCCTCTTGCGGCAACTTATCCAGACAACATGCTAGTCAAGCATGAGCAAAGCGCAAACCATCATCTGCACTGTGGATGCGACAGCGCCGTATACACGTTGCTAGCAAGGTTCAGCGTGTGTTGCGGCCAACCTTTTGACACATCAGATGATAAACGTTGGCTGCAGCACCGCATCAACGCGCCCCTTCCCGTTGGCGCGAGCCGGGCAAAACGGTGCGCCCCGGGTCTTAAGCCGCTGTTTGAGGCGCGCGCCGTTAGCAAGCGGCGAATCAGCGGCGCCCGGGGCGTACCGTTTTGACCGGGGTTTCGAGCAGCCGCCGGGAGAGCCGGGGATTGGAAAGGGGGCGGCGGTCGCCCCCTTCCTCGTCCGCCGGGCGAAACCGGCAACTTCAAACCCTTTCCGCGCAGCGGAGGCCACACCCCATAGCAATGTTGGCCGCAGGCCCGTGACAGCTTGCGGTCAACATTTTTAAAACACACTCAACAGATACAAAAATCAGCTATCAGCTTTTTCTGCAGGTAAAGAGACTATTTCCATTTTGAGTGTCGTTTCACCTGACAAAGCATTAATCATTGAGCGCCGTATGGCAGCTTGTTCAGCTTCCAACTCTCCATGATATTTTGGCGAATACACTCCCTTCCTTAATTGCACCCTGTCAAATGAATAGTCAACATCTTTAGCTATTGCATGTAGTAGGCTCACAAGAAATTCATCACTCTGAGCTTTCCATAGCACTGAACCTCCTAACTCATCCTGATCTGCACCAAGATGATCGAGATATTCCTTCCAGGCATCCAAGACTGCTTGCTCAGTTTTTGTTCTTTTCTTAATTCCGAATACACTTTGTCCATAGAACGCCAAATCAATCATATTCAATGCTTGCACATGATCACCTGAGAGACGGGCAGCTCGGGTTGCCATTAAGGTAGAGAATACTCTCATCTTTCTATTTCTAATTTCTCTAAACACTTCAACTGCCTTTTGCGCCTGCACAGCCAATATTGGCCCCAACAATGTCGAAGCAATAATTAACCAATCTTTAGTATCCATGATTATTTCCATGAAAATCATCACCTTTAAAATAACGGCACAACACTAAAATATTGCTTAGGCATAACAAAAAGGCAAGCCCATCACAGGCTTGCCCTTGTTCACTTCACCCTGCGGCCAACGTTGGCCGCATCCCTCTAACCAACTCTCAAGACGCCGCCGGCTCGCTCATGCCGCTGTGCCGCAGCAGCGCGTCGATCTGCGGGTCGCGGCCGCGGAAAGCGCGGAAAGATTCCAGCGCCGGGCGGCTGCCGCCTACTGCCAGGATCTCGTCCCAGAACTGGCGGCCCACCACCGGGTTGGCGCCGCCGGCTTCCTCGAAGGCGGCGTAGGCGTCGGCGGACAGCACTTCCGCCCACTTGTAGCTGTAGTAGCCGGCCGCGTAGCCGCCGCCAAAGATGTGGCTGAAGCTGTTGGGGAAGCGGTTGTAGGCCGGCGGGCGGTTTACCGCCACTTCGTCGCGCACCTGCTCCAGCAGCGCCAGCCAGTCGATGTTGCCGGGGCTGGCGGCGGTGTAGAGCTGCATGTCGAACAGCGAGAATTCCAGCTGGCGCACCATCTGCATGCCGGACTGGAAGTTCTTGGCGGCGATCATCTTGTCGTACAGCTCGCGCGGCAGCGGCTGGCCGCTGTCGGCGTGGGCGGTCATGCCCTGCAGCACGTCCCATTCCCAGCAGAAGTTCTCCATGAACTGGCTGGGCAGTTCTACCGCGTCCCACTCCACGCCGCTGATGCCGGCCACACCTAGTTCTTCCACGCGGGTGAGCAAGTGGTGCAGGCCGTGGCCGCATTCGTGGAACAGGGTGATGACTTCGTCGTGGGTGAAGTAGGCCGGCTTGTCGCCCACCGGGCGACTGAAGTTGCACACCAGGTAGGCCACCGGGGTCTGTACCTGGCCTGCCTTCACGCGGCGGCCGCGTACGTCGTCCATCCAGGCACCGGGGCGCTTGCCGTCGCGGGCATACAGGTCGAGGTAGAAGCCGCCCAGCAGCGTGTCGCCCTGGAAGATTTCGTAGTAGCGCACGTCCGGGTGCCAGGCGGCCACGCTGCGCGGAGCAAAGCGCACGCCGTACAGCTTGCCCACCACGCCGAACAGGCCGGCCAGCACCTTGGGCTCGGGGAAGTACTGCTTCACTTCGTGCTCGGAGAAGGCATAGCGCGCCACGCGCAGTTTTTCGGCGGCGTAGCTGATGTCCCAGGCCTGCAGTTCGGCCAGACCCAGCTCGTCGCGGGCGAAGGCCTCCAGCTCGGCACGATCCTGCAGCGCGTACGGCTTGGCGCGCTGCGCCAGGTCGCGCAGGAAGTCGATGACCTGCTGCGGGCTTTCCGCCATCTTGGTGTACAGCGACAGCTCGGCGTAGTTGGCAAAGCCCAGCAGCTGCGCTTCTTCTGCGGCCAACTGCAGCTTCTCGCGGATCAGCGGGCCGTTGTCCTGCTCGGCGGGGCCGAACTCGGAGGCGCGCTTGGCGTTGGCTTCATACAATTTTTCGCGCAGGGCGCGGTTGTCGGCGTACTGCAGCACCGGGAACAGCAGCGGGAACTGCAGGCCCAGCTTGTATTTGCCCGGCTGGCCGTCGGCCTCGGCCAGTGCCGCGTACATGGCGAGGGTATCTTCCGGAATGCCGGCCAGCTCGGCCACGTCTTCGATGTACAGCGAGAAGCTGTCGGTGGCGTCCATTACGTGCTGCGAGAACTGGTTGGACAGCTCGGCCAGGCGGCTGGACAGCTCGGCAA
>CAMLGD010000183.1 GCA_946479405.1 uncultured Vogesella sp.
CGGCACGGGCAATTCGTGTGTTTTGTCATAAAGCGGTGATACAGTGATAAGCATGCATTCGGTAGCGGGCCGCCAGAATGACAAGTACAGGCCCCCGCCGTCCACCTCGCCATCTTCTGAAGGAGCCCCCATGAGTCAGGACCCAAAGGCAGCGCTGGACAGCTTTTTTGCCAGCATCTCTGAAAACAACCAGAAGTGGATGCAACAGTTCGTCAATTCGATGTCGGCAGGCGCCAACCCGGACCAGGCCGGCAACCCGCTGGCAGGTGCCTGGGGCCAGATGATGGAGAACACCAACCAGTTCTTCGCCATGCAGAACAGCCTGTACCAGCAGCAGATGAACCTGTGGATGCAGTTTCTTGGCCAGGGCACGACAGCCGCCAACCAGGCCGGCCCCGGCAGTGACCGCCGTTTTGCCGCCCCGGAGTGGAACGAACACCCGTTCTACAATTTCCTGAAACAAAGCTACCTGATGACATCCAAATGGATGACCGAGCTGGTGGACAAGGCGCAGCTGGAAGCCGGCGACAAGGAGCGCCTGGCGTTTGCCACCCGCCAGTACATCGACGCGATGTCGCCGACCAACTTCATGCTCACCAACCCGGAAGTGGTGAAGCGCGCCATCGAAACCAAGGGTGAAAGCCTGGTTGAAGGCATGAAGAACGTGATCGATGACCTGCAGAAGGGTCACATCTCGATGTCGGACGAAAGCAAGTTCGAGATCGGCAAGAACATTGCCTGCACCCCGGGTCAGGTGGTGTTCCGCAACCAGCTGATCGAGCTGATCCAGTACACCCCCACCACCGGCGAAGTGTACGAAAAGCCGCTGTTGATCGTGCCGCCGTGCGTGAACAAGTACTACCTGATGGACCTGCAGCCGGACAACTCCATGGTGCGCCACTTCGTGGCCCAGGGTTACCGCGTGTTCCTGGTGAGCTGGCGCTCCGCCACCCCGGAAATGAAACACTACAAGTGGGACAACTACATCGAGGAAGGCGTGTTTGCCGCTGCCGAGGCAGTAAAGAAAATCACCAAGCAGCCAACTATGAACGTGCTGGGTTTCTGCATCGGCGGTGTGATCCTCACCACCGCGCTGTGTGTGGCCAAGGCCCGCGGCCTGAAATACTTCGATTCCGCCACCTTCATGACCTCGCTGGTCGACCACACCGATCCGGGCGAGATCAAGGTATTCCTGGATGACAATTTCTTCGCCAACCGCGAAGCCAAGTTGGCCGCCGGCAACGGTGGCATTGTCAGTGGCAAGGAGCTGGGCCGTACCTTCGCCAGCCTGCGTGCCAACGACCTGGTGTGGAACTACGTAGTCAACAACTACCTGTTGGGCAAGACCCCACCGCCGTTCGACCTGCTGTACTGGAATAACGACGCGGTAGACCTGCCAATGCCGATGCACACCTTCTTCCTGAAGGAGTTCTACCGCAACAACGCGCTGACCAAGCCGGGCAGCATCACCCTGTGCGGCGTGGCCATTGATGTCGGCACCATCGACATCCCGGTATACATTTTTGCCGCCCGCGAGGACCACATCGTGCCGTGGCAGTCCGCTTTTGGCGGCCTGAAGTACCTGACCGGCGCACCAAGCTGCCACTACGTACTGGGCGCCTCCGGCCACATTGCCGGCTCCATCAACCCGGTAACCAAGGACAAGCGCAACTACTGGGTGAACGACAGCAAAGCAGCCTCGGCCGAAGCATGGCTGGATGCCGCCGAAAGCCGTCCGGGCAGCTGGTGGAAGGACTGGGATGCCTGGCTGGCACCGCAATCCGGCGACAAGATCAACACGCCCAAGACCATGGGCAGCAAGGATCTGCCGCCGCTGTGCCCGGCCCCGGGCGAATACGTCCAGGCCAAGGCCATGCCGGCCCAGCTGGCGACCCTGCAATAATTCGCAACAGGTTCCGTGCTAGAGTGGGTATCGCCCTGTGCCATACCTACTCCAACAAGCACATAACACAACATTCTGGAGAAACCCGATGCAAGACGTAGTGATTGTTGCTGCCCTGCGTACCGCCGTTGGCAGCTTTGGCGGTTCCCTGTCCAAGATCCCGGCCCCGGAACTCGGTGCGACCGTAATCAAGGGTCTGCTGGAAAAAACCGGCGTGCAGCCGGAAGCCATCAGTGAAGTGATTCTGGGTCAGGTGCTGACCGCTGGCGTGGGCCAGAACCCGGCACGCCAGGCGCTGATCAAGGCCGGCCTGCCGGTATCCACCCCGGCATCCACCCTTAACGTAGTGTGCGGCTCCGGCCTGCGCGCCGTACACCTGGGCGCCCAGGCCATCGCCAATGGCGATGCCGAAATCGTGATCGCCGGTGGCCAGGAAAACATGTCGCTGTCCCCGCACATCCTGCCGGGCTCGCGTGACGGCTTCCGCATGGGCAACACCCAGCTGGTGGACACCATGGTGGCCGACGGCCTGACCGACGTGTACAACCAGTACCACATGGGCATCACCGCCGAAAACGTGGCCGCCAAGTACGAGATCAGCCGCGACGAGCAAGACGCGCTGGCCCTGGCATCGCAGAACCGCGCCGAAGCCGCACAGAAAGCAGGCAAGTTCGTGGACGAGATCGTGCCGGTACTGGTACCGCAGCGCAAGGGCGACCCGGTTGCCTTCGCCAACGACGAATACATCAAGGCTGGCAGCACCGCCGAGTCGCTGGCCAAACTGCGCCCGGCGTTCAAGAAAGACGGTTCCGTGACCGCTGGCAACGCCTCCGGCATCAATGACGGTGCCGCCGCCGTGATGCTGATGACTGCCGCCAAGGCCGCCGAACTGGGCCTGAAGCCGCTGGCCGTGATCAAGTCCTATGCCCTGACCGGCTGCGCGCCGGAAATCATGGGTATCGGCCCGGTAGCCGCTACCCGCAAGGCGCTGGACAAGGCCGGCTGGAAAGTGGAAGACCTGGACCTGGTGGAAGCCAACGAAGCCTTCGCCGCACAGGCACTGGGTGTGGCTCGCGAGTTGGGCTGGGGTGCCGACAAGGTGAACGTGAACGGCGGCGCCATCGCGCTGGGCCACCCGATCGGCGCCTCCGGCTGCCGTGTACTGGTGACTCTGCTGCACGAAATGCAGCGCCGCGACGCCAAGAAAGGCCTGGCTACCCTGTGTATCGGCGGTGGCATGGGCGTGGCACTGGCAGTAGAGCGTCCGTAAGCACGCTGCACTGCATGCAAAACCGGGGCCCTGCCCCGGTTTTTTTATTCCGCGTCTCTACCTGCGCTGCGCACGCAGAAACCCCACCTGTCCGATAGTTCAGCAATTTGCTGTTTCCCGCCGCAGCGCTTGCGCACGCTTATGCCGTTCCGCAAAATGAATACAATATTTTGTTGGAGCCAACCATGAGCCAGATTCCCCAGCGCATTGCCGCCTTGCGCGCCGCCATGCAGCAACACGGCGTTTCCGCCTGTCTGATTCCCTCTTCCGACCCGCATCTTTCGGAATACCTGCCGGGCTACTGGCAGGGCCGCCGCTGGCTATCCGGTTTCCATGGCTCGGTGGGGCTGCTGATCGTTACCGCCGACTTTGCCGGCCTGTGGGCGGACAGCCGCTACTGGGTACAAGCGGAGCAGGAACTGGCCGGCAGTGGCATCCAGCTGATGAAGATCCAGACCCTGGCCAGCACCCATCACCTGGACTGGCTTGCGGCCAACCTTGCCGCCGGCAGCACGCTGGCGGTGGATGGCGATGTACTGGGCCTGGCCGCGGCGCGCGCGCTGCAATCCACGTTGGACGGTGCTGGCGTTACCCTGCGCACCGATCTCGACCTGCTGCAGCAGGTATGGACCGAGCGCCCGGCGCTGCCGGCCGCACCGGTATACGCCCACCTGCCGCCCTATGCCGCCGTTGGTCGCAGCGACAAGCTGGCAGCCGTGCGCAGCGCCATGCGCGAGGCCGCTGCCGACTGGCACTTCATTTCCACCCTGGACGACATCGCCTGGCTGACCAATCTGCGCGGCAGCGATGTGAACTACAACCCGGTGTTCATCGCCCACCTGCTGCTGGGCCAGGACAGCGCCACGTTGTTTGTCGGTGCCGGCAAGATCGACGCAGCACTGGCGGCAGAACTGGCCGCCGATGGCATCCAGCTGGCGGACTACGCTGACGCCAAGGCCGCGCTGGCGGCATTGCCGGCCGGCAGCCGCCTAATGCTGGACCCGCGCCGCATCACCCTGGGCCTGCGCCAGGCGCTGCCGGACGGCGTGCAGGTACGCGAACAGATCAACCCCAGCACACTGCTGAAATCGCGCAAGACCGCCGACGAAGCCGCGCACGTGCGCCAGGCCATGGAACTGGACGGCGCCGCGCTAGCCGAGTTCTTTGCCTGGTTCGAGGCCAACGTTGGCCGCAGCCGCATCACCGAGCTGACCATCGACGAGCAGATCACCGCCGCACGCGCGCGCCGCCCCGGCTTTGTCTGCCCGAGTTTTGCCACCATCGCCGGCTTTAACGCCAACGGCGCGCTGCCGCACTACCGCGCCACCGAAGCCAGCCACAGCGAGATTGCCGGCAACGGCCTGCTGCTGATCGACTCCGGCGGCCAGTACCTGAACGGCACCACCGACATCACCCGCGTGGTGGCGGTGGGCCAGCCCAGCACCGAGCAGCAGCGTGACTTCACCCTGGTACTCAAGGGCATGATCGCGCTGAGCATGGCGCACTTCCCGGTGGGTACACCATCGCCAATGCTGGACACACTGGCGCGCGCGCCGATCTGGCAGGCGGACATCGACTTCGGCCACGGCGTGGGCCACGGCGTGGGCTACTTCCTCAACGTGCATGAAGGTCCGCAGAGCATCTCCCGCTCGCAGCCGGAAGCCACCATGGCAATGCAGCCGGGCATGATCACCTCCAACGAGCCGGGCATCTACCGCCCGGGCCAGTGGGGCGTGCGCATCGAGAACCTGCTGCTGAACGTGGCCGCCGCCGACAACAGCTTCGGCAGCTTCCTGAAGTTCGAAACGCTGACGCTGTGCCCGATCGACACCCGCTGCATCGCGCGTGAGCTGCTGAACCCGGCGGAAACCGCCTGGCTCAACGGCTACCACGCCGAGGTGCTGCGCCGCATCGCCCCGCTGGTCAGCGGTGAGGCACTGGCGTGGTTGCAGCAGGCGACTCAGCCGATCTGAGCAACGCCAGCGACAGCAAAAAGCCCGGCATACGCCGGGCTTTTTGCTGCGTCACTATCTAGCGGGTCAGAAGGCCTGCTCTTGCTGCCACTGCGCCACGATATGGCTGATGGCACGCTGCCAGTCAGCCTTTTGCGCCGGCGCCAACCAGCTGGCTTCAAAGCTGTTACGCACCAGCTGCACCACCTCGTCGGCACCCAGATCCAGCGCGCGGCGGCAAGCCAGCAGGTTGTCGCTCAGGTAGCCGCCAAAGTAGGCCGGGTCGTCGGAGTTGACCATCGCCACCAGCCCGGCCTGCAGCATACTGCGTAGCGGGTGCTCGGCCAGATCGGCAAACACTTTCAGCTTGATGTTGGACAGCGGGCACACCGTCAGCGGCATACGCTCTGCGGCCAACCTTTGCACCAGCGCCGCGTCTTCCAGGCTGCGCACGCCGTGGTCGATACGGCACACCTGCAGCAGGTCCAGCGACTCAAGCACATAGGCGGCCGGGCCTTCCTCGCCGGCATGGGCCACGCAGGGCAGCTCCAGCTCACGGCAACGGGCAAACAGGCGCTGGAACTTGGACGGCGGGTGGCCGGCTTCGCTGGAATCCAGCCCGAAGCCATCGATGCCGGACAGGTAGGGCATCGCCTGCTCCAGCACGACAAAGCCGTCTTCCTCGCTGAGGTGGCGCAAAAAGCTCATGATCAGCCGCGAGCTCATGCCCCACTCCGCCTCCGCCGCCTCCAGCGCCCGGCTGATGCCGTGGTAGGCGGTGGCAAAGGCAATGCCGCGCGCGGTGTGCGTTTGCGGGTCGAAGAAAATCTCGGCATGCACGATGCCATCGGCGTGGGCGCGCTGCAGGTAGGCCCAGGTCAGATCGTAGAAATCCTGCTCGGTCTGCAGCACGCCGGCACCGGCGTAGTACAGGTCGAGAAAGGATTGCAGATTGCTGAAGTCATAGGCGGCGCGCAGGCTGGCGATATCGGCATACGGCAGGGTGATGCCGTTGCGCGCGGCCAGGGCAAACATCAGCTCCGGCTCCAGCGTGCCTTCGATATGCAGGTGCAGTTCGGTCTTGGGCAGCTGCGCAATCAGCGCGTCGATGGGGTGCAGGGCAGACATGGATGGCTCCGGGCAGGTTGGCAGCAGGCGGCGTGCGCTTTGAGCATGGTGCAAAGCGACTGGTAAGAAAAGCAAAAAGCCCCGATTGCTCGGGGCTTTTCACATTCTGGCGGAGAGGGGGGGATTCGAACCCCCGTCAGGGTATTACCCTGAACACGCTTTCCAGGCGTGCGACTTAAACCACTCATCCACCTCTCCAGAATTCGGTAACGCTGAATTTCATAAAGCCGGCGTTGAACCGGCTTTATTGAGGCAATCTGGCGGAGAGGGGGGGATTCGAACCCCCGTCAGGGTATTACCCTGAACACGCT
>CAMLGD010000184.1 GCA_946479405.1 uncultured Vogesella sp.
ACCGACGACCCGTTCGAGGCGCTGCTGCGCCAGGACGAACTGCAGCGCAAATACACCGGCGGCACCGTGCTGCACCTGTATATGAGCGAGGCAGTCAGCAGCGCCGATGCCTGCCGCCAGCTGGTGCGCCGCGCGCTGGAAAACTTCCGCCTGCCCTACATCACCATCACCCCGACCTTCTCGATCTGCCCGACGCACGGCTACCTGTCCGGCCGCCACGACTACTGCCCGAAGTGCGATGCCGAGCTGATGGCGAAAAAACGGCAGGCGGCCTGCACTCCGTAAGCTCCGTAGCCCGGATAAGCCATAGGCGCATCCGGGAATGGCAAGTGCCTGGGCTGTTCCCCGGATGCGCTTCGCTTATCCGGGCTACCCGAGGTGAAGCGACAAATGCAGTCGTAGGGTGGGCAAAGCGCAGCGTGCCCACCAGCAACCCCATACCAACAAGACAGAGCAAACCCGCCGCCATGCGGCCAACCCTCGAAAGGAAGCACCATGCAGAACCAGCAAGCTATCGAACTGAAAGACGAAGAACGCACCCGCTGCGAGGTATGGACGCGGGTAATGGGCTACCACCGCCCGGTAGCCTCGTTCAACACCGGCAAGCAGGGTGAATTCCATGAGCGCCGCCACTTCGACGAACAGCGCGCCGGCTGAGCGCGCGCGCATCGGCGGCTGGCAGCCGTTCTCCAGCTGCGACTGGCCGGGGCGGCTGGCCGCGGTGGTGTTCCTGGCCGGCTGCCCGTGGCGCTGCGGCTACTGCCACAACCCCGGCCTGCTGCAGCGTCGCCACGGCCACACCCGTTGGCCGCAGCTACGCGAACAGCTGCTGCGCCGGCGCGGCCTGCTGGATGGCGTGGTGTTCTCCGGCGGCGAGCCGCTGACCGATCCCGCGCTGCCGGCGCTGCTGGCCGAGGTGCGGGCGCTGGGTTTTGCCACCGGCCTGCACAGCGGCGGCGGCCATCCCGATCGCCTGCAACGGGTACTGCCCTTGCTGGACTGGGTGGGACTGGACATCAAGACGCTACCCGGTCGCTACGCCGCGCTGACCGGCAGCGGCGGCAGCGGCGCGCGCACCTTCGCCAGCCTGGATCTGCTGCTGGCGCACGGCGGCGACTTCGAATGCCGCAGCACCATCCACCCGGCGCTGCATGACGAAGCCACCCTGCGTCAGCTGGCCACGGAGCTGGCCGGCCACGGCGTGCGCCACTATGCCTGGCAACTGCTGCGCCCCGGCCCGCAACTGCCGCAACCGTTCGCGCCCATCGCAGCAGGTTGGCCGCACGCCGGCTTGCAGCAGCAAGTGGCGGCAATGTTCGAGCGCTTCGAGCTGCGGACGGGCTGAGTTGCTCCGGCAGGCAAGGAGCCATAGCCCGGATCAGCGCAACGCATCCGGAAAATCGCATGCCCTAGCGCCAGCCAAGCCGGATGTGCCTGTGGCTTATCCGGGCTAGCCATCGCACCAATAACAAGGCCGCCCGTGGGCGGCCTTGTTGTTTGGCAATGCAGAACCTCAGCCGGCGGCTACTCGCCACGCAGCTCCTTCAGGTACTTGTACACCGTCGCCCGCCCCAGCCCCAGCACATTGCCGATGTAGTGGGTGGCGCTCTTGCCGTTGAAGGCGCCTTCGGCGTACAACGCCGCCACCAGCTCGCGGCGGTGCGGCCGGGTCAGCGTGTTCAGCGCCAGCTGCCGCTCGCGCAGCCAGCCGTGCATGAAGCTGTTGATGCGCTCCTGCCAGTCGTCGCGGAACAGCTCGGCCGGCTGCTCCACCAGCCCGGCGCCCTTCAGCAGCATGCCCAGCATGCCGTGCATGTCCTCGAACACCGCGATGTTGAAGTTGATGCACATCACCCCCAGCGCATTGCCGGCGTCGTCGAACAGCACCGAGCTGGTACAGCGCATCTTGCGGCCGTCCCAGTTCAGCTTTTCATACGGGCCCACCGTGCGCTCGGCTATGGTGCGCTCGATGTCCTCCAGCGCCGCATCGTCGCCCACCTCGCGCCGCGACAGGTTATTGGCCAGATACAGCACGCGCTGGCTATCCAGATCGTGGATCACCACCTCGGCATAAGGGAAGAACAGCCGGGCGATGCCATCGGCCAGGTGCTGGTAACGCGCCAGCAGGGCCTGCTGGCGGGAGACGGTGTCGACGCTCATGGTTGGGCTAGCAAAAAGGGACACGGGATAGTGACCGATGCGCTCAGGCCGGACAAGTGGCGCTGTGCAGCTGCCACACCGCGTGCGCGATGGCCACATCCTGCAGCCCCATGCCGATGGAGCGGAAAAACACATGGCGACGGTAGTCCGGGCGTGGCGCGCGGCCGGATACCAGCGCCGCCAGGTCGCCGCACAGCGCTACCGGGTGCCAGCAGCCACGCTCGGCGGCCAGCACCATCTCGCCGGCACGGCTCGGGGTGCTGGCGGCATGGTCGCAGTACACATCCATGCCGGCCAGGCTTTCCGGCGGCACTTCGTGCGCGTTGACGGCATTGGTGCTGATGGAGGTGATCAGCGCCGATTTACCCAGCGTGGCCGGGTCCAGCACCGCGCCGGCGGACGAGGTGCACAGCATGATCACGTCGGCGCCGTCGGTGGCGGCAGCCAGGCTGTCGCAGCAACGCACGCGGGCATCGACTGCGGCCAACGTCTGCTGTAGTGCCGGGTTGGTCGCCAGATCCGGCGCATAGACGCGCACTTCGCGCCAGTCGCGCAGCGGCAGCGCATGGCGCAGGTGGGCCTGACCCAGCGCACCGCAGCCGATCAGCACCAGCACGCGGCTGTCGTGCGGCGCCAGCTCGTCCACCGCCAGCGCGGTGGTGCCGGCGGTGCGCTCAGCGGTGAGTTCGCCCGCGTCGCAGAACAGCAGCGGCTGGCCGGTCTGCATCGACATCAGCGCGGTCCAGGCGGTGATCACCGGCTTGCCGCCGGTAACGATGTACGGCGACAGCTTGGCGCCGAACACCTGCTCGCTGGCCAGCACGCCCTGGTAGGTAATGAAGTCGCCGGCGCCCTGCGGGAACAGCGTCAGGCTCTGCGCCGGCTGCACCGCCTGCTCGTCGGCCAGGGCGGTAAACAGGCTGCGCAGGGTGGTGGCCAGTGGCAGCTGCGCCAGCAAGGGGCGGATCTGCGCGGCGGACAGGATCACGGGCGGGCGGTGGTGCGAGGTCATCATAGTGCTCTCCAGTGGCGTTGGTGTCTTTTGTGGAAATTTTGTCTACACAGACTAGCAGCGCCCCGGCAAAAATGGAAATAAATTGTCCAATCTGGATTTTTTGTCTACATTAGCAACAGCAACAACAGACGCGGCCAACGCGCACAGTCGCAACGGGAAGACCGACCGATCACCCAGGAGAAACTTCATGAAGCGCAGCACCTTCCGTACCCTCGCCCTGCCCCTGCTCGCCCTGCTGGCCGCGCCGGCCATGGCGCAAACCACCATCCGCATGGGGCTGGAGCCGTTCTACCCGCCGTTCGAGAGCAAGCAGGCCGACGGCCAGCTGGTCGGCTTTGACATCGACGTGGGCAAGGCCATCTGCGAACGCATGGCCGCCAAGTGCAGCTGGGTGGAAACCTCGTTCGAAGGCCTGATCCCGGGCCTGAAGGCCAAGAAGTTCGATGTCATCAACTCGTCGATGAACATCACCGCCAAGCGCCGCGAATCCATCGACTTCACCACCCCGATCTACATCGTGCCGATCCAGATGGTGGCCAAGCGCAGCAGCGGCCTGCAACCGACCGTGGCCAGCCTGAAAGGCAAGACCGTGGGCGTGCTGCAGGGCGCCACCCAGGAAGACTTCGTGCGCAAGCACTGGGAGAAGAACGGCGTGAAGGTGGTGGCCTACCGCGACCAGGCGCAGATCTATCTTGACCTGGCCTCCGGCCGGCTGGATGCCGGCGTGCAGGAAGCGCAGAACGCGATGGAAGGCTTCCTCAGCAAGCCCAACGGCAAGGACTTCGACTTTGCCGGCGGCGTGCTCAGCGACTTCGCCACCCTGGGCGAAGGCACCGGCTTCGGCGTGCGCAAGGGCGACAAGGCCACCATGGCGGCACTGGAAAAAGCCATCAGCGGCCTGAAGCAGGACGGCACCCTCAGCCGCCTGTCGCAGAAATACTTCAAGCGCGACATCATCGCCAAGTAAGCTGCCGCCAGGGTTGGCCGCAGGCTGCGGCCAACCCGGCAGATCCCGTTGCCATGGCCGCTGCCCGCAGCGCCCATGGCAACTGCATCTGAAAGAAGCACAACATGGATTTCGACATCATCGTCCTCGGCGCCGGCATGATCGGCGTCTCCAGCGCCATCGCCCTGCAACAACGCGGCCTGCGCGTGGCGCTGCTGGACCGCCGCGCCCCCGGCGAGGAAACCAGCCACGGCAACGCCGGCTTGCTGGAACGCGCCGCCGTGGTGCCGTACGGCTTCCCGCGTGATCTGGCCAGCGTGCTGCGCATCGGCCGCAACCGCTCCACCGACGTGCGCTACCAGCCGTCCAGCCTGCTGCAGAGCACGCCGTGGCTGTGGCGCTACTTCCGCGCCTCCGCCCCGCACCGGCTGGCCGCCGCCGCACACGACATGCTGCCGCTGATCAGCCGCAGCCTGGACGAGCACGCCGCGCTGATCGCTGCGGCCAACATGCAGAACCTGTGCAGCGACGACGGCCTGTACGAGGCCTACCGCACCGAGGCCGGCTTTGCCGCCGAGGCCGCCAACGCGCGCCGTATCGCCGCCGAACACGGCCTGCAGCTGCAGATCCTGGACGCGGCGCAGCTGCGCGCCGCCGAGCCTGGCCTGGGCGAAGGTTTTGCCGGCGCAGTGCACTGGCGCGATCCACAGCGCATCAGCGATCCCGGTGAACTGACCCGTGGCTACGCCCGCCATTTCGAGCGCCTGGGCGGGGTGCTGCTGCAACAGCAGGCCACCGCGCTGACGCCAGACGGCAGCGGCTGGCAAGTCGCCACCGTGCAGGGCACGCTGCGCGCCGCGCAGGTGGTGGTGGCGATGGGGCCGTGGTCCGACGACATCTTCCGCCCGCTGGGCTACCGCATTCCGCTGCAGACCAAGCGCGGCTACCACATGCACTACCAGCCGCTGGGGCCGGGCCTGCGCTACACCGTGGCCGACGTGGAAGGCGGCTTCGTGGTGTCACCGATGCAACGCGGGCTGCGCATCGCCACCGGCGTAGAGCTGGCGCGGCGCGATGCCGCCCCCAACTACGCGCAGCTGGAACAGGCGGAGGGGCTGGCGCGTGGACTGTTCCCGCTGGGGGAGCGGCTGGACGCCACGCCGTGGATGGGCAGCCGCCCGTGCCTGCCGGACATGCGCCCGGCGCTGGGCGCCGCGCCGCGCCACCGCGGGCTGTGGTTCAACTTCGGCCACGCCCACCACGGCCTGACGCTGGGACCGGTATGCGGCCAACTGCTGGCGCAGGTGATCTGCGGCGAGACGCCATTCACCGACCCGGCACCGTACGCACCGGCGCGCTTCCTGTAACGCAGCGGCTTCCACTCGCCAAAGCGGCCCACATGGGCCGCTTTTTTGCGTCGGTGGCACTGCGCCGCGGGTGACCGCCGCGGCGCGGAGGTTGCGCTTGGCCCGGCGCAGCAACCGGCCAGGAGCCAGTGACAGCGCGGCGCATGCAAAAAGGCGATCCGTGGATCGCCTTTTTCGTGGCGTCTGATCGTGCGGCCGGCTGCTGCTGCCGAGGCACAGGGGCCTCAGCGTACGTTGCGCACCAGCAGGTCCGGCTGGCGACAGCTGCGCGCCTCGGCACGCTGCATCTGTTCGCTGCAGGGCTGCGCACCCTTGCCGGCCTTGTCGAAACAGACGCGCACTTCCTGCAGGAAACGGCCGGCGCCGCTGCAGGCCACGCTGATGGCGCTGGCCGGCAGCCACGGGTTTGCCGTAGCCAGATCGGCCTTCAGTTGCGGCAGGCTGCGGCGCAGCGGTTGCGCCGGCGCCTGGTAGGCGGCGGGGATGCGCACTTTCGCCTTCAGGCTGGCAGCCAGCTGGTGGAACTGCGGCTGGCTCAGGCCGCTGCAGCTGCCGTGCTTGTCCCATTCGTGGCGGTACAGCTTGCGGCTGGGATACAGCCCGGCGAACTGCTGCTCGATCTGCGGCTGCAGCGGCTCGGCAGCACAACTCGCCGGGTAGCCGCGCTGGTACTGCGGCCACAACCCGTGCAGCACAAAGCCATACGGGCGGCCGCACTGCTCGGCATCCTGCGGCCGCGCCGCGCAGTAATCCGGCGACCACGACAGTGCCAGCACGTAGAAATCGAAGCGCCCGGCAACATCGGCCGCTACGGCCGGTGCGGCCAACGTTGCACCGGCCAGTAGCGCCGACCACAACAGTGCGCGCCGCATCACAGCGTGGCCTTGCTGTAGCTGCCGCGGTCGATGTCCAGCAGCTCCACGCACAGCTGCACCGCCAGCCCGGCTGGCCAGTCGCAGGCGGTTTGCAGCGCCGCCAGCAGCTGTTGCGACAGCATTTTCTTTACCTCTGGCTGGCGGCCGGCCAGTAGCGACAGCTTTACATGCACAAAGGCGTGCCCGTCCGGCTCGT
>CAMLGD010000185.1 GCA_946479405.1 uncultured Vogesella sp.
CGGTTGAAGAAGTGTTCGGTCCCGTCCTCAGCGTCATCGAATACACCGATGTCGAAGAAGCGATCCGCATTGCCAACGATACCTGCTACGGGTTGGCCGCATCGCTGTGGACCGACAATGTCAACAATGCCCACAAAGTGGCTGCACGCATCCGCGCCGGTACGGTAACAGTGAACTGCTTCGGTGAGGGCGACCTGACCACGCCGTTCGGCGGTTTCAAACAGTCCGGCTTCGGTGGTCGTGACAAGTCCATTTACGCGCATGACCAGTATTGCGAACTGAAAACTACCTGGCTGAAGCTGGATTAAGTTTTGTAGTGCAGATAGCCCGGCCCGTTGGGTCGGGCTATCTTGATTTATGAATCAACGGTGACGGTTGTTGATTTCGCTTGGACGTGCTTGGGTGGGGGTTGTCGGTAAATTTTGGTTTTGAACGCAAACGGTAAATTATTGGTACGTGTATTCGGGTGTGCTGTCGTATAACGGGCGTGTGGCAGATCTACTGAAGCTGGATTTTTAATGACATCCAATGAAAGTACACCACCAGGCAATGACAATGTATCCTGTGGTGCCTCGTTGGTGGTGGCATTGGCGATGGATTTTCAGTGTGAGTTGGCAGGGTTGCGCCAGGCTCCTAGACATACGATTTCAAGGTGGTAGCTATGCAGAAGAAGCAGTTGTTTACTGACCGACTTTTGGCGCAGATGCCATCGTTGCGTGCCTTGCGGTGCTTTGTCACAGCGGCAAGGTACGAAAGCTTTACTCAGGCCGCTGAAGTGCTGTGCGTAACGCAGGCGGCGATCAGCCGCCAGATAAAGGAACTGGAAGACTCGCTCGACGTTGCCCTGTTTGAGCGTGCCGGCCGGCATATTGCGCTGACCGATGCCGGACGGATTCTCTATAACGCCTCCTACCTCTCCATCATGAATATTGCCGAGGCGGCCGAGGCGGTACGGCATTCCGAAAAGCATGCATTCACGGTGTGTGTGTCACACGCTTTTTCTTCATTGTGGCTGTCGGCCAGGCTGCCATCATTTCGCAAGCAGTTTCCCGGCATGAAACTGGATGTGGTGGTTACCGATCATTTCATGGAGTTTGACGAACTGCTGGAGCCGGATGTGATTATTACCAAGAATCCACCGCGCGAAGCTGAATATGAAGTGGAGCCCTTGTTTCATGACATTGTTTATCCGGTTTGCAGTCAGGCATTTTTCGAGAAGAATTTTCAGAATAAAAAACTGAAGCCATTGGATCTTTTGTCGCGACCAACACTGCACTTGTCGTCATTAGGCCGGGCGCAAGTTTGTGAACATGTAGATTGGCGGGTGTGGCGCAATTGGTTTCAGAAAGGCGATGAATCGGATCGTATTAGCGAAGTCGATTATCTGGAAAGTAATGATTACCGCCTGCTGGTGCAGCAGGCCGAGGTGGGCGAGGGTACCTTGTTGGGTTGGCACCATCTGGTGCACCGCCAGGTAGAGCAGGGGCGGTTAATGCGGCCAGTCAAGGAAGCATTGGTGTTTCATGACCGACACCATTATTTGATTACCCATAAGAACGCCAAACTGCGCACTGAATATCCCAGATTCCGGGAGTGGTTGCTGGCGGAAGTCGGCGCCATGATGGGCGAGTGGAGCGGCAGCTGATTGGCGGCTGCCAGGTAGCAAGGCTGATATTTGCAGGTACAGGACACCATGAAGGCAACTGTCGAGAAGACCCGTGGCTACCGGCGGATCATTCCGTCTATGACCGCCTTGGTCGAATTCGAGGCTGTTGCCCGTCTGAGCAGTTTTACGTTGGCCGCACACGAGCTTGGTGTTACCCAGGCGGCGGTCAGCCGGCAGGTAAAGGCGCTGGAGGAAACCCTGGGGGTGCAGCTGTTTCACCGCCTACACCGCGCAATCAAGCTGACCCGGGAAGGCGAAGCCCTGCAGCAAGTGGTGTCCGAATCCATGCAGAAGATCGCCGGTGTGTTTGACCGGCTGGCAAAGTATCCGCAGCCGGAACAAATCATCATTGCGACAACTGCGGCATTCTCGCAATTCCGGCTTCTGCCCCGGCTGGCGCAATTGAAACAGCGGTTGCCGAACGCGCAGTTTCGATTGACCACCCAGATGTTTACCGCTGATTTGCTGCACAAGGATATCGACGTAGCGATACGTTTTGGCAGTGGCAAATGGCAGGGTGGCACCGCCGCCCTGTTGTTTGACGAGGAGGTTTTTCCGGTTTGCGCTCCGGGGTGGCTGCAGAAAAATGCGCTCCCGGCATCGCTTGCCGAGCTGGCGGAAATGGCACTGATCCAGTCCGATGTCACATCGGAAGGCTGGATGGGGTGGGAGGAATGGTTTGCTGCCGTTGGTTACCGCCCGCAGTACCTGCACTTTGCCTTTCGCTGCAGTCTGTATACCGATGCATTGCAGGCGGCGCTTGCCGGGCAGGGCGTCGCCCTGGGCTGGGGACGCCTGGTGCATGATCTGTTGGCCGCTGGTGAGCTTGTCCGCTTGCCGGTAGCGTCGCTCAATGTGAATGACTCATATTATGTTGTCGTGCCGCAGGGGCGCACGGTTTCCCCTGTTGTCGAGCAATTGATTGCCTGCCTGCGCGAGGATCTGACCCCGGGCTGAGTTTTCAGGTGCCATGTAGAGAATATCGGTTTTATCTGCCGGAACCGGCAGCGTTGATTGTGCGGTTCTGGTTTATCGGCGTGGAATGCAAGCGGCCAACCCAAGTTGGCCGCATTCGTGTCCATTTGGCTGGCGTCATTGGCGGGGCGGTTTCTGCCGCGTCATTCGAGGCAGCTTTATGCGGCACGGCTGGTTGTTGCAGGGCTACGCCGCAATTATTGCAGCCGGTTTTCTCTCAGGGGTGAGTTTGCAATCATGAATGTGTTGTTCGTTCCCGTTACGCTGCTGATGGGTCGCCTCAGACTCTCCGCCAAATTCCTGCTCATCGCCACGGTGCTGATCCTGCCCACCATATACATGCTGTATATGCTGGATCGTACCTACCGTAGCCAGATCAGTGCTAGCGAGCATGAGCTTGCCGGCGAATCCCTGGCCGTAGCCGGTTTCGAGCTGCTGGAGGCCACCCAGCGGCATCGCGATCTTAGTACCTTGCAGCTGGCCGGCAAGGCCGAGCTGGCCGCCGCGCAGCAGCAGGCGGCAGGCCGGATACGCACGGCCATACAGCGGATCGACCAGGCCCTGGCTGATGACAATCTGGAGGTAAAGCCGGGCTGGCTTAGCTTGCGGGCGGCACTTGTCGCGCAGCTTGCCGGCTGGCAGCGGCTCAAGCCGGAGGAGAACCTGGCCCGGCATTCCGCGCTGGTCAAACAGCAGCTGGACTGGTTGTACCGTGTGGCCAGCCAGTCCGGCATGGCGCTGGACCCGGATAGCGACACACGAAACCTGCAGGATCTGTTCTTCAACATCGTGCTGCCTGCCAGCGAGCACGCCGGTGCCGCACGAGGGCTGGGGGCCGTGATTGCCTCGCGCAATACCATCGAGCAAGCCGAGCGTAGCCGACTGGGGGCGCTGTCCAGCTTTCTGTCGCAGGCGGCTGCGCAGGCTGTCAACCGGATAGAGCGCGGCATCGCCAAAGATGATCCGAGCTACGCGCAGCTGAGCAGGCAAAGCAAAAAAGCGGCGACCGAGCTAAGCAGTACCGCCGCCTTCCTGAACAAGAATTATGTCGAAGCCGTATTGATCCTGACCGATCCGCTCGACCAGCTGCAGCGCCTGGATCGTACCGCCGCAGAGCTGCGCGACCTGGGCGGTTTGGTGCTGACCGAGTTCCGCCAGCGTGCCCAGCTGCGCATCGAGCAACTGTCGGCATTGCGGCTGACCGTGGTCGGTACGGCGCTGCTGCTGGTACTCATCGGTGGCTACCTGTTTGTCGGGGCAACGCTGTCGCTGCGTAATGCGGTGGTCAAATTGAAAGACGACGCGCAGCGCCTGGCCGATGGTGCACTGTCCACCCGAGTGGAGCTGGGGTCGCGCGATGAACTGTCGCAGATCGCCAATAGCTTCAATCACATGGCGGCATCGCTTTCCAATCTGGTGCAGCAGATCCGGCACACGGTGGCTGATGTGGCGGATACCTCGCTGCAACTGACCAGTAATGCTGGCGAGGTGTCGCTGGCGTCGCGCAAGCAGGCGGAATCCACAGCGGCGATGGCCGAGGCGGTGCAGCAAGTGACGACCAGCATTGCCCAGGCTAATTCGCAGGCCAAGAATAGTGCCGAACGGGTACTGGCTACCGCGCGCGAGGCCGGTGCGGGCGAGGTGCGCATGCAGGCGACGTTGCTGGATATCCGGCAACTGGCCGAGCAGATCGGCAAGCTGAGTGCCGAGGTCGAGTACATGAAGCAGAGCTCGAACCAGATTGGACGCATTGTGCAGGTAATCAACGACATCGCCGATCAGACCAATCTGCTGGCGCTCAATGCCGCCATTGAGGCGGCGCGGGCAGGCGAGGCCGGGCGAGGCTTTGGCGTGGTGGCGGATGAGGTGCGCAAGCTGGCCGAGCGAACCTCTACTGCCACCGAGGAAATCCGCAGTCTGGTCGAGACCATCAGCAAGGATACGGAACGCACCGCCAAAGGCATGACGGCGGCGCGGGCGGGCATGGAGCAGAGTTCTGGCAGCGTGCAAATCGCCAGCAACACCCTGTCCAGCATCCTGACGCAGAGTCTGGCCAGCCAGGAGGCGGCGCATGAAATTTCAGTCGCCATGAATCAGCAGTACGCAGCCAGTCAGCAGGTGGCTGGCAACGTGGAAATGATTGCCCGCATGGCCAAGGAGAATACCTTGCACGCCGATGCCAACAACAAGCTGGCACAGTCCCTGCAGCAGCAAGCCGAGGCATTGTCACAGCAGATCAGCACCTTTCAGCTCTGATGTTGGCCGCAGACAGCCGCATGCCGCTAGCGACAGGGTATGCGGCAGGTCATTGCCTGCCAGTGTGTGATCATGCGTGGCTATCTTGACTGCAGTCAGAGAAAAACGCTGTGCTGGCCGATATTATTCCCGGCATGAAAACAATGGCGGTGCAGCATGACTTATTGCTCGCGGCCAACATTGTTGATTCCGGCAGTTGTTTTTATTGCTATGATCTTGGTGTAATGTAGTTTTTATTCTTATGTCTTCAGGATGGGTGCTGTGGTCGGTGTCGACAGTGCACCGGATATTTTGCAAAAAAAACTAATTCAGATTGAAATCCATGGGAATACATGTACTGATTGGGTTGTTGGGTACGGCATGCTATGTGATCGCTTATGCCTTGGTGCAGCTGAAAAAGCTGCGGATGGATGCAAGAAGCTATGCCTATCTGAACATAATCGGCTGCGTGTGCAGCCTGTATTCCCTGTCTTACGATTTCAATCTGGCTGCGTTCGTTTCGCAAGCATTCTGGCTGCTGTTTACTCTGGTCGGTATGCGGTCGAGTAGCCGCTCTCTGTCTTGATCCGAATCGTTCGCTTGTAGTGCGGGCTGGCGCTGTGGTGCTGGCTGCCAAGCTGGTCAAGCTGCAGTTGCCATTGGCATGCTGTTGTCCCGTCCTTCCTCCTTCCTGCCGCTTGTGCTTTCTTCTCGCTGCGTACCTTTAGCCAATACTGGTGTCCGTACGGATTGTCTTTTTGCGATTGCGCGCCCTGTATTTCCTGCGTTAAATCCATGTCGGTTTCGCATTACCATATGTAATGTCTATATGAAAATATAGCGCGTTGACGCGATTTCATATTATCCCAATACTCAAGTTGTCTGGTAGGGCATATGCCTCACTAAAACACACACACGTTGGAGGATGATGATGTCAAAGGATAATTTGAAAACGCATGGTGAATTGCTGGATAGCCGTTTGCCTGGTAATGGCATGGCGGGAGAGCTATTTGGGCGCCAAGATGTTTTTGATGCCGATATTGATGTTTTCTTTCATAAGCACTGGATTCTTGCTGGAGTAACCGCAGATATTCCGGAGCCAGGTGATATCTCTACCATCGACATCGGCAAAGCCTCCATTATTATTCTCCGTGATGACGACGAGCAGATTCGCAGCTATCGCAATATCTGCCGCCATCGCGGTGCCCGCCTGAAAGAAGCGGGCAAGTCCACGGTGGGCATGCTGACCTGTTCGTACCATCAATGGACCTATGCCCTGGATGGCAGCCTGCGTCACGCCACCCATATGGGGCAGGATTTCGATAGCAAGTGCCGCAATCTGCTGCCGGTGCACACCAAGGTAATCGGCACCCATATTTTTGTATGTTTGGGCGATGAGCCGCCGACAGATATTGCGTACCTGGAGGAGGTGATGACGCCGCGTTTTGCGCCATACCAGCTGTTACATACCAAAATCGCCTATGAATCCGAGATCATCGAAGATGGCAACTGGAAGCTGGTCATCGAGAACAATCGCGAGTGTTATCACTGCGGTGGCACCCACCCGGAGTTGACGGCTTCCTTCCTGCCGGAAGATTTCGGCTTCTGTCCGGAAAACCTCAGTGCCGAAGCACAAGTTGCGCTAGAGGACTAC
>CAMLGD010000186.1 GCA_946479405.1 uncultured Vogesella sp.
CCTTCCTGGATACCCCGGGTCACGAAGCGTTTACCGCCATGCGTGCCCGTGGTGCAAAGGCGACCGACATTGTGGTGCTGGTGGTAGCTGCCGACGATGGTGTAATGCCGCAGACTATCGAAGCGGTGCACCATGCCAAGGCTGCCGGCGTGCCGATCGTGGTTGCTGTGAACAAGATCGACAAGCAGGGTGCCAACCCGGAACGTATCCGCCAGGAACTGGTTGCCCATGAGGTGGTGCCGGAAGACTGGGGTGGTGATACTCAGTTCATCGAAGTGTCGGCCAAAATGGGCCTGAACATCGATGCGCTGCTGGAGGCGATTCTGCTGCAGGCCGAAGTGCTGGAGCTGACCGCTCCGGTTACTGCTCCGGCCAAGGGCATTATCGTGGAAGCTCGTCTGGACAAAGGTCGTGGCCCGGTGGCAACGCTGCTGGTGCAAAGCGGTACCCTGAAGAAGGGCGATATCGTATTGGCTGGCACTGCCTTCGGTCGCGTGCGTGCCATGATCGACGAGAACGGCAAGGCTATCGATGAAGCCGGTCCGGCGATCCCGGTGGAAATCCTGGGTCTGTCCGACGTGCCGTCCGCAGGTGAGGATGCCATGGTGCTGGCCGACGAGAAAAAGGCGCGTGAAATCGCCCTGTTCCGTGCCGGCAAGTTCCGCGATGTACGTCTGGCCAAGCAGCAGGCCGCCAAGCTGGAAAACATGTTTGCCCAGATGTCCGAGGGCGAGGTGCAGAGCCTCTCCATCATCATCAAGGCCGACGTGCAGGGTTCCTACGAAGCGCTGGCCGGCAGCTTGCAGAAGCTGTCCACCGACGAAGTACGCGTCAACATCCTGCACTCCGGTGTTGGTGGTGTTACCGAGTCCGACATCAACCTGGCGATTGCTTCCAAGGCGATCGTGGTGGGCTTCAACGTGCGCGCCGATGCTGCCGCCCGCAAGTTGGCCGAAGGCGAGGCTGTCGAAATTCGCTACTACAACATCATCTACGACGTAGTGGATGACGTGAAGGCCGCGATGTCCGGCATGCTGGCACCAGAGAAGAAGGAACAGGTGCTGGGTACCGTGGAGATCCGTCAGGTGATCACCGTATCCAAGGTGGGCAATATTGCGGGTTGTATGGTGACCGACGGTATGGTGAAGCGCAGTGCTTCCGTACGTCTGATCCGCAACAACGTTGTGGTGCACACCGGCGAACTGGACTCGCTGAAGCGCTTCAAGGACGACGTGAAAGAAGTGAAGCAGGGCTACGAGTGTGGCCTGATGCTGAAAAATTTCAACGACATCCACGAAGGCGATCAGCTGGAAGTGTTCGAAATCGTAGAAGTGGCTCGCACGCTGTAAGCGTTGACCATGCAGGCGAGCGTGTCCGGTGTGTCCGGACGCGCTCGCCTTTGTTATTTGATACAGGGAACCAGACATGGCAAAGGCCAAAAAAGGCTTTTCTCGCGCCGATCGCATCTCCGAGCAGATTCAGCGCGAGCTGGCCGAGCTGATCCGCAAGGGTCTGAAAGATCCACGCGTGGGTTGGGTCACCATTACGGCGGTGGAAGTCACGCGTGACTATTCGCACGCCAAGGTGTTCTACACGGTGATGGACGACAGCAAGCGTGAAGTCACCCAGGAAGCGCTGGAAAGTGCTGCCGGCTACCTGCGCAATGGTATCGGCCGGGTGCTGCAGATTTTTACCACGCCGCAGCTGCATTTCGTTTATGACGATTCTATCGCGCGTGGTGTCTACATGAGCCGCCTGATCGATGACGTGGTGGGCAATGCCGCCAAGCCGGATGCCGATGCCGCCGATGCTGATACCGATACCGATGATGGCGAGGATCAGGACGAGGACGCAGATAAGGCATGAGCGCGCCGCGTCGCATCAAGTTGAATATCAATGGCGTGCTGTTGCTGGACAAGCCTTATGGCATAAGTTCCAACGGTGCGTTGCAGAAGGCGCGCTGGTTGTATAGCGCCGCCAAGGCCGGCCACACTGGTGTGCTGGACCCGTTGGCCACCGGTTTGCTGCCGGTATGCTTTGGTGAGGCCACCAAGTTCTCGTCCTACCTGCTGGATGCTGACAAGGGCTATCGCGCCACCGTGAAATTCGGCGCGGTAACCACGACTGGTGATATCGAAGGTGAGGTGGTGCTGACGCGTCCGGTGGCGTTCGATCTGGCCGCGCTGGAGCGCGCGATCGTCGCGCATACCGGCCCGATCAGCCAGGTGCCGCCGATGTACTCGGCGCTCAAGCATCAGGGCAAGGCGTTGTACGAATATGCGCGCGAAGGTATCGAAATCGAGCGCGCGGCCCGCGATGTCACCATTCATCGCATCGAACTGCTGTCTTTCGATGGTGACAGCGCAGTGATCGATGTGCTGTGCAGTAAGGGGACGTATATTCGCACCTTGGCGCAGGACATCGGTGAAATGCTGGGTTGCGGTGCGCATCTGACCGGTTTGCGTCGTACCACTACGGGTGGTTTTAGTCTTGACAATGCACATACGCTGGAGGCCATCGAAGCACTGCCAGCGGCCGAGCGTGGCGGTTTGCTGTTGCCGGTGGACGTGTTGGTCGGGCATTTCCCTGCCGCTACGTTGGCCGCAAGCGAAGCCGTGCGTTTTTGTCACGGCCAAGCGGTGCACACGCTGGAAAAGTGTGAGACAATGCTGCGCTTTCGCGCATACCACGCGGATACGCAGGAATTCCTCGGATTGGCCGATGCAACGCCGCAAGGCCTGCTGCAGCCGGTCCGGGTAATGGCAGCGCAAGCTGCAAACTAGCGAAGTGTGGATGGGTTGGCGTCGGTAACGGCGCAGGCTCGCTGCACTTGTCGGGTGCCATTCTTGACAGTGGTGACCCTCAACCGATATTGGAGTATTTCCACATGGCAATGACCGCCGAACAAAAAGCCCTGATCGTTCAAGACTTCCAGCGTAAGGAAGGCGATACCGGCTCTTCCGAAGTTCAGGTTGCGCTGCTGACTGCCCGCATCAACGACCTCACCCCGCACTTCAAAGCCAATACCAAGGATCACCACAGCCGTCGTGGTCTGCTGAAGCTGGTGAGCCGTCGTCGTCGTCTGCTTGACTACCTCAAGCGCACCGATGCTGACAGCTACCGCGCCCTGATTACTCGTCTGGGTCTGCGCAAGTAATCGGTTAGAATACGGAAAAGTCGCAGCTAGTCTGCGACTTTTCCGTTTCTGCTTCTGCACGTTCTTTATTGTCACAACGGGGGGAGCCTCTACGAGCTGCCATTGCGCACAGTGACCGCTACGTAGGGGTTCCCGTTGTAATCCAAATGTTCTGTACGAAGGACCTCCATGTTTAACAAGATCACCAAATCGTTCCAGTACGGTCGTCATACCGTTACCCTGGAAACCGGCGAAGTCGCCCGCCAGGCCTCCGGTGCCGTGCTCGTTTCCGTAGAAGACACCGTGGTACTGGTGTCGGTTGTTGGCTCCAAGAATGTAAAGCCGGGCCAGGACTTCTTTCCGCTGACCGTTGACTACCTGGAGCGCACCTACGCTGCCGGCAAGATCCCGGGCGGCTTCTTCAAGCGTGAAGGCAAGCAGTCCGAGAAAGAAATCCTGACCTGCCGCCTGATCGATCGTCCGATCCGTCCGCTGTTCCCGGAAGGCTTCTACCACGACGTACAGATCGTGGCCACCGTGATGTCGCTGAACCCGGAAGTGGATTCCGACATCCCGGCCATGATTGGCGCCTCCGCCGCACTGGCCATCTCCGGCCTGCCGTTCAACGGCCCGATCGGTGCTGCCCGCGTTGGTTACGCTAATGGCGAATACATCCTGAACCCGACCAAGACCGAGCTGGAAACTTCGGACATGGATCTGGTGGTAGCCGGTACTGAACGTGCTGTGCTGATGGTGGAGTCGGAAGCCAAGGAGCTGTCCGAAGCCGTAATGCTGGGTGCCGTGGTATACGGTCATGACCAGATGCAGGCTGCCATCAACGCCATCAACGAGTTCGCCGACGAAGTGAACCCGGTAATGTGGGACTGGGAGGCACCGGCCAAGAATGAAGAGCTGATCGCCAAGATCCGCGACATCTCCGGCGAAGCCATCGCTACCGCTTTCCGTATCCGCCAGAAGGGTGCCCGTTCCGAAGCTTTGAACGCGGCCTGGGCTGCGGTGAAGAGTGCGCTGATCACCGAAGACACCGACACCCTGCTCGCCAACGAGATCAAGGGCATCTTCAAGTCGCTGGAAGCCGAGATCGTTCGCGGCCAGATCCTGAACGGCGAGCCGCGCATCGACGGTCGCGATACCCGCACTGTACGCCCGATCGCCATCCGCACCGGCGTATTGCCGCGCGTACACGGTTCCGCACTGTTCACCCGTGGCGAAACCCAGGCCATCGTGACTGCCACCTTGGGCACCAAGCGTGACGAGCAGATCATCGACGCGCTGGCAGGGGAATACACCGACCGCTTCATGCTGCACTACAACTTCCCGCCGTACTCCACCGGCGAAGCTGGCCGCATGGGCCCGCCGAAGCGTCGTGAAATCGGTCACGGTCGCCTGGCCAAACGTGCGCTGGCGCAAGTGCTGCCGTCGGAAACCGAGTTCGGCTACACCATGCGCGTGGTTTCCGAAATCACCGAATCCAACGGTTCCTCGTCGATGGCTTCAGTGTGCGGTGGCTGCCTGTCGCTGCTGTCCGCCGGTGTGCCGCTGAAAGCCCACGTGGCTGGTATCGCCATGGGCCTGATCCTGGAAGCCAACCGTTTTGCCGTGCTGACCGATATCCTGGGTGACGAAGATCACCTGGGCGACATGGACTTCAAGGTGGCCGGTACTGCCGCTGGCGTGACCGCGCTGCAGATGGACATCAAGATCCAGGGCATCACCAAGGACATCATGCAGATCGCACTGGAGCAGGCCAAGGAAGGCCGCCTGCACATCCTGGGTCACATGAAGGAAGCCATCGAAGGCCCGCAGGAGCTGTCCAGTCACGCACCGCGTCTGTACGTGATGAAGATCAATCCGGAGAAAATCCGCGAAGTGATTGGCAAGGGTGGCGAAACCATCCGTGGCATCACTAAGGACACCGGTTGCGAGATCAATATCGAGGAAGATGGCACCATCACCATCGCTTCGGTTTCCACCGAAAGCGCGGAAGCAGCGAAGAAGCGCATCGAGGAAATCACTGCCGAAGTAGAAGTGGGCAAAGTGTACGAAGGTCCGGTGGTGAAGATCCTGGACAACAACGTCGGCGCCATCGTGTCCATCATGCCGGGTAAAGACGGCCTGGTACACATCTCGCAGATCGCCCACGAGCGCATCAAGAACGTGAGCGACTACCTGCAGGAAGGCCAGATCGTTAAAGTGAAAGCCATCGAGATGGACGACCGCGGCCGCGTTCGCCTGTCCATCAAGGCCCTGCTGGACAACCCGGCTGCCGCTCCGGCAGCTGCCCAGGGTGAATCCTCCTTCGGCCTGAAGAACTAAGTCGCCGCCGGCGTAAGCCGCTAGCCACTGACAACGCCCGCAGCGAATGCTGTGGGCGTTTTGTTTTATGCCGCTGCGGCCAACGTCGGCCGCAAAAAAAAACGCCCCGCCGAAGCGGGGCAGAGCGGGGAATGATGTGACAGCCAGGCCGGCGTCACAGATTGCTGCTCCGTCGCCGCCGGGTCATCGCCAACACCCCTGTTGAGATGCGACGACTCCGGTGGCAGCAAAGCAAACTCGGGAGCGTCTACTCGATGGCAGATGCAGCGTTGGTCTGCTGGCGCAGCAGGAATTTCTGGATCTTGCCGGTGGAGGTCTTGGGGATCGGCCCGAAGATGATGCGCTTGGGCACCTTGAAGCGCGCCAGATGCGCGCGGCAGTGTTCGATTACTGCGGCTTCGTCGCCGGCGATGCCTTCTTTCAGTTCCAGGAAGGCGCATGGCACCTCGCCCCATTTCGGGTCCGGCAGCGCCACCACCGCAGCGGTGATCACACCGGGGAAGCGGCACAGCACGTCCTCCACTTCCAGCGAGGAGATGTTCTCGCCACCGGAAATAATGATGTCCTTGGAGCGGTCCTTGATCTTCACGTAGCCGTCAGGCTGAATCACCGCCAGGTCGCCGGTGTGGAACCAGCCACCGGCCAGCGACTCCTGCGTGGCGGACGGATTTTTCAGATAGCCCTTCATCACCAGGTTGCCACGGAACATGATCTCGCCCATGGTCTCGCCGTCATGTGGCACCTCGGTCATGCTGGCCGGGTCCATCACCGTCATGCCCTGTTGCATGGTGTAGCGCACGCCCTGGCGGCCATTGCGCTCGGTGCGGCCGCCAATGTCCATGCTGGACCATTCATCCTGCTTGGCGCAGACTGCCGCCGGGCCGTAGGTTTCGGTCAGGCCGTAGACGTGGGTGATGTTGAAACCCAGCTTTTCCATGCCTTCAATCACGGCCGACGGCGGGGCGGCGCCGGCCACCAGGCAGTTCACCTGATGAGCGATACCCTGCTTGCAGTCGTCCGGCGCGTTG
>CAMLGD010000187.1 GCA_946479405.1 uncultured Vogesella sp.
GCCGGTTTCAGGTCGTTAAACAGTGTTTCGATGATCGGGTCGGAAACCATGGCGAAGCGCTCGCCACAGCGCGAGCTGCGGCAGCGGGCGCGCCAGATGCGCACGGGTGGGCCGCTGACATGCACGGTCCACACCCACAGGGTGTCCGGGTGACGCAGGCGCATGCCGCACCAGGTATTGCCCAGCACGCGGGCGCCTTGCTCCTCGATGGCGATCTGGTAGCCGAGGCCGGCTGCGATGCGGGTGAAGTACGGGATGGACAGCCCGCCGGTTTCGCGCAGGCGGGACAGGATGCGCGCCACGCGCGAGGCGTAAGGCGCGCCGTATTCCGGTTCGATGGCCAGGTTCTGTTCCCACAGCGCCAGCAGGCCGCCAGCACTCAGTGGCGACAGCGCCCCCACCAGCTCACGGAAGTTGCTGTCCAGGTCGTCCAGCACCTTGCCGGCCGCCTGCAGGCGCAGGCTGATTTTTGGCCCCTGTGGGTCATAGGCCACCGGCGGTAGCAGTCGCATCAGCAACTGGGCATGGCGGCTGATACTCATGGCATCAGGTCCACGGTGACCGCGCCCAGCGTCAGCCACTCCACCACCTCGGCATCCACCGTCGCCAGCACGTTGGCCGCAGGTGTCAGTACCTCGCGGTCGGCCACGCCGGCCAGGGTGGAGAGAATGGTTTCGATGCTGCTGCGGATGGCCGCCTCGCCCGGAATCAGGCGGGCAAAGTAGGCTTGCAGCGCGGTGGTGAACGCGGCTTTGACCTGCTCGCGGGTGTAGCCAGGCAGCAGGCGTACACGAACGTGGATGTCCACCGGCTGCAGGGTCGGTGCCAGTACCAGGTAGTTCTTGCCGGTGACGTTGCGCTGTTCAGCCAAGTACAGCCGTACCGCCTCGATCAGCTCGGCAGACGGTAAGGCGCCGTTGGCGGCCAGGATCACCACGTCCACCGTGCCCAGCCCGCGCCGGGTGGGGAAACACCAGGCTTGTGCCACACCCGGCACTTCCTTGGCCCAACGTGGCCAGTCGTACTTGTTGCCGCCGGCCGGCGGGCGCCGGATCAGCTCCAGGTAGCGGGCGCGTAGCGAGGCGATGGTCTCCTGCGCCTGGCCACCATCCATCCCCTCCAGCGTGCCAGCAGGCAGGAAGCCATCCGGCGCCGACTGCAGGGTGATGGGGGTGCCGTCGGCGGCATTGCCATCGGTGCCGGCCACAATGGCGATGGCGGGCACATGGGCCACGCCATCCACGCCGGCCGCCGTCTCGACGGTGCTGCGATAGCTAATGCCATCGCCGCGCAGGGCGATGGTGCCGACCGGCACCAGTTGCCCGGCAGTGCCCTGCAGCAACAGCGTGCCCTCGGCATAGGTGGCCGGCTTCAGGTTGAGGCCGCGATCCCGTGCATACAGCAGCAGCACGTCGTCGTCGCAATCCTCGGCGGACAGCTGGCGCGCAAGCCACGCCTGGTGCGCGTAGCCGCCCTCCAGCACCGCCCCCACCGCACTGGCGTGCTGGTAGTTGTCGGAGTCGGGCGTGGTGTGCTGGCTGTTGTCGTTGCTGCTCAGCTCGCGCAGGTAATCATCGCGGATGGTAGGGAGTGTCTTGGTCTCGAAAGTCATGACACGGCCACCCACTGGTTGATGGGCACGGCCTTGCCGTTGGCGTCGGTGATCTGGCCCAGCACCACGATAAAGCCGCGTTCCAGGCGAACGCCGGAGACCTCCAGCGCTAAGGCCCGGCCGTCATCCAGCAGCGGCTGCAGCGCCTCGCGCACGTACTCCTCGCCCAGGCGACGCACGCGGGCGACGTCCTTCTCTCGGGTCAGCAAGTGCAAGCGCGAACCCAGCGTCGGGTCATGCCACAGGCTGCCGCGCGGCGTGGTCAAGCGCAGGTAGACGGCGTTTTCCAGGCTGGTGACCTGGCTGCCGTCATAGTCGTGGGTGTGGGGGGAGATGAAAGCGTCCATGCCCGGAATTGTCCGGGCATGGTGGAAGTGGGGTTAGCTGATGGGTGTCAGTGGATACGTAGAATAGCCAGCAACTTGACCACAATTGGAGTGAATTCGTAAGTTTCTGACATCACATCTTTTTTTACTAGTAAACCTAACGAAAGTAAGCCCGCCAAGGCCAGCCGGTTTTCATTGTTCGACTCCAGACATGCCCAGTTTGACTGGTGGTACTGTTCAAGGTCCTTTTCCCCTTCTGTAGTCACAAAAGTTATTGCGGCATACATGAAATAACGGTCAATGAATTTGATTTCATCGGCAGAGATATCGCGAACAACTCTTGAGAGTACAGATGCTTCATCATGCCTAATTTCATGGTCAGCGATTGTATTGGTGATTGCGGCTCTCAAATACTGGATTTTTTCGTCTTCTAGTGTTTGAGTCAGGGTAACAATCGTTTCATTAACGAACTTAAATTGCGCATCTGTCATTTCCCTGATTTGATCCTGACACTTGATAAGCTCTACTTCCAACTGAGCGAACTCTGCTTCTACCCGTTTTTGATACCGCCCATTAGCCAGAGCGTTTGCAAGAACAGGAAGCAGTACAACCCCAACAGGAGCATATGCTGCTGCACTTGTTGCGGCAAGCCCTGTCGCGGTAGCTTGAACAGTGAGACTCCCAGAGATACGTTCAAGAATGGATGGTTTTTCCACAGCAGTGTCTCCACGTTCAGTCATTACATAGGCATCATGCCAAAGTATTGACGGTGCTGCCATCGAGTACTCTGCGTGATCAGCTGCTAGTATTCCGCAACTGATAGCTAACCAGTGAGGCATATCAATGCAACGTCTTTCCCCGCAAGAAATCTGTCTGAACATTGAGAAGGCGATGGCCCCGTTAGATTGCCACGCGGAGTCATGTGACCATGGCAATAAGTATGACTTCAACATCAGGCTCGATGGGAAACCCGACCTAAAATTCGGAGGTTGGAACCGAAGTGAAGTGCAGCGTCCTGAGTCGCTGGAAGGCCGGCTGATGTGCATCAGACGCGAACTCATTGAGAGTGGTCATATCTTGCATGATTGGCAGGGAGTCCCGCGTAACTCTGCAAGCTAGATCGGCCCACCCGTTACCCCACCCGAATAGTTGTGCTTGTGGCCATGCAGGCTCGTCCCGCTGGCCACGACATCCTCATCCGTAGTGAAGCTACCACCCGTCTGGCTAACGTCCCCCGTAAACGATGCTCCATCCCCGCCGCTGATCGCCATGCCGCCGTTACCAGTCAGCTTGCCCTGGGCGGTGACCTGCTCGCTGACCTGCAGCAGCGGCGTGTCGAAGCTTGCCCCTTCGCTGGCGCTGACGCTGTAGCTCTTGCAGCTCACCTCGTAGCGGTCGCAGTCCACGGCCACCACGCGGCCCTGCTTGATGTGGACGTGGGCGCCTTCGGCCGAGTAGATGGCAGTCTCGCCGGACTTCAGGCTCTTCATACGCAGGCTGCCGTGTTCGGTGGCGATCACGATGGAGTGCGAAGTCTTGCCGCCGATGGGCACGGCGATGGCCATGGTGCCGGCCGGCGGGCAGCTGGTAAGGCCGAAGTGCTGGAACAGCTCGATGCCGTCCTGGCCTTCGCTGGGCAACCCCTTCAGCTGCACCAGCATCACCGGGCCGTCGGTGCTGGCCAGCGTGATCACGCCCCGGTACACCTGGCGCACGCGCGCCATGGCGCCAGCTATGCGGCGGTCAATATCCTTCCACATCGACGATCTCTCCCGGTCCGGTATTTTTCTTCTTGCGGCCCTTGTGCTTGCCGCCGCGCTTGTCCTGGGGAATGGCGAACACCTGCCACACGCCGTCTTCCTTCAGCGTCAGCACAGTGCGTGCCGGCTGGCTGCGGCCGCCCTGCAGCTTGCGTTGGGTGACAAAGAACACGCTATGCACGCCCTTGGCTTCCCACCACAGCGTGACGCGCTGGCCCGGCTTCCACAGCAGGCCGCTCTCGGTTCGGTGGCCCAGCACCTCCAGCTGCAGGGTGAGGCCATTCAGCCGGCTGTCAGCCTGCAGTTTCTTGGCGTAGGAGGTGGCCATGGCGGCATCGTCGGCATCGGCACAGGTGACGATGCGCGGCCGGTACAGGCTGACGCCCCGGTCGCGTACCTTGGCCTTGATAGCGTGCTGACCTTCGGCCTGGCCAGTGCCGTGTCCCTGCGCCAGCACGGTGATCTCGCTGGCACGGTCGGCCATGCTGCGGGTGCGGCTGATGCTGACCACGTTGTTCTTCTCCGGCTGGCTGCGCGACAGGATCAGCGTGGCCACCGGGGGCTTGCTGTAGTCCGGGCCGCCCACCACCAGGGTGCCGTCCGGCTCCAGCCACGGCCACAGCCCGGCAGCCTCGGCGGCTTCGCGGATGGCGTCCCAGGCGGTAACACCGGGGTCGATGGCCACGCGGTCGTGACGCTGCATGCGCTCGGCTTCGATGCGGTAGCGCTTGATGCCCAGCGGCAGCGCCGCCTGCTTGATGATGTTTTCCAGGGTGACCTGGTTGGCCGCAAAGATCGGCGCCGAGCAATCCAGTAGCTGCCCGGCCAGATCGCGGCCGGTTATACTGACAGCGAAGTTCTCGCGGCTGTCGGTCTCCACGATGTCGTCGATGTAGCCGACCATCACCAGTTCCTGCCCCACCCGCACTTCCATGGCGGCGCCTTCCTGCACCAGGGCCGGCAAGGCATCGCCACCGGTAAACAGTTCGAACGACCAGCCATCGGCGGCCTTCATCAGGTCGGAATCGATGTCGTAGCGGCTCCAGTTGCTGTGGAACTTGCCGCCCACCACCAGCGACACGGCAGTGTTATCAGCGCGCGTAGGCATTGAGCACCTCCCCGGCAGCGATGAAGTTGGGGTTGCGCACCTGCGGGTTGAGGCGGGCCAATTCCGCCGAGCGTTCGCTGTCGCCGTACCACCAGTGCGCAATCAGCCGCAGGTTGGCTGCACTCTCCACCTCGCGCTGGATCAGCGGCGGGCGGCTGTTGATCACCGCCACCGCTGCCAGCAACAGGTTGTGGGCGGTGGCCTTCATCGCTTCCACCGCCGGTACTGCCTCCTCGAGCGGGTACAGCTGGCGGTAGGCGTCGATGCTGGCCTGCAGCTCGCTGCGGGCGCCGTTGACCATGGTTTCGATCTGCGGTGGCGACAGCGTGGCGCTCTCGGCTTCGTCCTGCAGCATGCCGGCGGTGACGCTGGCCAGCTCGGTGGCCACCAGCGCCTGCACCACGGCGGTGGTCTTGGCCACGTCTTCCGGGTATGGGCGGTTGATCAGATCGGCGGCCGCGCCGTTGTCGGCGCTCTTGGCCGGCAACTGGATGATGTTGCCGAAGCTGCTGCGCAAGGCGCTGAAGTTGCCGATGCCGCCCGCTGTCCAGCGCAGGTCTACCAGGCCGTTCAGCAGGTTGGCCATGTCGGCGGCAAAGTCCTGCGGTGCATTCAGCAACTGGCTGACGGTGTTGCTGGCCAGCCCGGCCAGGCCACGGGCATCGCTCAGCACCGACAGCATGTTGCTCTGCCAGGCGTTGAGGCGGGCAAAGCTGCCCTGCAGCCCGGCCACCAGTTCGAATGCCGAGGCGAAGTTGCCCACCGCCAGGCTGCGGGCGCTGCCGGCCAGGTTGGCCGCACCGGCCGCCTTGGCCGCCGGCAGCTCGCGTTCGAACAGCGATTGTTTGGCGCCGGCCATGACGATGCTCAGGCGCAGGGTGCAGCCGTCCACCAGCTCGGTGGAGGTGTCCTCGCTCCATTCCTGGATATGGCAATCGGCCAGCGGGCCGTACACCGGGTGCACGAACTCGCCGGCACCGCCGGCATCCACCACCTGCAGGAAGGCTTTCAGCCGCTTCTCGTAATCGTCGCCCCAGAAGATGGCGTTAACGCTGAAGCTCTTGCTGCGGCCGCCGGTATCGCTGATCTGCTCGCCGTTCTGATGCGGCAGGCCGACCCTGGCCAGATCGCGGCCGCCGCTGGCGGATACCGCCTGAATGTCAAAGGTGATGCCCTTGTAACTGGCATCCAGCAGGGTGTCTTGCCAGGCCATCAGCCGCGCCTCCCGGTGGTGGTGTTGTGGGTGTTCACGGTCTCGGCCAGGGTGCGGCCGTCCAGCTGCAGCACGCTGCGCGCTTCCAGCTTGATTGGCTGCTGCGCCAGCTGGCTCAGTGCCGTGGTCTGCTTGTTGAGGCCGTCCAGCAAGCCCTTCTCCTTGTCGCCGTTCAGCTTGTCGTACAGCCAGCTGCCCAGCGAGGTGGCCTTGCCGCCGTTGGCCTGGGTCAGGCCGCTACTGATCTTGCAGTTTAGCCAGCTGCCGAAATACCAGCCGGC
>CAMLGD010000188.1 GCA_946479405.1 uncultured Vogesella sp.
ATAACCCGTTCTCGCAACTGATTTACCCGCTGCCGGAACCGGGCGGATTGGGCACCCATTTGACGCTGGATCTGGCCGGCCAGGCGCGTTTCGGGCCGGATGTGGAATGGATAGACGCGGTGGACTACCAGCTGGATGCCGGCCGCGCGCACCACTTCTATCGCAGCATCCGCCGCTGGTGGCCGGACCTGGCCGATGCCGCGCTGACCCCAGCCTACAGCGGCGTGCGCCCCAAGATTGTCGGCCCGGGCGCGGCAGATGCCGATTTTCTGCTGCAGGGCGAACGCGAACATGGCGTGCGCGGGTTGCTGAACCTGTACGGCATCGAATCCCCCGGTCTCACCGCCAGCCTGGCCATTGCCGAGCAGGTGGCCGCGCTATGCCGTTGATGCCAGCGTCGCCACCGCGCGCAGCGCGCGCTGCCGGAGCAGCCCGCTGACCGGACGGATCAGATACCAGTACGGCAGAAAACGGTAATAGCTGCCGCGGTCCGGGCAGCAGACCCGCGTCTCGGTGTGCAGCCAGACCCGGTCTGCTGCCAGCGGGCGGATGCTGAAGCTCAATACCAGCCGGGGTACCTGCGTCAGCGCGGTAAAAGCGGCGGCATCCGCCACTGACCGCAGGCCATAATCGCCACGCCAGAAATCACCGGCCAGTCCCCACACGATTTCCTCGCTATTGCACGCCAGCAGGGTGAACTCATGCAGACCAAACGGTGGCCGCTGCGCCAGCGCATTGTGCTGCCCCAGCCGTGCGGCCAACCTGGTCGGCAGCTGCTGCAAGGCACGCATCACCTGCGCGGCGGAGGCAGCGATCTGGCGCTGGTGCCGCTCGGCAAACTGGTATGTCGGCAGGTAGCCGTCGCTCAGCATCAGGGCTGCGGCTGGCTGTGATAGCGGCGGAATACCGCCTCGTAGCGGCCATCCTGCTTCAGGCGGCGCAGGCCGTTGTCAAAATGCTGACGCAGCAACGGATCGCGCCACAGCACGGTGGCCTCTTTCGGCATCAGCAGCGGGGACAGCGTCACCGGCTGCTGAGCCTGACGCCCCAACTTGCGGCGATACCATTCAAAAATCAGCCGGTCGATCAGAATCACATCGCAGCGCCCCAGATACAGCGCGCGCACCTGGCTACCCTGGTCGGCCAGCTCGCTGTAATGGCCCCGCGCCTGCGCCAGCAGCCGGTCGTAACCAGTGGGCAGGTCCGGCTCCGCGCCTTCCCACGCCATCACGCGCAGCTCCTGCATATCCTGCGGCTGCGCCAGTTCCAGCCGCCGCCGCTGCAACGCCACCGCCACGTTGTCGAAGGTATGCAGCGCCCGGCCGATGGAACCCGGCAGCTGGTAATAACGCTGCAGCGCCGGGGTGACGTCGTACAGCGCATCCACCTCGCCGCGGCGGTAGGCACTGAGACGGCGGCCGAACGGATAGAACACCGGCTGCATGGCGATGCCTTCGCTGTGCAGCGCCTCGCGCAGCAGTTCCACCGCAATGCCGGGACGCCGCTCCACGTTCACCCACGGCGGAATGCTTTCGTAGAATGCCACCTTGACCACATTGTTGGCCGCAGCCAGTGCCGCCGGGAAGCACAGTACGGCCAGCAGCAAGCGCCGCTTGATGCCTGCCATCGTCAATCGAACGCCACCTCGCTGGCCAGCACCTCCACCGCATCGCCCAGCTGCACGCTACCACTGCTGCGCGCCACCAGATTGACGCCGAAGCACACCCCTTCCGGCATGCGGCGGTAGCCCATCAGCGTGGCCAGCGGCTGTTTTTCCGTGTGCGGCTGTGCCGTGTGCGGATCGATGGTGGTGAAGATGCAGCGAGTGCAACGGCTGACCACCTCGAACTCCACCTCGCCGATGCGCAGCCGCTGCCATTCATCTTCTTCGAACGGAAACGCGCCCTGCACCACCAGATTGGGGCGGAACTGGCGCATCGACACCGGCGCCGCCAGGCGCTGGTTGAGATCAGCCAGCGAGGCCTCGCTGATCAGCAGGAACGGCGCGCCATCGGCAAACGACAACGGCTGCTCGCTATCCTTGAAGCGGCGCGTGCTTTGCCCCAGCCACAGCAGCAGCACCGGCTCGCCCAGCCAGGCGCTGAACCAGGCATTAGCCGCCGCATCGCCGGCCAGTGCGGTGAATTCCGATTTCCACACCTGCGCGCGCTGCGGCTGGTTAAAGCCCTCGCTGCTGGTCTGCAGCGGCGCCACGCCGGGAGCGCGGAACTGCCACTGCGCGCCGGCCAACTGCTCCGCTTCCACCAGCACCAGCTGGTGGTGGGTGCGCGCGGTGATCTGGCTGCCGTCCGGGCGCACCACCAGCCACACGCGATCGTTGCGCAGCCCCTGCGGAGTGACCTCGGCCTGTTCCACGGCAATACCGCGGCAGGATTTGAGCGGATGGATATAAAGCTGGCTGAGTTGCATGCTGCGGCCCTTGCAAAATGGCGTCTGACAAACGGCGGGTTGGCACGGCTGACAACGCCCGTGCGGCGACTCGCACTGCCGGCAGCGCACCGGGTTTTGTCAGCCGCTCTTATAGCCGATCTCCCCGCCAAAAGGAATGCCATCGCCGTAAGCGGCGCGATATTCGGTGGTCAGGCACGGCTTCCCGCCAGCGGGTTTTGCCCGGCAATGGCGCGGGCACGGCCAGATGGCAGCCATCCAGCGGCGTAACAGCAGACTGCGGCCAACGTTGGCCGCAGTGCCTAGCGTGGCTGCCGGCGGTAGCGTTGCGCCAGCAGCGCGCACACCATCAGCTGCAGCTGGTGGAACAGCATCAGCGGCAGCACGATGGCGCCGATGGCATGGCCGGCAAACAGCACCTTGGCCAGCGGCACCCCGCTGGCCAGGCTCTTCTTCGAACCGCAGAACACGATGGTGATCTCATCGGCCCGCGTGAATCCCAGCTGGCGGCTGGCCAGCCGCGTCAGCCCCAGCGCCAGCGCCAGCAGCAGCGCGCAGGCCAGCAGCAGGCCGCCCAGCGCCGGCAGCGGTGTGGCTTGCCACAGGCCGCCGATCACCGCCGCACTGAACGCGGTATACACCACCAGCAGGATCGAGCCCTGATCCACCAGCTTGAGCCGGCCCTTATGGCGATCCACCCAACCGCCCAGCCACGGCCGCAGCAACTGGCCGGCGACAAACGGCAGCAGCAGCTGGTAGACGATGGCCAGCGCCGACGCGCCGCTATGCCCTGCCTCGCCGGCCAGCAGCAGCCAGCCCACCAGCAGCGGTGTCAGTGCAATGCCCAACAGGTTGGAGGCGGTGGCACTGCAGATCGCTGCCGGCACATTGCCTTCCGCCACCGACACGAAGGCGATCGACGACTGCACCGTGGACGGCAACAGGCACAGGTACAGCAGTCCCAGATACAGCTCCGGGGTGGTCAGGCCGACGAGCAACGGCTGCAGCACCACCCCCAGCAGCGGAAACAGCACGAAGGTGGCCGCCAGCACCAGCAGGTGCAGCCGCCAGTGGGTGATGCCGGCCAGCACCGCCTGCCGCGACAGCTTGGCACCATGCAGGAAGAACAGCAGGCCGATGGCGGCATCGGTCAGCCATGCCAGCCAGCGCGCGGCCTCGCCACTGCATGGCAGCAGGCTGGCCAGCAGCACGCTGCCAAGCAGGCCGAGGGTGAAATTGTCGGGAATAAAACGCGGACGTTGCATATGGATCCTGTCTGCCGCCGGCAAGCAATGGCGCAGGCCGGCACTGCCTATCTACTGAATGCGGCCAACCCCTGGCGGGCAACCGCAACGGCCGCTATTTCACCGCGCCGCGATCTACAATACAAATTCATTTATCTCATTGATTGATTCATTTCTGCGATGAATATCACCCTGCGCCAGCTGCGCGCCTTTCTGGCCGTCAGCCAGCACGGCGGTTTTGGCCGCGCCGGCGACCGCGTCGGCCTGACCCAATCCGCCATCAGCCGCAGCATCCGCGAGCTGGAAGAACAACTGGGCCTGCGGCTGCTGGACCGCACCACCCGCGAGGTGCTGCTCACCGCCAGCGGCCAGCGGCTGAGCGCCCAGCTCACCCGCGTGCTGGACGAGCTGGATGGCGTACTGGCCGAGGCGCGCCAGGCCGGCGAACAGGCCAAGGGCACGGTGCGGGTGGCCAGCAGCCCTACCCTGTCCGCCAGCCTGATGCCGGCCTGCCTGGCCGCCTGCGGCCAACGTTATCCCCAGGTGCAGCTGCAGATACTGGACCAGGTGCAGCGGCTGAACCTCGACAGCGTGCTGTCCGGCGAAGTGGATTTCGGCCTGGTGGTGGACCCGCGCGCCCACCCGGGGCTGGAAGGCGAGGTGGTGCTCAGCGACCCATTCTGCCTGGTACTGCGGCCGGATCATCCGCTGGCGGCGCAACCCGACGTGCACTGGCGGCAGCTGCAGGATGCGCCGCTGGTACTGCTGGACGGCAACAGTGGCAGCCGGCCGCTGATCGAGGCCGCACTGGCGGCGCAGGGCGTGACGGCGCAAGTGGTGCAGCAGCTGGGCCACTCCAGCGCGGTGTTCCGCGTGGTGGAGGCCGGCATCGGCATCAGCGTGTCGCCACGGCTGGCGCTGCCACTGCCGGCTGGCAGCCAGCTCACCGTGCGGCCGCTGTTGCCGCAGATCCGCCGCGACGTGATGCTGGTACGCCGTGCCGGACGCTCACTGTCGCCGCTGGCAGAAAAGGTGTGGCAGCTGATGCGTGAGGTGCTGCTGGCAGACGACCAGCAGAATTAATCGCAACAAGGTTGGCCGCAAGCTGCCGGCCGCGCGGCGGCAAGGCAAAGCGCCGGCAGGTACAATCCGCCAATCACCCGACTCGCCGGCCCGATAGCCGGCATCGACAGGAATCCCGCCATGTGGTTTGAAGACCGCCCGCCACCGCAGTGGCTGCCCTATACCCTGCCGGACGGCAGCAGCCTGCAGGTGCCGGAGCTGATCGTGCGCGGCGACGACGCCGGCCAGCCCGGCTGGCAGCTGCGCTTTGGCGAATGGACCTTCTTTGCCGATGGCGCCGCTAGCGACGGTGCCGCCCAGGCGCTGGCGCTGGCGATCGCGGAAATGGAAGAACGCATCGCCTATCGCGGCAAGTAAGCCGCCCGCGGCCAGCGGGCGATGGCGCTCAGCGGCTTGGTCGGGAGCGACAAATCATCCCGGCCGATGCTGACTACAACGCGTGGCCCGGTTTGCCGTTGAATACCAGCGGCCAACCTGGCGGCTATTCCTCAGCCTCGCCGCCAAAGAACACACTGGGCACCACGCCGAACTGACGACGGAACATAGCGGTAAACGCGCTGGGGCTGGCATAGCCGGCGTCCAGCGCCACATCCAGCACCCGCGCGCCGGCAGCCAGCTGCGCCAGCGCCTGCATCAGCCTTGCCTGCCGCCGCCAGGCACCGAAATTCATGCCGGTGGCGCGCACGAAGCGGCGCTGCAGCGTACGCACATCCACGCCCAGCCATGCTGCCCAGTCATCGCTGCTGCGGCTGTCGTCCGGCTGCGCCTGCAGCGCGCGGCATAGCGGCGCCAGCAAGTCGTCGTCCGGCGTCGGCAGCGCCAGCGGCAGGGTTTCCAGCACCTCCACCTCCTCCAGCAGCAGCGCCAGCAGGCGCGCGGCACGGGTGCCCGGCAGTACCGGCGGCGGGCAGCGCACCGCGGCCAACAGCAGCTCGCGCCACAGCGGCGTCACCGCCAGCACGCAGCAATGGTCCGGCATGCCGGCCAACGCCGCCGGCTGCACGTAGACGCTGCGCATCAACGCCGGACTCAGCATGTGCACCTCATGCCAGTGGCCGGGCGGGATGTAGATGGCGCGCGTCGGCGGCACGATCCACTGCCCGCGCGCGGTGATCACCCGCATCACCCCGCTGGTGCCGTAGATCAGCTGCGCGGTGCGGTGGGTGTGGCGCACGGTGGCGTGGCCGGCCGGGTAGTCCTGCGCCTTGCCTATCATCAGCGTGTCGCTGGTGAGCTGCGGTGGCTCGATCAGCTCGATGTCTGCACTCATGCCGTTTTCTCGATGGTTGATGCCATGTTCGCGTGAGACTGGCAGATGCAGACATTCTAGGATGGCGCTACACCCACCCACAAGAAGGCGCCTCGAAAAGCCCTGATTTCCAATCGAGCTAAGTCACGGCGAGACAAGGTGCGAACGAAAAATGTCGACGCAGCATATGTTTGATATGTAAGGAGACACAATCGTGAGCAACGCAGTATCGCGACGAAAGCGGGAGTTTTTCGAGGTGTCCAAGGA
>CAMLGD010000189.1 GCA_946479405.1 uncultured Vogesella sp.
GCGCAGATCAAGCGCATCATGAACGAAGCCATGGATGCTGCCGATACCGAACCGGTAGAAGGCGTGCTGTTCACTTCTTTCATCATCCAGCAACAATAAAGCTGAGTCATGGCCGACGAGATCCTGTCCCAGGAAGAGGTAGACGCGCTATTACGGGGCGTTACCGGGGAAGAGGAAGATGATGGCGATTCCGGCGACGGAAGTTCGATACGTTCCTACGATATTGGTCGGCAGGAACGTATCGTCCGTGGCCGTATGCCGACGCTCGAAATCATCAATGAGCGTTTTGCTCGCAACCTGCGTATCGGCTTTTTCAACTTTATCCGCCGCAATGCCGAAATTTCGGTAGGACCGGTACGGGTACAGAAGTACAGCGAGTTCATCCGCAACCTGGTCGTTCCGACCAACCTCAACCTGGTGCACATCAAGCCGCTGCGTGGTACCGGGCTGCTGATTTTTGATCCGGATTTGGTGTTCCTGGTGGTAGACAACCTGTTTGGCAGTGACGGTCGCTTCCACGTGCGCGTCGAGGGGCGGGACTTCACCCCCACCGAACAGCGCATCATCCAGAAACTGCTGGAGGTGGTATTCGCCGAATACCAGAAGGCGTGGGAACCGGTGTATCCGATCGAGTTCGGCTATATCCGCTCCGAGATGAACACTCAGTTCGCCAACATCGCCACGCCTACCGAAGTGGTGGTCGCGGTGACCTTCCATATCGAACTGGGCGCTGGTGGCGGCGACTTCCACGTCTGCCTGCCGTATTCGATGGTAGAGCCGCTGCGCGACATCCTGTCCAGCACCATGCAGGCAGACCGTACCGAAGTGGACAATCGCTGGGTTAACCTGATGCAGCGCCAGGTGCAGGCGGCCGAAGTGGAGCTGGTGGCCACCTTGGCGCAGGCCAAGATCACGCTGGGGCAGATTCTTAATCTGAAGCAGGGTGATGTGGTCATGGTAGAGGTACCGGAGAAAATCGTGGCCGATGTTTCGGGCATTCCGGTGCTGTCCTGCAGTTACGGCACGGTTGCGGGCAATTATGCGCTGAAGGTGGAAGAAATCCTGGCTGGGGCGCACGACCTGGCTGATATGCCGAATGGAGAGAACGAAGATGGCTGAAGAACAAGGCTTTGACCCGGATTCCGTTGCCGGCGCCGTAGATGGCGATAGCAATGATGTCATGGATGACTGGGCCGCGGCCATGGCGGAACAGGAGCAGGTGGAAGCTGCGGCTCCCGAGGTAAAGCCCGCCAGCGCGCTGTTCCCGGATTTCTCGGCTGCCGGTGGCGCACAATCTGTGCCGCAGAACCTGGACATGATTCTGGATATCCCGGTGCAGCTTACCGTGGAGCTAGGACGTACCAAGATCGCCATTCGCAACCTGCTGCAGCTGGCGCAAGGTTCGGTGGTGGAGCTGGATGGCTTGGCAGGTGAACCGATGGACGTACTGGTGAATGGCTGCCTGATCGCGCAGGGCGAGGTGGTGGTGGTCAACGACAAATTCGGTATCCGCCTGACCGATATCATTACGCCGGCCGAGCGTTTGCGCCGGCTGCAAAAATAATCATGCTGCGAATCTTGTTCTGTTTGCTGCTTGCCGCCCCGGCGCTGGCGGCCCCTCCCACCGAGGGGCCGTCGCCGTTATGGGGAATGTTGCAGGTGATCTTCGGCTTGCTGCTGGTCCTGGCGGCCATTGTGGGTATTGCCTGGCTGTTCCGTCGTTTTTCAATGGGGGCCATGCTGGGGCGCTTTCAGCCGGCGCGGGTGGTCAGTGGCGTCATGGTCGGCCCGCACGAACGGGTAGTGATCGTCGAGCTGGCAGAGGAGTGGCTGGTGCTGGGAGTCACTTCCCGTAACGTCAATCTGCTCAAGAGCATGCCCAAGCCGGCTGGCTATGACGCCGGCCGGCCTGCGGCCAACCCGCCGTTTGCGCAATGGCTGGCGGCGGCGATGGACAAGGCCCGTAAGCGCCAGGGAGACGGCGACAAATGAAATGGAAGTTGAGTTTCGGTTTGCTGCTGTCGTTGCTGCCGGCTGCGGTTTGGGCGGCAGGGCTGCCGATGATGACCAGTACGCCGGCGCCGGGGGGCGGGCAGAATTATTCTCTCAGCTTGCAGATGCTGCTGCTGATGACCGGGCTCAGCTTCATCCCGGCCATGGTGCTAATGATGACCTCGTTCACTCGCATCATCATCGTGCTGTCGCTGCTGCGCCAGGCGCTGGGTACCATGCAGTCACCGCCCAACCAGGTGCTAGTGGGGCTGGCATTGTTCCTGAGCATTTTCGTGATGGCCCCAACGCTGGACGAGGTGTACACCAAGGCTTGGGTACCACTGTCAGAAGACCGCATTACCTTCCAGCAGGCAGCTGACGAGGCCGCCAAGCCGATGAAGGCCTTCATGCTGACGCAGACGCGGGAGAAGGACTTGGCGTTCTTTATCGAAATCTCGCAGTCGCCGGCACCGGCTACACGTGCCGACGTGTCCTTGAAAACGCTGGTACCGGCGTTTGTGGTCAGCGAGCTGAAAACCGCGTTTCAGATCGGCTTCATGGTGTTCATTCCGTTCCTGATCATCGATCTGGTGGTGGCCAGCATCCTGATGGCCATGGGCATGATGATGGTGTCGCCGGTGATCATCTCGTTGCCGTTCAAGATGATGCTGTTCGTGCTGGTGGATGGCTGGACCCTGCTGCTGGGTTCGCTGGTGCAGAGCTTTGCCGGGCGCTGAGGTAATACTATGACTCCAGAAACCGTCATCAACCTGGTACAGAACGCACTGTATGTGCTGATTCTGGTATCGGCGCCACCGCTGGCAGTATCGCTGCTGGTGGGTCTACTGGTGAGCATCCTGCAGGCAGCAACCCAGATCAACGAAATGACGCTGACCTTCATCCCCAAGCTGCTGGCCATGTTCCTGGTGCTGGTGCTGGCCGGGCCGTGGATGCTGACCACCTTGCTGGATTACATGACGCGGCTGTTCCAGAGCATCCCCAGCGTCATCGGCTGAGCGTGACTGACGCATGCTGACGTTCAGTGATACCCAGATCAGTGCCTTTCTGGCGTATTTCCTGTGGCCGTTTGCCCGCATTGTCGGGCTGATGCTGTCCGAGCCGCTGCTGTCTTCGCGCAGCATCCCGCGCCGCTACAAGGCCGGCTTCGCCTTGATGCTGACCCTGCTGTTGGCACCGATTCTGCCGCCATTGCCGGCGATTCCGGTGCTCTCTGCCGCCGGCACCCTGCTGGTGATTCAGCAACTGCTGATCGGCATCATCATGGGCATGGCGATGCGCATCGTGCTAACCGGCGTGGAAATGGCCGGTTTCCTGATGGGTACCCAGATGGGCTTGGGTTTTGCCATGTTTTTTGATCCGCAACACTCGTCGCAGGTGCCAGCGGTATCACGGGTGTTGACCGTGTTCGCGACCCTGATCTTCCTGAGCTTTGATGGCCATCATGTGCTGATCTCTGCGCTGGCGGACAGCTTTCAGACCTTCCCCATTGGCAGTAACCTGCCGGTCAGCAGTCTGCGCGAGGTGGCGATCTGGGGCGGCAAGCTGTTTACCTGGGGCATCTGGCTGTCGCTACCGGTGGTGGGCTGCCTGCTGGTGGTGAACCTGGCCATTGGCGTGATGACACGTGCGTCGCCGCAGTTCAATATTTTTACCTTCGGTTTCCCGCTGACACTGATGATCGGCTTTTTTGCGTTGTATCTGGCTCTGCCACTGATGGAGCCGGCGGTCAGCCAGCTTTACCGCGAGGCATTCGAGTTTGTTGCGGCGCTGCTGAAGGCACCGTAGCTTTTTGTTAGAATGTCGCGTTAACTATTTCCCCGGCCTGCCATTTTGTAGGCCGTAAACCACTGATATACCGAGGCTTTTATGGCTGGCCACAGCAAATGGGCGAACATTAAGCACAAGAAAGAACGCGCCGACGCCAAGCGCGGCAAGATCTTTACCCGCCTGATCAAGGAAATCACCGTTGCCGCCAGGATGGGCGGCGCCGACATTGACACCAACCCGCGCCTGCGCCTGGCGGTGGACAAGGCCTGGGATGCCAACATGCCCAAGGACAACGTCCAGCGCGCCATCGACCGCGGCGCCGGTACGCTGGAAGGCGTGGACTACCTGGAGTGCCGCTACGAGGGCTACGGCATCGGCGGTGCGGCAGTGATGGTGGATTGTCTGACCGACAACAAGACCCGTACCGTGGCCGACGTGCGTCACGCCTTCTCCAAGTACGGCGGCAATATGGGCACCGACGGCTGCGTGGCGTTCCAGTTCACCCACTGCGGTTCGCTGCTGTTCGCGCCGGGTGTGGACGAGGATGCACTGATGGAAGCGGCACTGGAAGCCGGTGCCGACGACGTGGTTAGCAACGACGACGGCTCGCTGGAAGTGCTCACCCCGCCGTACGAGTTCCCGCTGATCAAGGCCGCGCTGGAAAAGGCCGGCTTCAAGGCCGAAGGCGGCGAAGTGACCATGCGTCCGCAGAACGAAACCGAACTGACCGGCGACGACGCCATGCGCATGCAGAAGCTGCTGGACGCGTTGGAAGATCTGGATGACGTGCAAGAGGTGTATACCTCGGCGGTGCTGGAAGACTGACTCCAGCCACGCTCGGCAAAAAGCCTGCATCATGCGATGCAGGCTTTTTTCATGTGGTGGCGGCTGACCATAAGGTTGGCCGCATGCGGCCAACCTTGTCCCGCCGCTAGAACACCGACTCGCCGCTGCGGGTGGTGAAACGATCCAGCGCCTCCAGCCCGGCCAGTGAGTTGCCGCGTGCGTCCAGCCCCGGGCTCCACACTGCGATGCTCATCTTGCCTGGCAGAATGGCCAAAATGCCGCCGCCGACACCGCTCTTGCACGGCAGACCGACGCGGTAGGCGAACTCGCCGGCGGCGTCGTAGGTGCCGCAGGTGAGCATGATGGCGTTGATCTGCTTGGCCTGGCTGCGGCTTAGCCGTTGTTGGCCGCTGACTGGTGAAGTGCCGTGATTGGCCAGGAACAGGCCGGCGCGGGCCAGCTCGCGCACATTCATGCGCATGCTGCAGGCGCGGAAGTAGTGCGCCAACAGCTGATCGACGCCGCCGTTGATGTTGTTGCAGCTTTTCATGAAGTGGCCGAGCGCGGCGTTGCGGTGGCCGTGCTCGGCCTCGGAAGCGGCAATCACGTAGTCGAAGTCGATGGCCGGCTCGCCGCTTTCCTCGCGCAGGAAGTCCCGCAGCGCGCTGCTGCTGTCTCCGAACTCGCTGATGGCGATGTCGGTTACCACCAGCGCGCCGGCATTGATGAACGGGTTGCGCGGGATGCCGTTTTCGTGCTCCAGCTGCACCAGCGAGTTGAACGGGTTGCCGGACGGCTCTTTGCCCACGCGTTGCCACAGCGCCTCGCCGTGGCGCTGCAGGGTGTGCGCCAGCATGAAGGCCTTGGATATGCTCTGGATGGAAAAACGCTTGTCAGCGAGGCCGGTGGCGTACAGCCCGCCATCCAGCGTGGCGACTGCCATGGCGAACTGCTGCCGGCTCTCCATCGCCAGCGCCGGGATGTAGTCGGCCGGCCGCCCCTGTGCCAGGGAGGGTTCTACATCATGTGCGATGCTGTCGATCAGGGTCTGAATGTCCATGTGCTCTGTCAGGTGTTGTTATGGGTGTTATATCCACCGGCGCTGCCCTCTGTGTGGCTGTGCGTGCCGGTGGTGGGGCAGTGCCGCGGCCAGGGTTGGCCGCAGGCGCTGTCAGTTACCCCATTCCGCAACAAAGTCGTCGCGGAAGCGGTACAGCCAGGCCAGGCGGGCTGTACCCAGTGCCTTGCCGGCTTCGGTTTGCATACTGGTCGGCAGCGTGGCCAGTTTTACGACGATGTGATCCAGCGCGTACTGGCGGTCGTCGAGCGTACGGTTGTTGCCCAGTGCGTCGTCCGGGTGAGCCAGCTGGCTGTTCATGCGCCCGGCGGTGTAGAACAGTCGTGCCAGCCCCACTGCGCCCAGCGCATCCAGCCGGTCGGCATCCTGCACCAGCTGCGCCTCCAGCGTCTGCGGAGCGATATTGGCGGAGAAGCTGTGTGCTTCAATGGCGTGCGCCACGGCGGCTAACTTGTCGGCAGGGAAGCCCAGCGCCGCCAGCTCGCGGCTGGCCAGTGCCGCGGCCTGGCGCGAGGCCAGCTGGCGCTCGG
>CAMLGD010000190.1 GCA_946479405.1 uncultured Vogesella sp.
CCGGCACGAAGAAGGAAATCAGCAGCAGCGCCGCCGCCGGCGGCAGCAGCCAGAAGCTCCAGTTGTTCATGCGCGCAAACGCCATGTCCGGCGCGCCTATCATCAGCGGCAGCAGCCAGTTGGCCAGCCCGGTAAAGGCCGGCATGATGGCGCCGAACACCATGATCAGGCCATGCAGGGTGGTGAACTGGTTGAACAGCTCCGGCTGCCAGAACTGCAGCCCGGGGCGGAACAGTTCGGCGCGGATACACAGCGCCAGCACGCCGCCGAAGATGAACATGCTGAAAGCAAACCACAGGTACAGGCTGCCGATGTCCTTGTGGTTGGTGGCATACAGCCAGCGAGCCAGCCCGTGTGGTTTGCCGTGATGGTCGCCGTGCCCGGCGTGGGTGGTGTCTGCGATCGCCATGATCCCTCCTTACGCCTTGCCGCCACGGGCAGCCTTGATGTCCTTGGGCTGCACTACGTCGCCAGTCTGGTTGCCCCACGCATTGCGCTCGTAGGTAATCACCGCCGCGATATCGGTATCCGACAACTGCTTGCCCCAGGCCGCCATGGCCGGGTTTTTCTTGCTGCCGTTCAGCACGATATCGATGTGTGCCGGCTTGTCCTTGGTCGCAATCGGCGAGCCGTCAAGCGCCGGGAAGGCGCCGGGAATGCCCTTGCCGTTGGCCTGATGGCAGGCCACACAGTTCTGGCTAAATACCTTCTCGCCGCGTGCCTTCAGCTCTTCCAGCTTCCATACCTTGTTGGGGTCGTCAGCATTGGCCGCAGCGGCTTTTTGCTTGGCAGCCAACCATTGCTGGTAGTCCGCTGGCGTCTTGGCCACCACCACTATCGGCATGAAGCCGTGATCCTTGCCGCACAACTCGGCGCACTGCCCGCGGTAGGTGCCCGGCTGTTCAACCTTGAACCAGGCATCGCGCACGAAGCCCGGAATGGCATCCTGCTTCACCCCCAGCTGTGGCACCCACCAGGAGTGGATCACGTCGTTGGCGGTCAGCAGCACCCGCACCTTGACGCCGGTTGGCACCACCAGCGGCTCGTCGACTTCCAGCAGATAGTTGTCACCGCGCCCGGCGGCCTTGACGATGGCGTCCTGCGGCGTGGCCAGGTGGCTCATGTAGCGGACGCTCTGCTCCAGATAGTCGTACTGCCACTTCCACTGGTAGCCGGTGACCTTGATGGTGAGCTCGGCGCCGGCACTGCTCTTCTGCTGCAGGATCAGCCGCGTGGCCGGCAACGCCATCGCCACCAGAATCAGGAACGGGATCACCGTCCAGATGATCTCGACCGTGGTGTTCTCATGGAAAAGCTTGGCCTGATGGCCGGCAGACTTGCGGTGGCGCAGAATGGCCCAGAACATCACGCCGAACACCAGTACAAAAATGCCGCCGGTGATGTACAGCAGCAGCAGGTGCAGGTCGTAGATGTCTTGCGCCACTTGCGTGACGGGGGTCTGGAAATTCAGGTTGGCCGCAGCCGCGCTCAGCGGTGCGCCCCCCAAGATCCCAAGATGGGTGTAACGGGAAAGCATGGCGTCTCCCTATGAATCATCCCTTCCTGGCCGCCAATGACGACGGCCTGCCGGGCTGATCCTGTTGGTGACGGCAGTATGGTCTGCCGGCACCTATCCTCTCGTGTTGGCCGGCAACCCGGCCACTCCCTGCTCTATTTCAATGGCAGTGCAATATCGAGATTAGGAATTCGCCGTAAAAAAACAAGGATTTATCATGACGCACTGCAGCAGCAGGCACCGTTATTGACGATCCACACGCCTGCCTGAGGCACGCGGCAGTGGCGCCTAGCCCTCGTAAGGCAATGCCAGCATCGGCTCTCCCAGGTACTGCTTGAGGGTGGCCAGATTATCGGCATAGGCCAGCTGGTTGGGCACCACACGGTTGGCAATCCAGCCTGCCAGCTCGCAACCGGCGGCACGGATGGCCTGCGCGGAGAGCAACGCATGGTTGATGCAGCCCAGGCGCATGCCCACCACCAGAATCACCGGCAGCTGCAGTTGCTGCGCCAGCTCCTGCATGCGGTGGCTATCCGATAGCGGCGCCAGCCAGCCGCCGGCACCCTCCACCAGCACCACGTCGGCATCTGCGGCCAACCTTTGGTAGTGCTCGACGATCAACGCCAGATCGATCTGCACGCCAGCCTCGCGCGCGGCGATGTGCGGCGACACCGGCGGTAGAAAGCGGTACGGGTTCATCAATGTCAGATCGGTTTGACCGGTTGCCGCCACCAGCCGCGCCACGTCGTCGTTAAGCAGGCTGCCGTCAGGCTGCACTTCGCAGCCGGAAGCCACCGGCTTCATCGCCAGCACACGCTTGCCCTGCGCCTGGAAATAACGCACCAGTTTGACCGCGCTGTGGGTTTTGCCGATCTCAGTATCAGTACCGGTAATGAAATAGCCTTGTGCCACGTAATACCTCCTGTTGCAGTGCCGGACCACCACCTGCGGTCGGGCGAACATGCCAACAGGCAGACGCGACAGCGCCGACCTCGTGGGTCGGCGGTCGGCGTCTGCCTGTTGGGGCAGCCACCTGTATAGGGCGGCCTTGTGAGCCTTCGATCTTTAACGCCGCGGTCAACCTTTCCGGGTAGGACGTCCTGCCGCCGCGTTTGCGCGCTGGTTAAACCGGGCCTTGTGCGTGCACACGCTCGGTTTTGCTATGCAGTTTGTTCAGTGCAGCCAGGTAGGCCTTGGCGCTGGCGACGATGATGTCGGTGTCGGCGCCCTGGCCGTTGACGATGCGGCCGTCCTTGGCCAGGCGCACGGTCACTTCGCCCTGCGATTCAGTGCCCTTGGTGATGGCATTCACCGAGTACAACTCCAGCTCTGCCTCGCTCTTCACCACGCTCTCGATGGCCTTGAAGGCGGCGTCGACCGGGCCGGAGCCGGTGGATTCGGCACGCTGCTCGTTGCCGTGTTCGACGAATACGATCTGCGCCTGCGGCGCCTCGCCGGTCTCGGTGGCTACTTTCAACGACACGAACTTGTAGTCTTCCTGCTCGGCGGTGACCAGCTGGTCGGACACCAGCGCGTGCAGGTCTTCGTCGAAGATCTCGCGCTTCTTGTCGGCCAGCTCCTTGAAGCGGGCAAACGCCGCGTTCAGCGCTTCTTCAGAGTCCAGCACGATGCCCAGCGCGGTGAGCTTGGTGCGGAAGGCGTTGCGGCCGGACAGTTTGCCCAGCGTCAGGCGGTTGGCGGTCCAGCCCACCGATTCGGCGGACATGATCTCGTAGGTTTCGCGATGCTTGAGCACGCCGTCCTGATGGATGCCGGACTCGTGGGCGAAGGCGTTGGCGCCGACGATGGCCTTGTTCGGCTGCACCGGGTAGCCGGTGATGGTCGACACCAGCTTGGACGCCGGCACGATCTGCGTGGCGTCAACGCGGGTTTCCACGTTGAACACATCCTTGCGGGTACGCACCGCCATCACGATTTCTTCCATCGCGGCATTACCGGCACGTTCGCCGAGGCCGTTGATGGTGCACTCCACCTGCCGTGCGCCGCCCAGTACCGCGCCGAGGCTGTTGGCAACCGCCATGCCCAGATCGTTATGACAGTGCGCCGACCAGATCACCTTGTCGCCACCCGGCGTCTTGGCGATCAGCTCACGGAAGAACGCCTCGGTCACGCGCGGTACGGCATAGCCGACGGTATCCGGCACGTTCAGCGTGGTGGCACCGGCCTTGATCACTTCGCCAAAGATGCGGGCGAGGAAATCGATGTCGGAGCGCAGTGCGTCCTCGGCCGAGAACTCGACGTCGTCGGTGTATTCACGCGCCAGTTTCACCGCCTTCACTGCCGCCTCGACCACCTCGTCCGGGGTCATGCGCAGCTTTTTCTCCATGTGGATCGGGCTGGTGGCGATGAAGGTATGAATGCGCTTTTTCGCTGCCGGGGCAACCGCTTCGCCAGCGGCACGGATGTCGCGCTCGTTGGCGCGGGCCAGCGAACAGACGGTGGACTCCTTCACTACCTCGGCGATGGCGCGAATCGCGTCGGCATCGCCCGGGCTGGCAGCGGCAAAACCAGCCTCGATCACGTCCACACCCAGGCGTTCCAGCTGACGGGCGATACGGACTTTTTCTTCCTTGGTCATGGCTGCGCCCGGCGACTGTTCGCCATCACGCAAGGTGGTATCGAAAATGTAAAGACGGTCGCCCATGTCTGGTGATCTCCCATGCACCGAAGCGGCAGCCCCGGTCAGATAGTCGTTGAAATCGAATCTCTTGCCTTGTTGTACGGCGAGCTGCGCCAGCTTGTTCAGCTGCGCCAGTGGCATGCTGCCGCGCTCCCGCCATTTATAGACAGCAGCCCGGGTCACCGGCTCATCGGGAAAGCTGGCCGTCAGTGCCTCCGCGAGCACGCTAGGGCCGCCAAAATCCTCGATTAGACGCTCGATGTCCAATTGCATACTGCTCTCCTGTTTGTTTCTGTAGCCACCTTACCGAGGATGGCGACATTGTGTCAAACAAAAATGTCTAACGAACATCAATTTCACGAAAATCATGTTGTCCAAAACAATAAATTAGACAATATGTAGAATTACAGACGCAACAAAGGGCGCCCAAAGCGCCCTTGCTGTCACTGGCCAGCCATATGACCGGCTATTCGACACTACTATCGGCAGCAACTGGCGTCGATTTTTTTCCCATTCCCAGGATTGCCATCACGTAGCCGGACAAGGCATAGCAGACAAAGAAGCCGAACAGCACCAGTGGCGGCTCGGACATCAACAACAACAGCCCGACCACCAGCGCCAGCAACATCACGAACGGCACGCGACGACGCAGGTGAATTTCCTTGAAACTCCAGAACTTCACATTGGTAACCATGGTGACGCCGGAAAAGGCGGTAAAGCCCAGCGCGATCCATTTCAGCCCCGGCAAATCGTTGTAGCCATAGGCATGGCAGATCCACACCAGGCCGGCCACCAGCGCCGCTGCCGCCGGGCTAGGCAGCCCGATGAACCAGCGTTTGTCGGTGGAGCCGATCATGGTATTGAAGCGCGCCAGGCGCAGCGCAGCGCCGGCACAGTGGATGAAGGCTACCATCCAGCCCAGCTTGCCCAGGTCTTTCAGCATCCACTCGTAGGCCACCAACGCCGGCGCCACGCCGAAACTGACCATGTCCGACAGGCTGTCGAACTCGGCACCGAACGCACTCTGGCTGTGCGTCAGCCGCGCCACGCGGCCATCCATGCCGTCGAGGATCATGGCGATGAAAATCGCCACCGCAGCGTGTTCGAAGTTCTGGTTCATCGCCTGCACGATGGCATAAAAGCCGGCAAACAATGCGGCCAACGTGAAGGAGTTAGGTAGCAGGTAGATACCCTGGCGGCGCAGGGAAGGCTTGTTCGGGGCCGGATCAATATGCATGGGATAGCCCTGGTCGTTATTGTTGGCAACGGGTTGATCGGGTGAGGCCAAAGGTTGGCCGCAAACAGCCGTTCATTCTAAAACGGCATGCGATGCGGCAAAAGCCAAACCGTGTTGCAGAATGCAAAAAGCCGGACAATGTCCGGCTTTGCTTGACTGGCTACAGTCCAGATTAGTTCTTGGACTGGTCAACCAGCTTGTTCTTGGCGATCCACGGCATCATTGCGCGCAGCTCGGCACCAACCTTCTCGATCGGATGCTCGGCGTTCAGGCGACGACGGGCAGTCATGCTCGGGTAGTTGGTCTTGCCTTCCAGGATGAACATCTTGGCGTATTCGCCGGACTGGATGCGGTACAGCGCCTTTTTCATCGCTTCCTTGGTGGCGGAGGTCACCACTTCCGGGCCGGTCACGTACTCGCCATACTCCGCGTTGTTGGAGATGGAGTAGTTCATGTTGGCGATGCCGCCTTCGTACATCAGGTCAACGATCAGCTTCAGTTCGTGCAGGCACTCGAAGTAGGCCATTTCCGGAGCGTAACCGGCTTCGGTCAGGGTTTCGAAACCGGCTTTCACCAGCTCCACCGCGCCGCCGCACAGAACAGCCTGCTCGCCGAACAGGTCGGTCTCGGTTTCTTCACGGAAGTTGGTCTCGATCACGCCACCCTTGGTGCCGCCGTTGGCCGCAGCGTAGGACAGGGCGATGTCGCGGGCCTTGCCGGACTTGTCCT
>CAMLGD010000191.1 GCA_946479405.1 uncultured Vogesella sp.
TTGCCGGTGCCGCCGAGCTGCCGGAGCAGGGCTACCTGTTCGTGCTGGAAGACACTAGCAGCGGCAAGGTGGTGGGGGTGTGCGGCATCGAAGTGGCCGTGGGCCTCGACCAGGCGTTCTGGACCTATCGCATGGATACCTTCGTGCACGCCAGCCGCGAGCTGGGGCTGTGGACGCGCATGGACAAGCTGCACATGTCGCACGGCCTTACCGGCTATTCCGAGCTGTGCACGCTGTTCCTGGACCCGGACTACCGCGTTAACGGCAACGGCTCGCTGCTGTCCAAGGCGCGCTTCATGTTCATCGGCCAGTTCCGCGAACGTTTTGCCGAGCGCATCTGCGCCGAAATGCGCGGCTACTTCGACGACAACGGCGAATCGCCGTTCTGGAAGGCGCTGGGCGCGCACTTCTACCGCATCGATTTCCACGAGGCCGACCGCCTGGTGGCGCTGGGCAAGAAATCCTTCCTGGCCGAGCTGATGCCGCGCTACCCGGTGTACATCGACTTCCTGCCGCAGGACGCCCGTGACTGCATCGGCAAGGTGCACAAGGAAACCGAACCGGCGCGCCGCCTGCTGGAAGTGGAAGGCCTGCGCCTGGAGCAGCACGTGGACATCTTCGAAGGTGGCCCGGTGCTGGAAGCACGCATCGACGACCTGCGCGTGATGCGCGACAGCGGCCTGTGCCAGGTGGAAATCGTGGCCGAGGCTGCTGCCGACGCCCCGCGCCAGCTGGTGGCCAACGGCGAGCTGGCCGACTTCCGCGTGATTCTGGCTGCGGCCAACGTGGTGGACGGTGTGGTGCATCTCAGTGCCGAGGAAGCCCGCGCACTGCAGGTGAAAGCCGGCGACAAAGTGCGCGTGATGCTGCAAAACCCGGCCAAATAACCCAAGACTTTTGCCGGCAGCCAGCGTTGCCGGCTTACCAACACCAACGGGCACCTCGAAAAACATGAATTTTCGAGGTGCCCAGACAGGAACACTGCAATGAGCAAACTCTTCATCGACGGCGCCTGGACCACTGGTAGCGGCGCATCCTTCGTCTCGCTCAATCCGGCCAACGGCCAGCCGGTATGGGAAGGCCACTCGGCCTCCGCTACCGACATCGACGCTGCCTTTGCCGCCGCGCGCCGTGCCTTTGACGACTGGCGCCGCCGCTCGCTGGACGAGCGCATTGCGCTGGTACGCCGCTTTGCCGAAGTACTGGGCGAGCACAAGGAAGACATGGCCCGCGCCATCGGCGTGGAAACCGGCAAGCCGCTGTGGGAATCGCGCCAGGAAGTGGCGGCCATGGTGGGCAAGATCGACATCTCCATCCGCGCCTACAACGACCGCACCGGCGAAAAGCGTGGCGAACTGGCTGGCGACACCACCGTGCTGCGCCACCGTCCGCACGGCGTGATGGCGGTGTACGGCCCGTACAACTTCCCCGGCCACCTGCCGAACGGCCATATCGTTCCGGCGCTGATCGCCGGCAACACCATCCTGTTCAAGCCGTCGGAACTCACCCCGCTGGTAGCCGAGCTCACCATCAAACTGTGGGAAAAGGCTGGCGCGCCGGCTGGCGTGATCAACCTGCTGCAGGGCGAGCGCGATACCGGCATCGCCCTGGCGCAGCACCCGCAGCTCGACGGCCTGCTGTTCACCGGCAGCTCCGCCACCGGCGTGGCACTGCACAAGCAGTTCGCCGGCCGCCCGGGCTTCATGCTGGCGCTGGAAATGGGCGGCAACAACCCGATGCTGGTGGCCGAGGTGGATAACCTGGACGGCGCTGTACACCACGCCATCCAGTCGTCCTTCCTGTCGGCAGGCCAGCGCTGCACCTGCGCACGCCGCCTGCTGGTACCGCACGGCGAGTTCGGCGACCGCTTCATTGCCCGCTTTGCCGAAGTGGCCGCCAAGCTCACCGTTGGCGAATACGATGCCGAAGAGCAGCCGTTCATGGGCGCCATGGTGTCGCTGAAAGCCGCACAGCACATGCTGGCCGCACAGGACAAACTGCTGGCGCTGGGCGCCAAGTCCATCCTGGCCATGCGTCAGCTGGAAGACGGCAAGGCCTTCGTTACCCCGGCCATCCTGGACGTGACCGACATCGCCGCCCAGCTGCCGGACGAGGAATACTTCGGCCCGCTGAGCCAGATCATCCGCTACCACGATTTCGATGAAGCGCTGCAGATCGCCAACCGCACTCAGTACGGCCTGTCCGCCGCGCTGCTGGCCGACGACGCAGCGCTGTGGCAGCGCTTCAACCAGGATATCCGCGCCGGCGTGGTGAACTGGAACAAGCCGACCAACGGTGCGTCCTCCGCCGCACCGTTCGGTGGCACCGGCTTGTCCGGCAACCACCGCCCGGGCGCCTACTACGCCGCCGACTACTGCGCCTACCCGATGGCGTCGGTAGAAGCGGGCAGCCTGGCACTGCCGGCCCAGCTGTCGCCGGGCATGGCGTTCTGATGCACTGATTGCTTTCGTTGCTCCTGCTTGGGCCCGCCGCGTGCGGGCCTTTTTTCATGGAGCAGCGGATGCGGCTAGCCTTGCGGGCAGCCAGTCTCGCCAACATCCCGGCGGAGCGCCCTACCACCGGTAGGTTGGTGTTGAGCTCGTAGCTCGTAGCCCGGATAAGCGCAGCGCATCCGGGGATGTGCTCTGGTATCCGCTACGCGGATGCTGTTTGAAGTTGCCGGTTCCGCCCGGCGGACGGGGTACTTTCTTTTGCTTCGCCAAAAGAAAGTACCCAAAGAAAAGGCGACCCGACGGCTGCTCGAAACCCCGTGCAAAATGGCACGCCCCAGGCGCCGCCGAACTCGCCGCGCGCTACCGTCGCGCGGCTCAGACATGCGGCGGCTTAACACCCGGGGCGCACCGTTTTGCACGGCTCGCGCCAACGGGCTTGGGACACATCGGTTCGGTTCTACAAACCGAAGGGTTGGCCGCATAAGCTTGGCTCAAAGCATGCGGCCAACGTTGTGAGGCGCCAGATTGCCCTACGGGGAGCGCCGGTCAAAACGGTGTTCGCCAGGTTTTAAGACGGCAGCTGAGCCGTTTGACGTTAGCAAACGGCGAATTGCCGGCGCCTGGCGAATGCCGTTTTGGGCGGGGTTTCGCGGACCATTAGGGCGAGCGGGGTCGCGAGGGGGCGGCGGCACGCCCCCTGGCCCGTGCGCCGGGCGGAACCGGCGACTTCAAACAGCATCCGCGCAGCGGATACAAGAGCACATCCCCGGATGCGCCGCGCTTATCCGGACTACGAGCTCGACGCTAACCTACCTGTGGCAGGGCGAAAGTCCGCTGGTACCGGGCGTTCCGCCAGCATGCGGCCAACCTTGCGGGCCGCCAGCCTCGCCAATATCCCGGCGGATCGCCCTTCGGGCATCCGCCCTACTGCGGAACCCTACCGCCACTGCCCGCCAGCCGCTATGCTGCCGTCTTTGCCTTTCCCCGAGACTCCCCATGCTGCTACCGCACTATACCCTGCGCACCCCGACCCCCGACGATGCCGACGCCTGCTATGCGATTGAAACCAGCGCCTACGAAGGCGACGAGGCGGCTACGCTGGAGAAGATCGCGTTGCGCATCCGCCAGTATCCGGCTGGCTTCATGCTGCTGGAGATCGATGGCCGCATCGCCGGCTTTATCAACTCCGGCTGCGCCGACCGGGTGGAGCTGTCGGATACCGCGTTCAAGGAGCTGGTGGGGCATCACCCGGATGGCCGCCACGTGGTGATCATGTCGGTGGTGGTGCACCCGGACTTCCAGGGCCAGGGTCTGGCGGCGATCCTGCTGCAGAACTTCATCCTGCGCATGCGCCGGCTGGGCAAGGAAAGCATCCTGCTGGTGTGCCGGGAGCAGCACATCGCGCTATATGCGCGCTTCGGCTTTGGCTACCTGCAGCCGTCCGCCTCTGCCTACGGCGGGCATAGCTGGCACGAGATGGTGCTGCAGCTGCGCTGAGTGCTATTGAGGCGTCCCGTATCAACCATGAGCACATGGTGTGTTTCTGACGCGATAGGCAATGTTTCGCCGGTCCAAACCAAGCTGTGGTTACGAACTATTCGGAAGGGGTCCGGGGTGAAAGTACGCATTGGGCGCTATTTGTTTGGCACGACACTCTATGGGCTATGCGCCCCGATTTGGGTCGTCGTGATGATTACGGTGCAGTGGCTTGGTATCGGTAGTGGTTTCAGATGGTTTGGAATCAATTTATATGGTCAATCGGTAAGCGGGATGCGGCTGTTTGATGGCGCTTATATCGAGTTGATCAATCAGCTTTCCGCGGGAGTATTTCTGGCACCGATTGCCAGCCTTCTGCTTATTTTTTCAAGCAGGAAGCCTGAACAGCATGCTGCTTACCACCTGTTACTTTCTTTGTTGGCCTTTCTTTTCTTTACCAAGCTAGCTGCTGGTGGTGTTACGGATGCCAGGCTGTATCACATTTTCGGGGAGTGGGTTGTCGCCGTGGATGCCGGCATACGGACCTTCCCACTGTTTTATTTTTTCTGCAGCTGTTACTCACTGCTTGTTGCCAGATTGCGGGTGCAAGAACGGCCTGTTTCCACGGGCAAGCCTTCAAGCTAGGGCCGCGTCTGGCCGTGCTTCCCGTAGGCAGGCTTAGATGCAGTGCAAGGTTGGCCGCATGCCTACTAGCCTTAACTGCGCGTTTGCAGTTGGGCGGCTTCGTACCATGTGGACGTCGGTGCCGGATGGTGGTGTCTATAGTGTGATCAAGGTGGCCGCAGCAACAGGCGGGCTACCGCGGCAAGGCGGCGCACGCCGCTTTGGCATCAGCTGGAGACACGATCATGGCCACCACACCGGAACCCGGATTGCTGCACCTGCTGTATCTCTACTTCATTCCCTACTGGCTGTTTCGCGATGTCTCCCACGGCGACGCGCTGCTGCGCGAGCAGAACTATCGCTACAACCGCGAGCAGCGCAAATACCTGCCGGGCTATCTGCTGAAGTGGGCGATCCTGTGTGCGCTGCTGCTGGCCAGCCACCATCTGGCCAAGGATCTGGCGCTGCAGGTGCCGGACTGGGAGCAGCTGTTTCACCTCTGGGCGGTGTTGTCCGGTATCAGCTTCTCGGTGGGCTTCGCGCTGATGTGGAACATCGTGGTGGCGTGGAGTTTCCTGACCTTCATCCACTGAGCGTGGCGTAGCCATCGCAGGGTTGGCCGCAAACGGCCCGCGGCCAACCTTCAGCCTGTCGCTTCTGCCTGCGCCGCCTGCGCCAGCAGCCATTCACGGAACACGCGCACCTTGTAGACATCGGTGCGGGTGGCCGGATGCACCAGGTAGTAGGCGTGCTGGCTGCGTACCGGCTTGTCCAGCGCCAGCACCAGCCGGCCGCTGGCCAGCTCTTCCTGCACCAGGAACTGCGGCAGCACCGCAATGCCAAGGCCGGCTACCGCGGCCTGGATCACCATGAAGAAATGCTCGAAGCGCGGGCCGGTCAGCAGGCTGGGCTGGTGGGTATCCATGTCCTGCAGCCCGGCGGCAGACAGCCAGTCGTTCCACGCCTGCGGCCGGGTGGTGTGCTGCAGCAGGGTGTAGTCCAGCAGCTCGCGCACGTCGCTCAGCGGTTGTTGCAGCAGACCGGGGGCGCACACCGGCACGATGTCCTCGCCCATCAGCCGGTGGCAGATGGCACCCGGCCACAGCGCCGGGCCGAAGTGGATCGCCACGTCGGCCTCCACCTTGTCGAAATCGAACGGCCGCACCTGGGTCACCAGGTTGAGCTGGATATCCGGGTACTGCGCGCTGAAATCCACCAGCCGCGGCACCAGCCAGCGCGAGCCGAAGGTGGGCAGCATGGCCACGGTCAGCACGCCGCCCTCGCCGCGATAGGCCATCAGCTGCAGCGTGGCGGATTCGGCGCGGTCCAGCACGTCCTGTATCGCTGCGGCGTAGGCTTCGCCGGCCACGGTCAGCACCAGCCGCTGCTTTACCCGCTCGAACAAGGGGCGGCCGATGAAGTCTTCCAGGCCGCGAATCTGCCGGCTGACCGCGCTTTGCGTCAGGTTCAGTTCCTCGGCGGCGCGGGTAAAGCTCAGGTGGCGCACGGCAGCTTCAAAGCACTGCAGGGCCATCAGCGAGGGCAGGGTGCGGCGCATGGT
>CAMLGD010000192.1 GCA_946479405.1 uncultured Vogesella sp.
CACCTTCCTGGCCGTCGATGCTGTATTCCTGGGTCAGGATGTGCAGCACCTGGTGATCCGGCGGAATCGACACCGCACGCGCAGTCTCGATCACGCGGTCGATATCCATCTGCGTCACTTCGCGGTCCTTGATCGCCACCATGCCGTGCGAATTCACGCTCTTGATGTGGCTGCCGGCAATGCCGGTAAACACCTCGTTGATCTTGCAGTCGGCCATCAGCTCGGCCTCTTCCAGCGCGCGCTGGATCGCCTGCACGGTGGATTCGATATTCACCACCATGCCGCGTTTCAGGCCGCGCGAAGGCACCTGGCCCATGCCGACGATATTGATCTGACCTTCTTCCAGCACCTCCGCCACGATCGCTACGATCTTGGACGTGCCGATATCCAGGCCGACCAGCATGTTCTTGCTTTCCTTAGGTTTGCTCACCTGTCGCTCCAAGCTCAAAGCTTCTTTCCTGCCACCGGCGGCGCCTTGTAATCAGGCATCCGCACGGCGAATCCGTTGGGGTAACGCAAATCCACATACGTGATGTGGTAGGGCAGCGTGGCCAGGCTGCGCGGCCAGTGCAGCGCAAAGCGCGCCAGCCGCTCCATCACCGCGCCACGCCCCAGTTCCAGCGTGATCCCGTTATCCAGTTCCATCCGCCACGCCTCGCGCTCCGACAACCACAGTCGGGCCGGCTGCAGGCGTACCGGCATCAGCTGCTGCCTTGCGGCCTGCAGCATCTTCACCATTTCCTTCTCTGTCGCCGCCGGACCGAACAGCACCGGCAGCGGCTGGTCGCTGGCGGCATCGAACCAGCGCCCCTCGGTGCTGATCAGCCCCGAATCACCCCAGCGTGCCAGCGCCACGTGTTCGCTGACGGCAATATCCAGCCGGTCCGGCCAGGTGCGCCGTACCTGTACCTGGCGCACCCACGGCAGCTTTTCGAACGCCCCGCGGGTCTTGTCGATGTCCAGCGTGAAGAACGTGCCGGTCAGCTCGTTCTGCGCGATGTACTTCAACTGCACCGGCGTCACCTTGTTCACTTCTCCACTGATGTGGATCCGCTTCACCGGGAACAGCGGCGCGTGTGTCAGCCAGAAGCCTCCGGCATACAGCAACATCAATAACGACGCGGTCAGCAGCAGGTTGGCCACTGCCCGCAGTACTGCATGGTTATCCCACATGAGCTGCAGCCAGCACCTTTACGCACAGGTCTTCGTATGACAGACCTTCGGCTCGCGCCGCCATCGGCACCAGACTGTGACTGGTCATGCCTGGGTTGGTATTCACTTCCAGCAGGTAGATGCCGCCCTGCTCGTCCATCAGGAAGTCCACCCGCGCCCAACCGCGGCAGCCCAGCACGCGGAACGCCTGCAGCGCCAGCTCGCGTGCGCGCTGTTCAATTTCCGGAGGCAGCCCGGACGGGCAGCGGTACACGGTATCGTCGCGGAAATACTTGGCCTGGTAGTCGTAGAACTCGGTAGCCGGCTCGATCTTGATGGTCGGATAGGCCTTGCCATCGATCACTGCACAGGTGTACTCACCGCCGCCGATGAACTGCTCGGCAATCACGATGCTGTCGTACTTACGTGCTTCCTCGTAGGCGGCCTTCAGCTCGCCCGGATTCTTCACCTTGGTCACGCCGATGCTGGAGCCTTCGGTGGACGGCTTGACGAAAATCGGCAGCCCCAGCTCGGCTTCGATAGCGGCAAAGTCGCTGTCGTCGTTCAGCAGCTCGAAGGACGGAATCGGCAGGCCGGCGCCCTTCCACAACAGCTTGGTACGCCACTTGTCCATGCAGATGGCAGACGCCAGCACGCCGCAACCGGTGTACGGCATGCCCATCGCTTCCAGCGCGCCCTGCAGTGTGCCGTCCTCACCGAACGGGCCATGCAGGATGTTGAATACGCGGGCAAAGCCCTCTGCCTTCAGCGCCGCCAGCGGCTTTTCCGCCGGGTCGAAGGCATGTGCATCCACGCCCTGGCTCTGCAGCGCCGCCAGCACGCCACCGCCGCTCATTAGCGACACTTCGCGCTCTGCCGAGCTACCGCCCATCACTACTGCCACTTTGCCAAACTGCTTCATCTTGCTTCCTTGCTGCCGCATGTAGCGCATGCGGCCAACCTTGTGTCTGTGTCAGGCCTTGGCGGCGGCTACCAGCTTGGCCGGGATGCCGCCGATGGAGCCGGCGCCCATGGTGATCACCACGTCACCGTCGCGCGCGATATCGCTGATGGTCTGCTGCATATCGGTAATCTGCTCGACGAACAGCGGTTCCACCTTGCCGCCCACGCGTACCGCGCGCGCCAGCGCGCGGCCGTCTGCCGCCACGATCGGCGCCTCGCCGGCGGCGTACACCTCGGCCAGCAGCAGCGCATCCACGGTGGACAGCACTTTCACGAAATCCTCGAACAGGTCGCGGGTGCGGGTGTAACGGTGCGGCTGGAACGCCAGCACCAGGCGTTGGGTCGGGAAGGCGCCGCGCACCGCTGCCAGCGTGGCGGCCATTTCCACCGGGTGGTGGCCGTAGTCGTCGACCAGGGTGAAGTGGCCGCCGGACGGACAGGCCACCTCGCCGTAGCGCTGGAAGCGCCGGCCGACGCCGGCGAATTCGGCCAGCCCCTGCTGGATCGACGCCACGTCGGCGCCGCATTCCAGGCCGATGGCGATGGCCGACAGCGCGTTCAGCACGTTGTGCCGCCCCGGCAGGTTGAGCACCACCGGGAAGTGCAGCTGATTGCCGTTCCTGGCCACCACGTCGAAGTGCATCTGGCCGCCCACGGCGCGCACGTTGGCCGCCTGCACGTCGGCGTCGTCGGAGAACCCGTAGGTGGTCACCGGCTTGGTGACGCGCGGCAGGATCTCGCGCACGTTGGCGTCGTCGAGGCACAGCACGGCGCGGCCGTAGAACGGCAGGCGGTGCAGAAAGTCGACGAAGGCCTGCTTCAGCTTGTCGAAGCTGTGCTCGTAGGTGTCCATGTGGTCGGCGTCGATATTGGTGATCACCGCCATCACCGGCTGCAGGTGCAGGAAGGAGGCATCGGACTCGTCGGCCTCGGCCACCAGGTATTCGCCACTGCCCAGACGGGCATTGGTGCCGGCGGCGGTGAGCTTGCCGCCGATCACGAAGGTCGGGTCAAGGTTGGCCGCACCCAGCACCGAGGCGGTCAGGCTGGTGGTGGTGGTCTTGCCGTGGGTGCCGGCAATGGCGATGCCCTGCTTGAAGCGCATCAGCTCGGCCAGCATCATCGCGCGCGGAATCACCGGAATATGGCGTGCCTGCGCTTCCATCACTTCCGGGTTGTCCGCCTTTACCGCGGTGGAAGTCACCACCACGTCGGCGCCCTGGATATAGGTAGCGTCATGGCCGAAGTGGATGCGCGCACCCTGCTCGGTCAGGCGCTTGGTGGCGGCATTGTCGGCCATGTCGGAACCGGACACGGTGTAGCCCAGGTTCAGCAGCACCTCGGCGATGCCGCACATGCCGACGCCGCCGATGCCGACAAAGTGAATGTGTTTGACTCGATGTTTCATTATGTCTTCTCTTGCTCGGGTCCCGTCGGGGCCCAGTCCTATTCGCTATCCGCCAGTGCCTGGCACAGATCGGCCACTTTGGCCGCCGCGGCCGGTTTGGCCAGCGTGCGTGCCTGTTCGGCCATCTGCAGCAGCTGCGGGCGGGTAAGACCCGCCAGCAGGGTTGCCAGTTGCTGCGGGTTCATGTCTTTTTGCGACAGGTGAATCGCCGCGCCATTGGCCGCCATCCATGCCGCGTTATCACGCTGGTGCGAGGTGGTGGACACCACCAGCGGCACCAGGATACTGGGCACGCCGGCAGCGCACAGTTCGCTGACGGTGATGGCACCGGCACGGCACAGGATCACGTCGCACTCGGCCAGCAGCGCCGCCATGTTGTCGATAAACGGCAGCAGCGTCACATCGCGGCCAACCTTCAGTCCGGCAGCGGCGTACGCCTGCTCCACCGCCGCAAAATTCTTCTCGCCGGTCTGGTGCGTCAGCAGCGGCCGCACTTCGACTGGCATCGCCGCCAGTGCCTGCGGCAGGGTATCGTTCAGCACCTTGGCCCCCAGGCTGCCGCCCACCACCAGCACGCGCAGCGGGCCAGTACGGCCGGCAAAACGTTGTGCCGGCACCGCCATGTTCTCGATCTCGGCGCGTACCGGGTTACCTGTGACCACCGCCTTCTTCAGCCTGGCGGCATCGCCATCGAAGCCGCAGGCCAGATGGTCGGCAAACGGCAGCAGTGCCTTGTTGCTCAGCAGCAAGCCGGCGTCGGCATTCACCATCACCAGCGGCTTCCACAGCAGCGCACCGGCCAGACCGGTGGGCAGGCACACGTAGCCACCCATGCCCAGCACCACGTCCGGGCGATGCTGCAGCATCAGCTTTAGGCTCTGCACGAAGGCCACGCCCAGTTGCAGCACACCCTTCAGCGAGCCGAACAGGCCCTTGCCGCGCACGCCGTGGAATGGCAGCCGCACCAGCGGGAAGCCGGTGGGCGGCACCAGCTTGTTTTCCATGCCGCGCTCGGTGCCGATCCACACCACGTCCCAGCCGCGGTTCTGCAGCTCGCGCGCCACCGCGATGCCGGGGACAATGTGTCCACCCGTGCCTGCTGCCATCACCATGACCGTACGCTTTGCCATCTTTGTCTTCTCTGCCTTGTGTCTTTGCCTGCGGCCAACGTTGGCCGCGGGAGTACATCGTTAAAGCCTGACTGCCTGTTTTTCAGTACCGCTGCGCGGCTTTAAACCTTAAAACGCCAACTGCTGTTTTTCCTTCGCCGCTGCGCTCCACTCGCCTTACGGCTTGTGCATGCGAGGTTTCAAACCTTGAAACCTCGCATCAGGCGTCTATTTTCAAAATCCACTCGCAACAGCACCGCCAGCGAGGCCAGGTTGCACAGCATGGCCGAGCCGCCAAACGACATCAGCGGCAGGGTCAGGCCCTTGGTCGGCAGCAAACCCATGTTCACGCCGACATTGAAGAAGGTCTGGATGCCCAGCCAGATGCCGATGCCCTGCGCCACCAGCGCCGGGTAGTAGCGCTCCAGCTTTTTCGCTTCCACGCCAATGTGGAACGCGCGGCGCACGATCCAGGCATACAGCCCCAGCACCGCACAGATGCCGATAAAACCGAATTCTTCCGAGATCACCGCCATGATGAAATCGGTATGCGCCTCCGGCAGGTAGAACAACTTCTCCACACTGCCGCCCAGTCCCACACCCCACCATTCGCCGCGGCCGATGGCGATCAGCGAATGGCTGAGCTGGTAGCCCTTGCCGTACGGGTCGTCCCACGGGTCGAGGAAACCCAGCACCCGCTTCAGGCGGTACGGCGAGGTGATGATCAGCAGTGCAATCGCCACCACCGCCATCGCCGCCAGCCCGGCAAAGATGCGCAGGTTGATGCCGCCGAGGAACACGATGCCCATGGTGATGCTCATCACCACCATCAGTGCGCCGAAGTCCGGCTCCAGCAGCAGCAGCATGGCCACGAACACGATGGCCACCAGGATCGGCAAAAAGCCCTGGCGGAAGCTGTGCAGCTTGGCCGCCTTGCGCACGGTGTAATCGGCGGCGTAGATCGCGGCGGCCAACTTCATCACTTCCGACGGCTGCAAATTCAATACAAACAGGTTGATCCAGCGCCGCGAACCGTTCACCACCTTGCCGATACCCGGAATCAGCACCAGCACCAGCAGGAAGCCGGCCAGCAGGAAGAACTTGCCGGCGTACTGCTGCCAGATACTGGTCGGCACCTGGAAGGTGATGTAAGCGCCGACCAGGCCAATGGTCATGAAGATCATGTGGCGGAACAGGTAGAAGTAGCGGTTGTTGGTGGCTGGATCGGCCTCGGCGTAGGCAATCGACGCCGAATACACCATCACCAGGCTGATGGACAGCAGCAGCGCAATCGCCCACATCAGCGCTTCATCCAGCGCGGTGATGGCGGTTACGGTAGTGCGCTGGCCGAGGCTGACCATCAGCGTGACTCCTCTGCCTGGATCGCGGCCACGGTGTCGATGAACACCTGGGCGCGATGCGCGTAGTTCTTGAACATGTCCAGAC
>CAMLGD010000193.1 GCA_946479405.1 uncultured Vogesella sp.
GGCAAGGTGCCGGCGGCGATTCACGTATCGCCGGAAGCACTGCTGGGTGGCGACATCGGCAAGGTGCAGGACGGCGACCTGGTGCGGCTGGATGCCGACAAGGGCGAGCTGACCGTGCTGGTACCGGCTGCCGAATGGGCGGCCCGCCAGCCGGCGCGTATCGACCTGAGCGGTAAGCAGTTCGGCACCGGCCGCGACCTGTTCGCCGGCATGCGCCAGCTGGCCACCGCGGCGGAAGAGGGCGCAATGACCTTCTCCCACCCGCTGTGGACGCAACAAGGCTGATCGTTAATCACGCAATAGCGCAAAGGTTGGCCGCAAGCCAGCCACTAACATGAGCCGCAACAAAACCCCGCAGCACGCCTGAGCCAATACAGGCGCACTGCCAGCGGCTCGAAAGGACAAGGACAGACATGGACGCTTTGAATCTGCTTCGCCAAAGCCCGGTAATGCCGGTAATCGTGGTCAACGACGCCGCCGTTGCGGTGGATCTGGCGCGTGCCCTGGTGGCTGGCGGCATCCGCACCCTGGAAATCACCCTGCGCACCAAGGCGGCGCTGGCGGCCATGCGCCGCATCCGCGATGAAGTGCCGGACGCGCTGGTAGGCGCCGGCACCGTGCGCACCCGTGCCCACCTGGAAGCGGCGCTGGATGCCGGCGCGCAGTTCGGCCTCAGCCCGGGCCTGACCCCGGAGCTGGCCGCCGCCGCGCGCGCCTCCGGCGTGCCGTTCATCCCCGGCGTGGCCACGCCGTCCGAGGCGATGCACGCCCAGGACGAAGGCTTCAACATCCTCAAGCTGTTCCCGGCCGAGGCGGTGGGCGGCATCAAGCTGCTCAAGGCGCTGGCCGGCCCGCTGCCGGAACTGCGTTTCTGCCCGACCGGCGGCATCGATGCTTCCAATGCGGCCAACTACCTGGCACTGCCGAACGTGCTGGCGGTGGGCGGCAGCTGGCTGACCCCGGAAGCGGCGCTCGCCACCCAGGACTGGGCCAAGATCACCGCACTGGCCAAGGAAGCCAGCGCACTGGCCGTACGCTAAGGCGTAGCGGACCAACGGTTATTGCCGGCATGTGCCGGCGGTTGCCGCCGGCCGGCCTGTCCCGGATTGGACGCCTGACAGCCGGCGCTGGTGGCCGCCACCCGATCCTTTCCGTCAGACACGCGCTGCGGGATGGTGTGTTTTGTTGCTTTTCGTTTCTTTAGCAGGCGTGCCGACTCTCCCCGGCACGCCGTTTTTTTTTGCCCGCCGCCGCGGACAAGGCGGGCGGACAGCTTGCGGCCAACGTTGGCTGCTACCGGCCCCCCGCCGTGGCCCGCTCCGGACGGATGGCGCGACACGCCAGCTGCGGGCGTGGCAGCGCGCCATGCCGCCGGATGCTGTTTTGACATACCATCTGCCACTGTCACTTAGCCGGTTATCACCATGAAACTGTTTGTTGCCGAAGACGACACCGTTCTGGCCGACGCGCTGCTGACGCGGCTGGCGCGGCTGGGGTTTGACACCGAGCATGCCGCCGATGGCATCACGGCGCAGCAGCGTCTGCTGGATGACGCGTTCGATGCGGTGATCCTCGACATCGGCCTGCCGGGGCTGAATGGCCTGCAGGTGCTGCGCAATGTGCGCGTGCACAAGCCGGCGCTGCCGATCCTGATCCTGACCGCGCTGGACAGCATGGAAGATCGCGTCGCCGGGCTGGATGCCGGCGCCGACGACTACCTGGTGAAGCCGTTCGAATTCCCGGAGCTGGAGGCGCGCATCCGCGCCTTGCTGCGCCGCCACCGGGTGGTGGACAGCCAGCAGCGCGACGAGCTGCGCTTTGGCCGCCTGCGGCTGGACCGCAGCGGCCAGCGCGCCTGGGCCGACAACCAGCCGCTGGAGCTGTCGGCGCGCGAACTGCAGTTGCTGGACATCCTGATGGGCAACGCCGACCGGGTGGTGACCAAGGAGCAGATCGCCACCGAGCTGTCCGGCGACGGCGAAGAGGTGGGTGCCAATGCGGTGGAGGTGTATGTGCACCGCCTGCGCAAGAAGCTGGATGGCAGCGGCGTCGGCGTGCGCGCGGTGCGCGGCCTGGGCTACCTGCTGGCGGCGGAGTAGTCGATGCGGCCAACCTTGCGGCACCTCGCAACGCCCCGCTTGCCAAGCGAGACAAGGCGCGAACGACACTGCCGCCGCCGCATATGGTTGATGGCTAAGGAGGCATTTTGGGTGAGCAACGCAGTATCGCAATGACAGTGGGCGTTTCGCGCGCTGTCGCAAGGTTGGCCGCATGAGCGCCGCCCGCCCGCGCCAGCTGTCGCTGCGGCGGCAATTGCTGCTGTGGCTGCTGCTGCCGCAGCTGGTGCTGTGGCTGGGTGCGGCCTTCCTCGCCTACCAGCTGACGCTGGCCTACGCCAACGAGGTGATCGACCGCACGCTGGCCAAGTCCAGCAGTGCGCTGGCGCGGCAGGTGAAGCCGTTCGGCAACGGCTTCTATGTCGACTTTCCGCGTGCCGCGCGCGACGTGCTGGAGCAGGACCCGGACGACCGCGTCTACTACATGGTGAGCTCGCCGCCGGAGGCGTTCCTGCTCGGCGAGCCGGCGATGCCGCGCCCGCCGCTGGGCAGCAGCGCCCCGCACGGGGAAACCTTCTTCTACAACGGCAAGCTCGGCAAGCTGGATGTGCGCGTGGCGGCGCAATACCTGCCGGCCGGCACGCCGGACAAGCCGGAGCTGATGCTGGTGCAGGTGGCCAAGAGCCGCACGCTGTCGGCGGAGCTGGCGCGGCGCATCCTGTTCGACATGGGCCTGCCGCTGCTGCTGCTGATCTCGCTGACCAGCGTGCTGGTGTGGGCCGGGGTCAGCCGTGGCCTGTCACCACTGCGCAGCCTGCGCCGCACGGTAGAGGATCGCAGCCCGCGCGATCTGGCGCCGATCGAGATCGACAACGCACCGGCCGAGGTGCGCACCCTGGCCAGCGCCATCAATACCCTGCTGGACGAAGTGCACGCGCAGGTGGCGCAGCAGCGGCGCTTCATCGCCGATGCCGCGCACCAGCTGCGCACGCCGCTGGCCGGGCTGAAATCGCAGACCGAGCTGGTGCAGGCGGAACTGGCGGAAGCGGCGCCGGATCTGCCGCTGGCCTTGCGGCAGCTGCGGCAGGTGGAAACCAGCGTCGCGCGCTCGATCCGCGTGGTGAACCAGCTGCTGGCGCTGGCGCGTGCCGAGCCGGAAGCCGGGCTGCAGCTGGCGCCGCTGGATCTGGCGGCGCTGGCGCGCGAAGTGGCGGCCGAGGCGGTGCCGCGTGCGCTGGCGGCGGGGCAGGATCTGGGGGTGGAAGGCGAGGAAGGCGCGCTGCCGGTGTACGGCCATGCCGGCCTGCTGCGCGAACTGGTGGCCAACCTGCTGGACAACGCCATCAGCTACACCCCGCGCGGTGGTGAAATCACGCTGTGGCTGGCGCGCGACGGCAGCCAGGCGCGGCTGGAAGTGCGCGACAACGGTCCGGGCATTCCGGAGAGCGAGCGCGAGCGGGTGTTCGAGCGCTTCTACCGCGGCAGCGCCGAGGGCAAGGGCAAGGGCTGCGGCCTGGGCCTGGCCATCGTGCAGGAAATTGCCCGCCGCCACGGCGCCAGCATCCGGCTGGATGACAACCCGGGCGGTGGCCTGCGCGCCTGCCTGCTGCTGCCGCTGTCCAGCCCGGTGGCACGCTGAATCGCTGCCGTTGCGGCGGCGGCAACCCTGTCGCGTGTGTAGTTGCGACACTACTTTTGCTGCTGTTGTTGCGGTGCAATATCGCGGGCATGCCCAATTCTGTGGCAATTAACGCCTATGTCATGATGCGGCGCACCTAATCTGTCGCGTTTCCTTACGGCAATCCTGTCAAAAACTTACGTAAAACTTACAGCTCGCGGCTATAGTTCACCCAACCGCGGAACCGGCAAGGAGAGTTGCCCCGCGGCGGAAGTCTGCCCGCACATAAACCAACACCGCCGGGCGACGACACAACACGACAGGAGATGGAACATGGAATTGAAGCGTCTGACCGTGGCCGTACTGGCCGCAACCCTGCTGCCGGCAACCGCGATGGCTGGTGATGTGGAAGTACTGCACTGGTGGACCTCCGGTGGCGAAGCCAAATCCGCTGCCGAACTGAAAAAGATGATGACCGCCAAGGGCCATACCTGGAAAGACTTCGCCGTGGCCGGTGGCGGTGGCGATAACGCCATGACCGCACTGAAGACCCGCGTGGTATCCGGCAACCCGCCGACCGCCGCCCAGATCAAGGGCCCGGCAATCCAGGAGTGGGGTGCCGAAGGCGTGCTGGCCGATATCGATTCCGTTGCCAAGGCCGGCAACTGGGACAAGCAGCTGCCCAAAGTGGTCAGCAATGTCATGAAGTACAAGGGCAAGTACGTGGCCGCCCCGGTGAACGTGCACCGCGTGAACTGGATGTGGGTGAACCCGGAAGCGTTCAAGAAAGCCGGCGCTACCGTACCGAAAACCTGGCCGGAATTCTTCGTGGCTGCCGACAAGCTGCAGAAAGCCGGCATCCAGCCGATCGCCCATGGCGGCCAGCCGTGGCAGGATGCCACCCTGTTTGAATCGGTAGCGTTGGGCGTGGGCGGTGCCGACTACTACCAGAAAGCCTTCGTGAAGCTGGACAAGGCCACCGTCGGTGGTGCGACCACCGTCAAGGTGTTCGAGACCATGGCCAAGATCAAGACCTACATTGACAAGGGTGCCGCCGGCCGTGACTGGAACCTGGCCACCGCCATGGTGATCAACGGCAAGGCCGGCATGCAGTTCATGGGTGACTGGGCCAAGGGCGAGTTCACCGCCGCCGGCAAGGTACCGGGCAAGGACTTCCTGTGTCTGGATGCCCCGGGCACGCAGAATGCCTTCACCTTCAACATCGACTCCATGGCGATGTTCCAGCAGAAATCCCCGGCGGCAGTGAAAGCGCAGGCGGATCTGGCTGCCACCATCATGAGCCCGCAGTTCCAGGAAGTGTTCAACCTGAACAAGGGCTCCATCCCGGCACGTCTGGACACCCCGCTGACCAAGTTCGATGCCTGCGCCAAGAAGTCCAACTTCGACATGAACGCTGCTGCCAAGAGCAACAAGCTGGTGCCGAGCTTCGCGCACAAGATGGCGATGCCGTCCGCTACCGAAGGCGCCATGGTGGACGTGATCTCGCAGTTCATGAACTCCAACATGACCCCGCAGCAGGCCACCGAGCGTCTGGCCAAGGCCAGCGCGGTACGCTGATCCTGACGTTGTAACCGCATCCAGTCCCCCGCCGCCCGGCGGGGGCGGATGCCTGCTCTCGCCGTTCGCCCGCGCTGCCGCCAGGCAGCGTGAACGGTGCCGCTTGATCCGAGACAGCAAGGAACTCACATGTCTGCCTCCGCTACTCAAGGCCTGCGCGCGCTGGCCGACCGCTGGCTGCCCAAGCTGGTGTTGTCGCCGACGCTGGCTGCCAGCCTGATCTTCGTCTACGGCTTTATCGCCTTTACCGGCTGGCTCTCTTTTACTGAATCCCGCCTGATGCCCCGTTTCGAGTGGGCCGGGCTGGTGCAATACCAGGCGCTGTTTGAAAACGAGCGCTGGTGGACCGCTGCGGCCAACCTTGGCATTTTCGGCAGCCTGTTCATTCTGTGCTGCCTGATCGTCGGCCTGCTGATGGCGGTGCTGCTGGATCAGAAAATCCGTGCCGAAGGCGCGCTGCGCACCATCTACCTGTACCCGATGGCCTTGTCCTTCGTGGTGACCGGTACCGCCTGGAAGTGGATGCTGAACCCGGAAATGGGTCTGCAGAAGGTGGTCAACGACTGGGGTTTCAGCAACTTCACCTTCGACTGGCTGGTGAACCCGGACATGTCCATCTACACCGTGGTGATTGCCGGCGTGTGGCAAAGCTCCGGCTTCGTGATGGCGCTGTTCCTGGCCGGCCTGCGCGGTATCGATGATTCCATCATCAAGGCTGCACAGGTGGATGGTGCATCGCTACCCACCATCTACCGCCGCATCCTGATTCCGTCGCTGCGCCCGGTGTTCTTCAGCGTGCTGCTGATCCTGTCGCACATCGCCA
>CAMLGD010000194.1 GCA_946479405.1 uncultured Vogesella sp.
GGGGGCGGTGGCAACGGCGCAGATGGTGCTGGGGGTGTAGGCGAGATTCATGCTGGTTTCCGGTTCAGGGCCATGTCGGCAGGGCACGCGGGTGGCAAGCGCTGACGACATGGTCTTGCTTAGAGCGGGCTCACAATCTGCTGCGCTTCGGCGATACGGCGTTAAAAACGACTTCGGAATGCTCATTTACCACGTGTAAACTCCGCTTCCTCAGCCGTTTTTGCCTTGTCTCGCTCTAGCTCGCTAGACCGTGAGCACACTCTTTAGGTATATCAAAAAGCCCGGCCATGTGGCCGGGCTTGGATTTTACCTTGCAAGGTTGGCCGCAGCTTACGACTGCAGTGCCGCCTTGCGGGCGTTTTCGATCTTCTTGTTCACGTAGTACTGCTGGCTGATGGACAGCAGGTTGTTGACTACCCAGTACAGTACCAGGCCGGCCGGGAAGAAGAAGAACATGGCAGAGAACGCCAGCGGCATGATCTTCATCATCTTCGCCTGCATCGGGTCGGCCGGCGGCGGGTTGAGGAAGGTCTGCGCGAACATGCTCACCGCCATCAGTACCGGCAGGATGTAGTACGGATCTGGGCGCGCCAGATCGACGATGTACATCCAGGACGCCTGACGTAGCTCAACGGAAGCCAGCAGCGCCCAGTACAGGCCGATAAACACCGGAATCTGGATCAGCATCGGCAGGCAGCCGCCCAGCGGGTTGACCTTCTCGGTCTTGTACATCTCCATCACCGCCTGCTGGAACTTCATGCGGTCGTCGCCATGCTGCTGCTTCAGCGTTTCCAGACGTGGCGCCAGCGCCTTCATCTTGGCCATGGAGCGGTAGGAGGCGGCGGTCAGCGGGTAGAACGCGGCTTTTACCAGCAGGGTCAGGAACACGATGGCCCAGCCCCAGTTCTGTACCAGGGCATGCAGCTTGGTCAGCAGCCAGAACAGCGGCGAGGCGAAGATGTGTACCTTGCCGAAGTCCTTGGCGTAGGCCATGCCGTCAGCCACTTTGGTGATGATGTTGTATTCCTCCGGGCCGGCATACAGCGGCACGGTGAACGACGCGCTCTTGCCGGCGGCGATCGGGGCAACATTCACCATCACGGCGGCGGAATAGCTGCCGTTTTTCGGCTCCAGCTGGAAGGTACATGCCTGCGCGTTGGCGCACACGGCACTGCCTTCATATGGCTTCAGAATCCAGGCACTCATGAAGTAGTGCTGGATCATGGCTACCCAGCCGTTGTCGGCATTCTTGGTGTACTCGGCCTTGCCTTTGTCCAGATCGGAGAAATCCACTTTCTGGAAGGCGTTTTCCGCGGTGTATACCGCCGGGCCGGTAAAGGTGTGGGCAAAGCGGCCTTCGCCTTCCGGGGCCTTGCCGTCACGCAGCAGGCGGTAGTAGGCGGTGGTGGACAGCGGGGCGGCAGTGCCGTTGGCAATGTCGTAACGCACGTCGATCAGGTAGCTGCCCTTCTTGAAGGTGTAGACCTTGCTTACCTTCACACCGTTGGCATCGGGAGCGGTCAGCTTCACTTCCACCTTGTCGCCTTGCAGGGTGTAGCTGGTCTGCTCGGCGCTGAATACGGTCTTGTGGGTCGGCAGCGCAGCGTTGCCGGCGGCGATCAGGCCGGTCTGCGCCACGTACAGGCGCTCACCCTTGTCGGTGAACAGCTCGAACGGCTTGCTGGCGTCCTCGGCAGCGTTGTGCTTTTTCAGCTGCAGGCTACGCAGGTCGCCACCGTTGGTGTCGATCTCGGCGTGCAACACGTCGGTGTCCACTACCACACGTTGGCCGCGCGAAAGCTTGCTGCTGTCGGCTACCGGGGTGGCTGCAGTGGCCGGAACGTCGCCATTGCTGGAGGCTGCCGCGCTGGCCTGTTGGTGCACGGCGGGTTTGGCGGTGGGCTTCGGCGCGAAGTAGTTCTGCCACAGCAGCAGAATGCCGAAGGACAGCGCGATGAAGATGATCAGTCGTTTGGAGTCCATCTTACTTACCGGAAAGGTCAGGGAACCGGGTCATAACCGCTGCCGCCCCATGGGTGGCAACGGCAAATCCGTCGTGTCGCAAGTAGGCCGCCCTTGAGCGCGCCATGCTTTCTCAGGGCCTCGAGGGCGTAGCTGGAGCAGGTCGGCTGGTAGCGGCACCGCGGCGCAAGCCACGGGCTGATGGCCAGCTGGTAAAAACGCACCAGCAGGATCAGGAGTTGCGACATCGCGCTAGTTTAGCAAAGAGTGCGGCCAACGCTGCGATGGCGTCATGGTATTCGTCACGGTGATATGCCTGGCGTGAACGCACCACAAAATCCATCGGCGGCAGTGTGTCGCGGTGCAAGCGAAACCACTCGCGTACCGTGCGCTTGATGTAGTTGCGGCGATTGGCGCGCTTGGCGACCTTCTTGCCGACTACCAGCCCCAGTCGCGGGTGATCCAGGCCGTTGGGCCGGGCATACACCTGGAACAGCGTATTGCTGCGCGCGTTGCGCAAATGAAAAACGGATGAGAACTCATCCGTTTTCAAAAGCCGGTGCGCACGGCGAAAGGTGTGATCCAAGCGTTATACAGCCAGACGCTTGCGACCCTTGGCACGACGGGCGGCCAGAACGGCACGACCACCGCGGGTCTTGGAACGAACGAGGAAACCGTGGGTGCGCTTGCGACGGGTATTGGACGGCTGGTAAGTACGTTTCATGATGATTTTCCTGTTTCGAAACGGAAATAAACGCGTGATTACACAGATAAAACCGGGTTTTGTCAACCTTGTCGAGGGGGCTGGCCGCCGCGATGCGGGTTGGCTGATGCGGTATGACACAGAACAAATGTTTGATTTTCATCGATCAATGCCATTGGTCTGGCTGGCGGATTGCGTAAAAAGCTTGCAGTGCTGTGGATAACTTTGATCAAACACTATAGAATTACCCCTCTTGCAGATGCCGCTCTGCTGCCGAGTCTGTTCCCGCTGCCTGCTACTGGCAACGAGCAGCCCGGCCCCCTCAGCAGAACCCCAAATAAATGTTGTCGGCCACAAGCCGGCAGCCGTTCCCGTCGCTTCAAAAATGCTTGCGGCGGGATTTTGTTTTTAATGACTCATTGATGACCGAACCGGAACAATTCTGGCCCCTGTGCCTGACGCGGCTTGAGGAAGAGCTCTCCTCGCAGCAATTCAACACCTGGATCCGCCCCCTGGCCGCCGAAGTGGCCGAGGAAGCGGTGGTGTTGTACGCGCCCAACCGCTTCATCCTGCAGTTCATCAAGGATCGCTTCTTGGCGCGTATCGAGGCACTGGCGATTGAACTGCTGGGCGAACTGCCGGTGGAACTGCGCATCGGTGCCCCGGCTGGCGCTGCGCCGGCCGCGCTGACGCCGCCCAAGGCCAGCGCCCGTGGCGGCAGTGCGCCGGCGGCTGCGGCCAACGTGGCGGCGGTCGATGTCGGCGCCGACAAGTCGGCCGCACCGTCGATGGCCGCCTCGCCCAAGCAGACTGCGCTCAAGGCCATCGGCGGCGGTCATGAAAGCACCCGTCTCAACCCGGCGTTCACCTTCGATACCCTGGTAACCGGTAAGGGCAACCAGCTGGCACGCGCCGCCGCGCTGCAGATTGCCGAGAACCCGGGTGATGCCGCCTACAACCCGCTGTTCGTCTATGGCGGCGTGGGGCTGGGTAAGACTCACTTGATCCAGGCGATTGGCAACCACGTGTATGCCAAGAACCCGCAGGCGCGCATCCGCTACATTCACGCCGAACGCTACGTGGCCGACATCATGCGCGCCTACCAGCACAAGGCATTCGACGAGTTCAAGCGCTACTACCACTCGCTGGACCTGCTGCTGATCGACGACATCCAGTTTTTTGCCGGCAAGAACCGCACCCAGGAAGAGTTCTTCTACGCCTTCAACGCGCTGATCGAGGGTGGCAAGCAGGTGATCATGACCTGCGACAGCTATCCCAAGCAGATCGAGGGCATGGAAGAGCGCCTGATCTCGCGCTTCAGCTGGGGCCTGACGGTGGAAATCCAGCCGCCGGAGCTGGAGATGCGCGTGGCGATCCTGATGAAGAAGGCCGAGGCCGATAACACCAAGCTGGACCACAACGTGGCGTTTTTCATCGCCCAGAACGTGCGCTCCAACGTGCGTGAGCTGGAAGGCGCACTGAAGCGTGTGGTGGCCTATGCCCGCTTTACCAGCCAGCCGATCACCATGGAGCTGGTGAAGGAAGCGCTGAAGGACATCCTGGCCGCCGGCAACCGCCAGGTCACCATCGACGCCATCCAGAAAACGGTGGCCGAGTACTACAAGATCAAGCTGTCGGACATGCACAGCAAGAAGCGCAGCCGCGACATCGCCCGTCCACGCCAGGTGGCGATGGCGCTGGCCAAGGAGCTGACTTCGCTGAGCCTGCCCAACATCGGCGACGCCTTTGGCGGCCGCGACCACACCACTGTGCTGCACGCCTGCAAGACCATTGCGGAAATGCGCGGTAGTGATGGTGACATAGCGCACGATTACGATACGCTGCTGGCTATGCTGCGTAACTGAAACTGATAAACGAACCGTAACCCCGGGAGTCTGCACATGCTGATTCTGCAAGCCGAACGCGACGCGCTGCTCAAACCCCTGCTGGCTGTCACCGGCATCGTCGAGCGCCGTCACACCCTGCCGATCCTGTCCAACGTGCTGATCGAGAAAAAGGCCGACGCGGTGAGCTTCCTCGCCACCGACCTGGAAATCCAGATCACCACCGCCAGCCCGGACGACATGGCTGGTGAGGCATTCCGCCTGACCACCTCGGCCAAGAAATTGCAGGACATCCTGCGCGCCATTCCGGGCAACGCCACCGTGACCCTGGAGCAGCAGGATGCCGGCCGCCTGACGCTGAAAGCCGGCAAGAGCCGCTTCAACCTGCAGACCCTGCCGGCGGACGACTTCCCGCTGCTGACTGCCGGCAGCGCCGCCGAAGCCAGCTTCCAGCTGAGCCAGCGCGACCTGAAGCGTCTGATCGCCCAGGTGCAGTACGCGATGGCGGTACAGGACATCCGTTACTACCTGAACGGCCTGCTGCTGCAGACCGAGGGCAACCAGGTGCGCCTGATCGCCACCGACGGCCATCGTCTGGCATTTGCCTGCGCCGACATCGAGGCCACGCTGGCCAAGAGCGAAGTGATCCTGCCGCGCAAGACCATCCTGGAGCTGTACAAGCTGCTGCAGGACAGCGACGAGCAGATCAACATCGAGCTGCTGAGCAACCAGGTGCGCTTCAGCTTCGGCAGCACCGTGATCATCAGCAAGGTGGTGGACGGCAAGTTCCCGGACTACAACCGCGTGATCCCGCTGGATAACGACAAGATCTTCCTGATCGAGCGCGTTACCTTCCTGCAGGCGCTGCAACGTGCCGCCATCCTGGCCAACGAGAAATTCCGCGGCGTGCGCCTGGTGCTCAAGCCGGGCGCCATGTCCATCCTGTGCACCAACAGCGAACAGGAAGAAGCGGAAGAAGAGCTGGAAATTGCCTTCCAGGGCGGCGAGCTGGAGATCGGCTTCAACATCAACTACCTGCTGGACGTACTGACCAACCTGCCGGCCGACACCCTGCAGCTGGCCTTCGGCGATGGCACCCGCTCCGCGCTGGTCACCATCCCGGACAACAGCAACTTCAAGTACATCGTGATGCCGATGCGCATCTGATGCGTGGGCAAGCGCGTGGGGTCTGCCCCGCGCGCGCTGTTGCGGCCAACGTTGGCCGCAACCGGTAGGGCAGCATGCCCCGGACGAATCAAGACAAGAGTGGTTTTATGAGCGAACAGGAATACGGCGCAGACAGCATCAAGGTCCTCAAGGGTCTGGACGCAGTCCGCAAGCGCCCCGGCATGTACATTGGCGATACTCAGGACGGCACCGGTCTGCACCATATGGTGTTCGAAGTGCTGGACAACGCCATTGACGAAGCACTGGCCGGTCACGCCGACACCATCAAAGTCACCATTCACCCGGATGAATCCATCTCGGTGGAAGACAACGGCCGTGGCATCCCTACCGACATCCACCCGGAAGAAGGCCGCTCCGCTGCAGAAGTCATCATGAC
>CAMLGD010000195.1 GCA_946479405.1 uncultured Vogesella sp.
GGCTGATCAGCGCGGCGTCCTTGCGCGGAATCGCCGCCTGGTAGCAGTAGCGGTTCAGCGCCCAAGCCTGTACCTGGCCGAAGTCCAGCTTGCCGCCATGCAGCAGGTGATGGAAAGGGTGCAGGTTGTGATAGCGCACGTGGCCGATGGTGCGCAGCGCGTCTTCCAGTTCCGCCGGCGACAGCACGGCGCTCAGATGATTATTCAACGTTGAACTCCATGCCATCGTGCGCCAGCTGCCAGCCGGCGGCGGCAATGGCGGCGCGCTCGGGGCTGTGCGGCAACAAGACGGGGTTGCTGTTGTTGATATGGATGAAACGCTTGCTGGCCAGCGGCACATCGCGCCACAGCGCCATGCTGCCGTCCTCGCCGCTCATCGGCAGGTGGCCCATGCGTGCGGCGGTCTTGTTGCCGAGGCCGGCGCGGATCATCTCGTCGTCGGTGTAGGTGGTGCCGTCGAACAGCAGGCTGTCGCTGGGGCGCAGCCGCGCCTTGATGGCAGCCGGCAGGGCGGCGCAGCCGGGCAGGTAGATCAGCCGCCCCACGCTGTCGGCAGTGGAAATCGCCAGGCCGATGGTGTCTTCCGCCACGCTGCCAAAGTTGGCCGCAGCCGGGTCTTCCAGCCACAGCGCCACCTTGCCGGGTATGGTGAAGGCTTCCACCCGCACGCCGCTGTCGGCGCCGTCGGCAGTCAGCACCGGCTGCGCTTCGTCCAGTGTCAGCGCGCGGCGTGGCACCAGTGCATGGTCCAGTACATTGAATACGGCGTTGGCGGCCAGAATGCCCTGTACGCGACGGGTGGCGTACAGCGCGAATGGCTGCCCCTCGCGCAGCGACAGCAGGCCGGCGATGTGGTCCACGTCGGCATTGGTCAGCAGCACGGCCTGGATGGGCGTGGAACGCGGAAAGTGTTGCGGTTGCAGCGCCGGCGTGGCTGCCAGCTGCTGACGGATGTCGGGCGAGGCGTTGATCAACACCCAGTGCGCGCCATCGGCCGATACGGCGATGGAGGATTGTGTTTGCGGTGCCAGCCGTCCGTCACGGGCGGCACGGCAGGCATCACAGGCGCAGTTCCATTGCGGCAGGCCTCCGCCCGCCGCTGCGCCCAGCACGATGACGCGCAACATGATGGCTGCCTCAGCGCTCGGCGCACATGTAGCAGTTGATCTCGCAGCCGAGGGAAACTTCGATCACTTTCGGTGTGGTCCAGGTACGCATGGTGAATCCTCCAGATGGGATAACGAATGCCGGGATGGCCAGACCACTATAAGAAGCTGGCCGCGCCGGGAGAATGCGACTTTAGTCGCAGGGTTGGCCGCCAGCGGCCCGGATAAAAAAACACCCGCCGTAGCGGGTGCCAAAGGCCCGAACATTTGCCGCCCGGAGGAGGTGGGCGGGTAGCAGCGGGGGCTGCCGTTCGGAGCCGGGGGTGATCGGTATCAGCTGGCCGGCGGCCTCAGCGGCCATCCACGGCCGGCAGGGCGGCTTGTTCGTAGCGGCCATACAGAAAGCCGACGCTGCGGCGCCATTCGTCGCGCGCCTCGGCCCAGCTGGCGAACTCGGCGGGAACCGGTAGTGCCATCACCTCGTTGGGCGTCAGGCCGCGCTCTGCCGCCGCGCGCAGGCTGGCATCCAGCCATTGCAGATAGCGGCGCGTGGCGTGGATCGGGCCGGCATCGCGGCTGACCGGGCCATGCCCCGGCACCAGCACTTTGAACGGCAGCGCTTGCAGCCGGTCCAGCGCCGCCAGCCAATCGGCAATGCTGGCATTGGGCAGCGTCGGGGTGCGGCCATTGAATACCTGGTCGATGGCATACAGCACGCCAGTGCTGTGGTCGAACACCGCGATATCGGACTGGGTATGACCGGGGACGGCGATGAACTCCAGCCGGTGACCGCCTACCTCGCGCAGGCCGGTGGGCAAAGGCGCGGTGGGCAGCTGCACCTCGGTGCCCTGCATGCGCTCGCCCACCAGCCGGTACAGGTTCTCGGCCAGCCCTTCTGCCTCGCTCCGCAACATGGCGCTGGTGCGTTCATCGGCGCGGATCGGCACATCGCGGAACGCCTGATTGCCGAGGAAATGGTCCGGGTGCTTGTGGGTGATGATCAGCTCGCGCACCGGCTGGCCGGTGGTGCGTTCGATCACGCGGCGGTATTGCTCGCCAAAGGCGCGCGACGGCCCGCTGCCGATCACCACCACGCCGTCGCCGGTGGCGATAAACGCGGTGTTGACCAGGAAGCCGCCGTTGGCCGGGGTGAAATAGCCGGTATCGGCCAGCACTACCCAGCTGCCCGGCGCAACCTGCTGCGGCTGGATCGGGTAGTCCTGCGCCTGCGCGACAGGGGCCAGCAGTGCCAGCCACAGGCAGAAACGTTGGCCGCAGAATCTCATGGTTGCTCCTGCAGCCGGCCGTGATAGAAGTTGCCATCGCTGTCGCTGGCGCTGACTTGCAGCGGGCCGGCTACCGGCTGCGCCAGCTGCAGGGTAAACAGCGGGTTTTCCGCCAGCGGTGCCTGCAGGTTGAACTCGGCCAGTGGCTGGCCGCTGGCATCGCTCAGCCGCAGTGTGTCCAGGTGGAAGCGGGCGATATTGCCCACCAGCCCGGTATCCATCGGATGCATGATGCGCAGGCGGATGCGCTGCTGGCCATCCACCTGCCAGACGCGGCCATACAGCCGGCCCAGCAGCGTGCTCCAGTCGGTGCTGTTGCGGGTAGCGGTCGGCAGTGCGCAGCCGCCGCCGGGGGCATCCACCAGCTGGCCGCCGACATGCCACACGCCATCGGCGGTGCGGGCGGCGGCGCGTACCGGCGTGGCCTGGTTCACCCGCATCGCCACTGAAAACATCGGCTGCAAGCGCAGCGGCGTCATGCGCAGCGCCAGCGGCAAGGGGTTGTAATCGGCAAACAGCAGCAGTTCCTGTACTTGCCCCAGCGCGGTGGCATCTACGCTGACCGGTACGCGCTGGCCGTCTTCCACCTGCCGCGGCAGGCTGACCTTGACGCGGTCATCGAATACCGCCGGCGCGCCGTGCAGCACATTGCGTTGCATCACGTCCCACATGACCGAGTGCAGCGGATCGTCGGCCTGGCTGGCGGCATGGGCGAACAGCGGCAGCAGGCACAGCAGCGACAGCAGGGCCATGTTGCGGCCAACGTTGGCCGCCGCTGGCGTGGCATCAGGCGCGCGCTTGGGGGCGGTGGGCAGCGTGCGGGGTGGGGGGATGACGGTCATCATGCGGCGGCTCAATGTTCGTCGGGCGGACGATAGCTGGTGTGATAGCGCTGGAACATTGCCGCCAGCTGGCCGTTGCCGCGCAATTCGGCCAGCGCATCGCTGACCGCCCAGGCCAGATCGCGCAGGCTTTCCTTGGTGGCCATGCCCACTTCCCAGCCGGCCTTGAGCAGACCGGGCGTCTGTGGCTGGCCCAGCTGCCAGTTGCCGCCGTGCAGCAGCCATTCCAGCTCGCTTTGCGTGCCGAAGGTGGCGCTGGCGCGGCCATCCTGCAGCGCGGCGCTGGCGGCGGCCGGCGTGGGGTAGTGCTGTAGTTGGCCGCGCAGGCGGCCGGCTTGCAGCGCCGACAGGTACAAATCGGCCAGGCTGTCGTTTTCCACCGCGATGCGTTCACTGCCGATCTGCCAGGTGGATGCCGGCACGCTCGTGCCGGCCCACGCCAGCTGTTCCTTGTAGTAGGCGCCGAACAGGAAGGCGTTGTCGTTGCGCCGCGCCAGCTCCGGATCGAACGGCACATGCAGCATCAGGTCGGCGGTGCCGCCACCCAGATAGTGGCCTTTCCACACCGCGTTGCGCAGGTCGCCATCGACATCGTCCGCCGGGGTAATCGGCATGAAATTCACCGTCAGCCCCAGTTTCTTGCCGATGGCGCGCGCCAGCTCGACATCGATGCCGCCCAGTTCGCCGTCGTGCACGAAGGAGAACGGCGGAAAGTCGCGATACACCGCCACCCGCAGCACGCCCCCGGCTTTCAGGTCGTCCAGGTTGGCCGCACGGGCGGCCGGCAACGCGAGCAGGGGTGCCAGCAACAGGGCTGCCAACAGCTGACGGCGGCGCATGGCCTTACTCCTGATGTACGGTATCGAGCCAGGAGCGGATCGCCCAGGCGGCTTCCTGCGACAGGATGCCCTCGAACGGCGGCATATAGGTCACGCCGTTGCGGATGGAGCCGAAGCGGAAGCGGCCCTGCAGGATGGCGTCGCCTTCCTCGCCTTCCGGCAGCTTGCGCAAATCCGGGGCGATGCCGCCGGAGATGGCGTCGATGCCATGGCAGCGCGCGCAGTTCTGCGCGAAGGCGGAATGGCCGATGCGGATGGCTTCCGGGTTGCCGCGGTACGGGTTGACGTCCTGCCATTCGGCACCCAGTTTTTTCAGGTTGCCGGTATCCACCGGCTGCGGGGTCACATCGCCATGGGCGCCGGCCAGGCCGGACAGGGTCAGGCTGCCGGTACAAACCAGCAGGGTCAGGGTAAGCAGGCGGCGGGTAGCGGCTTTCATGGGGTGTTTCCTTGTTGCGCGGTGGTGGGGGAGTTTTTGGCCAGTTCGGCCAGTTCTGCATCGCTGAACAGGCGCGAGCGGGTGATGAAGCGCACGCCTTCGGGCGCCTCCACCGAAAAACTCGAGCCACGACCGGGCACCAGGTCGATCGTCAGGTGTGTGTGTTGCCAGTATTCGTACTGAAAAGCGCTCATGTAGAACGGTGCGCCGGCGATCTCGCCCAGCAGCACATCCTGGCCACCGAGGTGAAATTCGCCTTGCGGGTAGCACATCGGTGCGCTGCCATCGCAGCAACCACCGGACTGGTGAAACATCAGCGGGCCGTGCCGGGTGGTAAGCATGCGCACCATGTCGGCGGCAGCGGGGGTGATATCGACGCGGCTGAGCATGTGAGCCTCCGGTGGCGCGGCAGCGGTGTGCCTGTGTGTTGAGTGGTTAACAACAGTGCCTGGATCGGTAGGGCGGATGCCCCGGGTGGGGCGATCCGCTAACCGGTCAGGTGGTTCAGATTGCGGCGGAACGCCTGTTGCGAGGCTTCCGCCCTACGGCTGCAGTCTGCGGTGGCGTGCATCGCGAGCGGGTCGCGGCTGGTGCGAGAAGCGCAGCGGTACAAGTGGTACCGCGAGCATCCCAGCGCCGGCCCCGGCCCGCGCAGCAGCACGCCAACCAGACTCAGAAGAAGCCCAGCGCGTTGGGGCTGTAGCTCACCAGCAGGTTCTTGGTCTGCTGGTAGTGGTCCAGCATCATCTTGTGGGTTTCGCGGCCGATACCGGACTTCTTGTAGCCACCGAACGCGGCGTGCGCCGGGTACAGGTGGTAGCAGTTGGTCCACACGCGGCCGGCCTTGATGCCGCGGCCCATGCGGTAGGCCAGCGAACCGTCGCGGGTCCACACCCCGGCACCCAGGCCAAAGCTGGTGTCGTTGGCCAGTTGCAGCGCTTCCTCGCGGGTCTTGAAGGTGGTCACCGCCACTACCGGCCCGAAGATTTCTTCCTGGAACACGCGCATCTTGTTGTGGCCGGCCAGGATGGTCGGTTCCACGTAGTAGCCACCGGCCAGATCGCCACCCAGTTCGGCGCGGCGGCCACCGGTCAGCACCTCGGCACCTTCCTGACGGCCGATGTCGATGTAGGACAGGATCTTGTCCAGCTGCTCGGCGGAAGCCTGCGCGCCGATCATGGTGCTCATGTCGTACGGGTTGCCCTGCTTGATGGCTTTCACGCGGGCCACGGCGCGCTCGATGAAGGCGTCGTAGATGGACTCCTGCACCAGCGCGCGGCTCGGGCAGGTACACACTTCGCCCTGGTTCAGCGCGAACATGGCGAAGCCTTCCAGTGCCTTGTCAAAGAACTCGTCGTCGGCGTTCATCACGTCTTCGAAGAAGATGTTCGGCGACTTGCCACCCAGCTCCAGCGTTACCGGAATGATGTTCTCGGATGCGTACTGCATGATCAGGCGGCCGGTGCTGGTTTCACCGGTAAAGGCCACCTTGTTGATACGGGTGTTGGTGGCCAGCGGCTTGCCGGCTTCCAGACCGAAACCGTTCACCACGT
>CAMLGD010000196.1 GCA_946479405.1 uncultured Vogesella sp.
CGTAGATCTTGCGGGAATTGGGCAGCGGCTGGATGGCGGCTTGGTCCACCACCATGGCGGTATTCAGATTGGTTGGCGCGTTCATCGGGGGTTCTCCAGTGCGATGAAACGGCGCAAGGAGCGGCCCGGAATGCCCGGCTGCAGGTTGGCCGCAGACCGGTGCGGGAACGCATGACGATGTGCGGTGTCTGGCAGATTACGCTTCCCTACGCCGGTATTATCCGGGTCAGGTTCGAAGGGTGACTCTCACCCGCCAACCTGCCAGTGTCGTTTGCGCACAACGCTGTGGCATCCTTCACGGCAGGGGCAGGACCCCTAGCGATGCTGTGAAGGTAAGTTAATTGTGGGATAATCGCAAGTTAGGTTGCGCCCGCATCTGGCGCCGGTCGCCTGCGAAAACCGCATCAAATCAAGCATTAATGCCGTTTTCAGAGTCGTCCTTTCATTAGTCTTGAATCCCTCGGAGTTTCCGAATGAATTTCGAACAAGCCCGTTTCAACATGGTTGAGCAGCAGATCCGTCCGTGGGATGTGCTCGACACCTCCATTCTTGATTTGCTGTTCCACGTGAAACGCGAAGATTTCGTGCCAGAAGACAAGCGCACGCTGGCGTTTGCCGACGTGCAGCTGCCGCTGGAAAACGGCTGCACCATGCTGGAGCCGAAAGTGGAGGCCCGCCTGCTGCAGGACCTGCAGGTGAAGTCCACCGACAAGGTGCTGGAAGTGGGCACCGGCAGCGGTTACCTGACCGCGCTGCTGGCTGCCGTCAGCCAGCACGTGTACAGCGTGGACCTGGATGCCGAGCAATCTCAGCGTGCCGCGGCCAACCTCAAGACCGCCGGCATCCGCAACGTGACCCTGTCGATCGGCAACGGTATCGACGGTCTGGCCTCGCAGGCGCCGTTCGACGTGATCTGCGTCGGCGGTTCGGTGCCGGTGGTGCCGGAAGCGCTGAAGTCGCAGCTGGCCATCGGTGGCCGCCTGGCAGTGATCGCTGGTGACGCGCCGGTGATGATCGCCAAGGTGATCACCCGCGTGTCGGAAAACGCGTATCAGGAAAGCGTGAGCTTCGATACCAACATCGCCCGCCTGCAGCAACTGGACGCTATCGAACCGTCCCGTTTCAGCTTCTGAGCATGATCGGCGAAATCACTGCCCGCGATCTGGCAGCCTGGCTGGCGGACGAATCCCGCGTCAAGCCGCTGCTGCTGGATGTGCGCGAGGACTGGGAATACAAGTTGTGCCACATCGCCGGCTCGCAGCAGATGGTGATGAACCTGGTGCCGCTGCGGCACAACGAGCTGCCGGACGATGTGCCCATCGTCACCATCTGCCATCACGGTGTGCGCAGCTTCCAGGTCGGCCTGTATCTGCAGAACGCCGGCTTTGAAAACGTGCTGAGCCTGCGTGGCGGCGTGGATGCCTGGGCCAATGATGTCGACCCGGCGATGGCGCGCTACTAGCTCGCCGCGGGTATGCGCAAAGCCGTTCCAGACCTGGAGCGGCTTTTTTATTGTCACCACCGCAACACACCGCCGCCGACGCGGGGCGTGCCTTCGGTGATTTGTGTAGCGATGACTATGACTTTTCTGTCCCCTGCAATCGAAACCCTGCCCGCCGCCTGGCGCGAGCTGCTGTCCACCCCGGCGCTGGCGGCGCAACTGCAGGCCATCGATACCCGGCTGGCCGCCCGCGCCGCCGACGGCGTGGCGATCTACCCGCCGCGCGAACTGATCTTCAATGCCTTGCATCACGTGGCGCCGCAGGATGTGCGCGTGGTGATCCTGGGACAGGACCCGTACCACGGCGCCGGCGAGGCGATGGGGTTGAGTTTCTCGGTGCCGGCCGGGGTGAAGATTCCGCCCAGCCTGCGCAATATGTACAAGGAGTTGGCCAGTGACCTCGGCATCGCCCCGGCCGCCAGCGGCGACCTGTCGCACTGGGCGGCACAGGGCGTGCTGCTGCTCAACACCTCGCTGACGGTAGAGGCCGACAGCGCCGGCAGCCACGGCAAGATCGGCTGGCAGACGGTGACCGATGTGCTGATCGACACGGTGAGTGCGGCTAACCCTGGCTGCGTGTTCCTGTTGTGGGGCAACTGGGCGCAAAGCAAGGCCGAGCGCATCGACGCGCAGCGCCATGCGGTGCTGAAGGCGGCGCACCCGTCGCCGTTGTCCGCCAGTCGCGGCTTCTTTGGTTGCCGCCACTTCTCGCAGGCCAATCAATGGTTGGCCGCACGCGGCCGCGGCGAAATTGCCTGGGGTGTGGCCGCGGCACAAGGCAGTCTGCTGTAGTCATTTCACTACCTTGCCGCCGCGAGGTATGGTGGCGCTATGCCGGGCAAGCCCGGTTTTCCCCACCCTTTATCGCGATGGTTTGCCGATGACTTTCACCCTTGCCGCCTGGCTGGTCAGCGCCGTGGCCATCCTGCTCACCGGCGTGGCCAAGGGCGGTTTTGGCGGCGTATTCGGCGGCATCGCCGTGCCGCTGATGTCGCTGGTGATGCCGCCAGAGGCCGCCGCCGCGCTGACCCTGCCCTTGCTGTGCCTGATGGACCTGTCCAGCGTGAAACTGTACTGGCGACGCTGGGATGCGCGCGAGCTGAAGCTGCTGCTGTCCGGTGCCATGCTGGGTATCGCGCTGGGCGCACTGGCGTTCGGCCTGCTGCCTGCGTGGTCGATCAAGCTGGCCATTGGTGCTGTGGCGCTGCTGTTTGCGCTGCAACGGCTGTGGCTGCGTTTTTTTCCTGCCACGCCGCGGCAGCTGGGACCGCAAGTTGGCCGTATCGCCGGCTTGCTGGGCGGGCTGACCAGCACGCTGGCGCATGCCGGCGGCCCGCCGGTGCTGGTGTACCTGTTTAGCCGCCCGCTGTCCAAGGAGCGCTTCGTTGCCACGCTGGCGGTGTTCTTCACCGTGGTGAACCTGGTGAAGCTGCTGCCCTATCTGGCGTTGAACCTGTTCACCGCTACAGTGCTGTGGCAATGCCTGTTGCTGGCGCCACTGGTACCGCTGGGGGTGTGGCTGGGGGTGCGTTTGCAGCGGCGCTTGCCGGAGCAGGCGTTTTTCAGCACTGCCATCACACTGCTGGCATTGTCTGGCGCGCAGCTGGTGTATTCGGCACTGGCCTGAGTCTTCCGCCCATCCGGCCGGCATCGAAGCGCCGGCGCATGGTGTAAAGTGCAGCCAAGGCGGGCGACACCGTCATTGTCTACAGGGGGAAATCGTGGCAATCACGCTGAAGAACGTGCGCTACTTCGTGGCGGTGGCCGAGGCCGAATCCATTACCGGCGCGGTGCAGGATCTGAACGTGTCGCAATCGGTGGTCACCGAGGCGATCCGTACGCTGGAGGCCGACCTGGGCGCCACGCTGTTCCAGCGCCACGCGCGCGGCATGATCCTGACCCACGCCGGCTACCAGTTCCTGCGTCATGCACACCAGATCCTGGCCTCGGTGCGCAATGCGCGCGAGGCGATGCGCGCGCGGCCCGACACCGTCACCGGCCAGCTCAATATCGGCGTCACCAGCCTGGTGTGCGGCTACTTTCTGCCGTATCTGCTGGACCGCTTCCGCAATACCTTTCCGCTGGTGGACGTGCGCGTGGTGGAGGATCAGCGCGAGTACATCGAGCACCTGCTGGTCAACGGCGAACTGGACGTCGGTGTGCTGATCGTTTCCAACCTGGAAAACCGCCAGGCGCTGGAGGCCGAGACGCTGCTGGAATCCGCCTACCGGCTGTGGCTGCCGGTGAACCACCCGCTGCTGGAGCTGGGCACGGTGGCGCTGGCCGAGATGGCGCAGCAGCCACTGGTGAACCTGAAGCTGGACGAGCTGGAAGACGTGGCCACCGCGCTGTGGCGCAGCCAGGGTCTGCGGCCAACAGTGGCGGTGCGCACCAGCTCGGTGGAGGGGCTGCGCAGCCTGGTGGCCACCGGTGCCGGGCTGGCGGTGATGCCGGACCTGCTGTACCGGCCGTGGTCGCTGGATGGCGACCGGCTGGAAGTGCGCCAGCTGCTGGAAAAAACCCCGTCGCTGCAGGTGGGGCTGGCCTGGCGCCGTGGCGCCAAAGTGGCGGAAACGGCACAGAACTTCCTGACCGTGGCGCGCGAGTACACCCGCATCCACGTCTGATTTGATCTTATTTGGTTCTTTAAAACCGATACCTTTCGCTGACCGTTCTAAAAAACAGATTGCTTTTGCTGTTGCGGGACGCAATTTTGTACTGCGGCATGGTTTCGGTTGGGAATTCCATATTGCGTAGCGATAAATGCCAACGTCGGCGTTGAGTATCCGGTTTTTCCGATAGGTCGTATTGGACAAGTTACCTTGGTAGTGCCGAATGGCGGTTCCTAGAATGCAGCACACCATTCGAGACGCAAACAATGCGCCGATCTGCAAAGGAGAACTGTGATGAAGCACCGCCTGCATGCCCTGGCCTGCGCCGCCGTTTGTAGCAGCATGGTTGCCACCCCGCTGTTGGCCGCACCGCCCACCGCGCTTGGCAAACCGGAAGGCAAACTCAACATCATCGCGTGGCCCGGCTATATCGAGCGCGGCGAAACCGACAAGAACTACGACTGGGTGACCCAGTTCGAGAAAAGCTCCGGCTGCCAGGTCAGCGTGAAAACCGCCGCCACCTCGGACGAGATGGTGTCGCTGATGAACTCGCCCAACTACGACCTGGTCACCGCCTCCGGTGACGCCTCGCTGCGCCTGATCTACGGCAAGAAGGTGCAGGAGATCAACCCGGCGCTGATCCCCAGCTGGAACACGCTGGACCCGCGGGTGAAGAACGGCAGCTGGTACACGGTGGGCGGCAAGGTGTACGGCACACCGTACCAGTGGGGCGCCAACTTCCTGATGTACAACACCAAGCTCTACCCGGCAGCGCCTACCAGCTGGTCGGTGGTGTTCGAGCCGGGCAAGCTCGCCAACGGCCAGGCCAACAAGGGCAAGGTGCAGGCCTACGACGGCGCCATCTACATTGCCGATGCCGCGCTGTACCTGATGAGCAAGAACCCCAAGCTGGGCATCAAGGACCCGTACGAGCTGAACGAAGCGCAGTACGCCGAGGTGCTGAAGCTGCTGCGCCAGCAAAAGCAGCTCACCCACCGCTACTGGCATGACGTCACCGTGCAGATGAACGACTTCAAGAAGGAAGGCGTCGCCGCTTCCAGTGCCTGGGGTTACACCATCAACACCCTGCAGGCGGAAAACTTCCCGGTGGAAGGCGTGATTCCGAAAGAAGGTGCCACCGGCTGGGCCGACACCACCATGCTGCACGCCAAGGCGCAGCACCCGGTGTGCGCCTACAAGTGGATGGAGTGGTCGCTGAACAAGAACCTGCAGTCCAGCCTGGCGGAGTGGTTCGGCTCCAACCCGGTGGTGGCCGACGCCTGCAAGACCAAGGCGCCGGGCGGCAGCGATTTCTGCAAGAGCAACGGCTTTGACCGCTTTGCGCAGATCCGCTTCTGGAAAACCCCGGTGGCCAAGTGCGCCAGCCAGGGCAGCTGCGTGCCGTACAGCCGCTGGACCAGCGACTACATCGCCATCATGGGTGGCCGCTGAGCCTGCCGGCCGGGTTGTGCCGCCAGCTTGAGTTGCGGCCAACCCCTGCCCCACGTTTCAACCGAGCACCGCCATGTCCCGCTGAGGGGCGGGATGTGGCGGCGGCTCACCTGCTGTAGCGCTTGCCCGCCGGGCAGCCCGCCTTGCGCGCTGTTGCCGCGCATTGGAGCACATCATGTCTATTGCCGTTCAATTTCAACAGGTTAGCCGCCACTACGACAGTGTGCGCGCGGTTGACGACATCAGCCTCGACATTGCCGAGGGCGAATTCTTCTCCATGCTGGGCCCGTCCGGCTCCGGCAAGACTACCAGCCTGCGCCTGATCGCCGGTTTCGAGCAGCCCAGCCAGGGGTCGATCCGCATCTTCGGCCAGGAAGCCGCCGGCCTGCCGCCCAATCTGCGCGCGGTGAATACCGTGTTCCAGGATTACGCGCTGTTTCCGCACATGAACGTGCTGGACAACGTCGCCTACGGGCTGATGCTCAAGGGCGTGA
>CAMLGD010000197.1 GCA_946479405.1 uncultured Vogesella sp.
GCTTTGTGGCGTCGGGCCGGGTGGGCGCTGGTTGGCGCCACGCCATGCCCCAACGTCGGCCCTTTCTCTTCTGCTACGGCCAACCCGGCCCAATCCTGGCCCTGTAATACGCTCATCATGTACTAAAGCCCGCGAAGGGGAGCTTTATGCTTTCTGTTGTGGATGTGTCGGGTGTGCTGCTTGAGCAGCTTCTTGCTATCGCGTATGTATGCTTGTGCTTGCGACCTGGTAGTTGACGTGCGGCACGGTTTTTGTTGCCAATAATGCCATGGCATATTCCCTCGTTTTCTTTATGTCCTAACTGTTGCATTTCTATCCTTGTTAACGGCGGATGGGCTTCTAGACTGGATAGTCTCCGAAGAAGTCTTCACGTAGTTTATATTTTGTATACAATAGTCAGATACAAGCAGTTGGACCTATGGAGAAGCTACTCATGCAATTTCAGGCATTTGCGCGCGAGCAATCAGCGCTTCGTGATGCGGTCACCGCAGCCTATCGTCGTGATGAACGCGAGTGTGTTGCAGTCATGATGGAACAGGCCGCCATGCCGGCAAACCAGATTGCCTCTATCAAGGCGCTGGCCAGCAAGCTGGTGACGCAAGTGCGGCGTGAGCGAACCAAGTCCAGTGGTGTGGATGCACTGATGCATGAGTTCACCCTGTCCAGCCAGGAAGGCATCGCACTCATGTGTCTTGCAGAAGCTTTGCTGCGTATTCCTGATCGTGTGACCGCTGACAAGCTGATTCGCGACAAGATTTCCGGAGGTGACTGGAAGGCACACTTGGGCAATAGCTCGTCGCTGTTCGTGAATGCAGCCGCCTGGGGCCTGCTGGTGACCGGCAAACTGGTGTCCTCCCACAGTGCGCAGGGTCTGTCTTCCGCATTGACCCGCATCATTGCCAAGGGCGGTGAGCCACTGATTCGTAAGGGTGTGGACCTGGCAATGCGCATGCTGGGCAAGCAGTTTGTGACCGGCGAAACCATTGAGGAAGCTCTGGCCAATGGCCGCGAGCGCGAAGCCCGTGGCTACCGTTTCAGCTACGACATGCTGGGCGAGGCGGCGATGACCGAGGCGGATGCGCAGCGTTACCTCAACGATTACGTGATGGCAATTCACGCCATTGGCAAAGAGTCCAATGGCCGTGGTATTTACAGCGGCCCGGGTATTTCGGTGAAGCTGTCCGCCATTCATCCGCGCTATGCGCGCATGAAGCACGAGCGCATGATGGCCGAGCTGCTGCCGCGTCTGAAGCAGCTGTTCCTGCTGGCCAAGCAATACGATATCGGCCTGAACATCGATGCCGAGGAAGCCGATCGTCTGGAAATCTCCATGGATCTGGTGGAGGCATTGGCCAATGACCCGGATCTGGATGGCTTCGAAGGTATCGGTATCGTGGTGCAGGCGTATCAGAAACGCTGCCCGTATGTAATCGACTACCTGATCGACCTGGCGCGTCGCAGCAAGCATCGCTTCATGGTGCGCCTGGTGAAGGGCGCTTACTGGGATGCCGAAATCAAGCGTGCCCAGGTGGATGGCCTGCCGGGCTACCCGGTATACACCCGCAAGGTGTACACCGATGTGTCCTATATTGCCTGCGCCAAGCGCCTGTTGGCGGCACAGGATGCTATCTATCCGCAGTTTGCATCCCACAATGCCTATACCTTGGCCGCGGTTTACCACCTGGCCGAGGGCAAGGATTACGAATTCCAGTGCCTGCACGGCATGGGGGAGACCCTGTACGACCAGGTTGTTGGCAAGGACAAGCTGGATAAGCCGTGCCGTATCTACGCTCCGGTTGGCTCGCACGAGACGTTGCTGGCCTACCTGGTGCGCCGTCTGCTGGAAAACGGTGCCAACTCCTCGTTCGTGAACCGTATCGTGGACGAGAGTGTATCCATTGAAGAACTGGTGGAAGACCCGGTGGCAGAGGCTGAACGCCACGGTGGTCTGCCGCACAGCAAGATTGCGCTGCCAGTAGCGTTGTACGGTGCCGAACGCAAGAATTCCAAAGGTATCGATCTGGCGAACGAGCATGTGCTGACCTCGTTGCAAACCTCGCTGCAGGCCTCAGAAGTACAGCCATGGTTGGCCGTGCCGCTGCTGGCCGATCGCGATGTCGAGCTGACCAATGCACAGCCGGTGCGCAATCCGGCCAACCTGCAGGATGTCGTGGGCCAAGTGCAGGAAGCGACGCGTGAAGACGTGGAAGTCGCATTGCAGGCCGCCGTGCGTGCGGCGCCGGCCTGGGCGGCTACCGACCCGGCCAAGCGCGCCCTGTGCCTGGAGCGCATGGCCGATCTGATGGAAGACAATATGGCCACCCTGATGGGGCTGGCTGTGCGCGAAGCCGGCAAGACGCTGAACAACGCTATTGCCGAGGTGCGCGAGGCGGTGGACTTCTGCCGCTACTACGCTGCCCGCGTTCGTGCCGAGTTCGATAACAAGCGCAACCCGGCACTAGGCCCTGTGGTGTGCATCAGTCCGTGGAACTTCCCGCTGGCAATCTTCATTGGCGAAGTGACTGCCTCGTTGGCCGCCGGTAACGTGGTGCTGGCCAAGCCGGCCGAGCAGACTGCGCTGATCGCCGCCTACGCTATCCGCCTGCTGCATGAAGCCGGCGTGCCGCGCGATGTACTGCAGTTCCTGCCGGGGCGTGGCGAAGTAGTGGGCTCAGCGCTGACTACGGATGCCCGCATCAAGGGTGTGATCTTCACCGGTTCCACCGAAGTGGCGCAGATCATCAACCGCGCCCTGTCCGGCCGCGGTGAAGAAGTGCCGCTGATCGCCGAAACCGGCGGCCAGAACGCCATGATCGTCGATAGCTCGGCACTGCCGGAGCAGGTGGTTACCGATGTGCTGTCCTCAGCATTCGACTCCGCCGGCCAGCGTTGTTCGGCACTGCGCGTGCTGTACCTGCAGAACGACATCGCCGACAAGGTGGTGACCATGATCAAGGGTGCGATGGACGAGCTGCGCGTGGGCAACCCGGCCAGCTTCAATACCGATATCGGCCCGGTGATCGATGCCGAAGCCCAAGGCAACCTGTTGCGCCACATCGACGGCTTGAAGCCGCGTGCCCGCAGCATGTATCAGGCCAAGCTGACCGATGAGTGTGCTGCTGGTACCTATGTAGCACCGACGCTGTTCGAGATCGATAGCATCAAGCTGCTGGAGCGCGAAGTATTCGGCCCGGTGCTGCACGTGATCCGTTTCGAGGCCAACCAGATCGACCAGGTTGTGGCCGAGATCAACAGCACCGGTTATGGCCTCACCCACGGCATTCACAGCCGCATTGATGAAACCATTGAGGCCATCACCAGCAATATCAAGGTGGGCAACGTCTACGTAAACCGCAACATCGTTGGTGCGGTAGTGGGTGTGCAGCCGTTTGGTGGTGAAGGCAAGTCTGGTACCGGCCCGAAAGCTGGTGGCCCGTTGTACCTGTACCGCCTGACACGTGGTAGCTGGGATGCCAAGCTGGCGGCCAACCTGGAGGCGGTGGATTTCACTGCGCTGGAGCAGCTGCAAGGTGTATTGCCACAGCTGAAGCTGGATGATGGTGCACGCAAGCATTTGCAGGAGCTGATTGCTGCCGCCCGTCGCCATTCGCCGCTGAATCATGCCGAAACCCTGCCGGGCCCGACCGGCGAGATCAACACGCTGCTGTTTGCACCGCGTGGTCTGGTGGCATGCTGGGCAGACAATCTGGAAGCGCTGGTAATGCAGGTGGCGGCGGCGTTCGCCACTGGCAATCAGGTGTTGCTGCAGGATGGCGTACCGGCGCAACAGTTGGCCGCAGTGCTGAAGAGCCGTGTACAGCTGGCTGACAAAGTCGAAGCCGCCGATGTTACCGCCGTGCTGTACGCTGGTCCTGATGCCGAGCGCCTGCGCCAAACCCTGGCGCGTCGCGACGGTGCCCTGATTCCGCTGCTGTTGGTCGAAGAGGGTGGTTACAACCTGCATCGACTGGTTGTGGAGCGCGCGATTAGCGTGAATACCACGGCAGCAGGCGGTAATGCGAGTCTGATGAGCATTGGTGACTGATTGGACTTGATCTTGGCAGGTGGCATTGAAATAATGCGCCTGCCTTGTTGTAAACGTTCGCCAGTAGACAAAATCCATTGGCACGAGCAAACCCTGACACAAAAGAGAAGAGAAACGACATGCGACTGAACAAACTGACCAGCGTATCCCTTGCCGTTGCTGCCGCCCTGGCTATCGCCGGCTGCAGCCAAAAGCAGGATGCCCCGGCAGGCGAGGCCTCTGCTGCCAGCGCCGCCGCTGACGGCAACGTAGTGAAAATCGGCTTTGCTGCGCCGCTGACCGGCCCGCAAGCCCACTACGGTGAGGAGTACAAGAACGGCGTGACCCTGGCTATCGAAGATGCCAACGCCGAGAAGCCGAGCATCGATGGCAAGCCGGTAACGTTCGAACTGGTAGCCGAAGATGACCAGGCCGACCCGAAGACCGCTACTCAGCTGGCACAGAAGTTCGTCGACAACAAAGTGAACGGTATCGTCGGCCACTTCAACTCCGGCACTTCCATCCCGGCTTCCAAGATCTACTCTGACGCCGGCATCCCGATGATCGCCATGGCGACTTCCCCGGTATTCACCTCTCAGGGTTACAAGAACACCTTCCGCTCCATGACTTCCGATACCCAGCAGGGTTCGGTAATGGGTCAGTTCGTGGTTCAGAAGCTGAACGCCAAGAAGATCGTTATCGTTGACGACCGCACCGCTTACGGTCAGGGTCTGGCCGACGAATTCGAAAAGGCTGTAAAAGCTGCTGGTGGCGAAGTGGTGAAGCGTGAGTTCACCAACGACAAGGCAACCGACTTTGCCGCCATTCTGACCTCCATCAAGGGCGTGTCCCCGGATGTGGTGTTCTACGGTGGTGCTGACGCTCAGTCCGCCCCGATGGCCAAGCAAATGAAGCGTCTGGGTCTGAAGGCTCCGCTGGTATCCGGCGAAATGACTAAGACCCCGACCTTCCTGAAGCTGGCTGGTCAGGAAGCCGAAGGCACCATCGCTTCGCTGGCTGGTCTGCCGCTGGAGAAAATGCCGAAGGGTGCCGATTACGCCAGTCGTTACAAGGCTCGCTTCAACATGGACGTAGCTACCTACTCCCCGTACGGCTATGACGCTGCCCGCGCCATGATCGCTGCGATGAAGGAAGCCAACTCCGCTGATCCGGCAAAATACCTGCCGGTACTGGCCAAGGTACAGTACAAGGATGGCGTGACCTCCTCCAACTGGACCTACGACGAGAAGGGCGACCTGAAAGACGGCGGTATCACCGTGTACAAGGTTGAAAAAGGCGAGTGGAAAGTAATGGAAACCGTTGGTGGTGGCGCCGCTCCGGCCGCTGCTGCTTCCGCCGCCCAGTAATTCCGTTGGCAGCTTGGCTGCCTGCGCAAAAAAAGCCTGACAGTCACTGTCAGGCTTTTTTATTGTGTCGGTGTTTGCTGGCATGAAAAACGCCCGCTATAGCGGGCGTAGTCGTTTTTGCGGCCAACGTTGGCCGCAAGCGGGCATCAGCATTCCACGATGTTGACCGGCACCTCGATCACATTGATCGCCAGGCCGCCACGCGCGGTTTCCTTGTACTTGTTGCTCATGTCGCGGCCGGTGTCGCGCATGGTCTTGATCACCCTGTCCAGCGATACGAAGTGCTGGCCGTCGCCACGCAGCGCCATGCGTGCGGCGTTGATGGCCTTGATCGCCGCCATGGCGTTGCGTTCGATGCACGGCACCTGCACCAGGCCGCCCACCGGGTCGCAAGTCAGCCCCAGGTTGTGCTCCATGCCGATCTCGGCGGCGTTCTCCGCCTGTTCCGGTGTGCCGCCCAGCACTTCGGCCAGCGCGCCGGCGGCCATGGAGCAGGCGGAGCCGACCTCACCCTGGCAGCCGACTTCGGCGCCGGAGATGGAGGCATTGAGCTTGAACAGGATGCCGATGGCACCGGCAGTAAGCAGGAAGCGCACCACGCCGTCCTCGCTGGCATTGGGCACGAAACGGGCGTAGTAGTGCAGCACCAGGCCAGCTTGAA
>CAMLGD010000198.1 GCA_946479405.1 uncultured Vogesella sp.
TGCAGGATGAAGCGGGCCTTGGCCGCGCCCAGCTGTGCTGCTGCTTGCTGGCTGTCGGCGCCTATCTCGCCCTTCTTCAGGCGGTTGACGATCAGGCCAACCGATGTATCGCTGAAGTCGCGCAGCATCCAGGCATCGCCATCGCTGTCACCGGCCACCAGTACCGGGCCATAGCCTTTCTGTGCCACTAGCACGTTCTGAATGCCGGTAGTCTTGCCCGGCCCCCAGTTGAAATGCCAGCCGGACTTGTAGTTGGCGGTGTATTTACCGTCCTGCATCTCCAGTCGCAGCCCGATCACATTCTCAGGTGGTACGCCATAACCGTAGCTGGGGTGGCCGGCGAACACGCGCACCACGTCGTCGATCGACGCCGTGCTGACGTAGACATCAATGCCGTTAGCGCGCAAGGCATGCATCAGCGCGCGGACTTCCTCGTGGATGCGGATGCCGTGGAAGTGGCTGGTGGCCACCACGCCGGTCTTGCCCGGCAGGGTTTTCGGGCTCTCGTACTTCACCTTGCGCAGCGCATCGCCGATGTCGTAGTTGTTTGACGCCTCGGCCATGGCCTGTAGTTCGGCGGTGGTCATGTTCTTGTAGAAATAGATGATCCACTTGTAGCCGATTTCCAGCGGGTGGGTATCGCAGATGGCGTCGTACATGAAGTACAGCTTGGCGCGAAAATCCTTGAACTGATCGCTAGCCTGAATCTCTTCCAGGCTCTTGCTGCCGGCCAGACCCTTGTAATTGGCGTACAGCCAGCGGTAGTCGGCCTCCACATCGGCCGCCAGATCTTCCATGGTCACCTGCTTGCCATCCACCGTGGTGTAGTCCTTCATGAACGGCCCCTTGGGCACGTCTTTCCACATCACTTCCACGAATTCATCCGGCGTCAGTTTGTACTGCAGATGGTTGATCTGGTACATCAGCAGCGCTTCTTCGCAGTCGTTCATGATGCAGGTGTTATCCCAGTCGAACACCGCGTACGGGCGCTTGTTGGCGTTGTAGCGCTTACTACCCATGCCGTGCTCGTCCAGTACCAGCTGCAGGCGTTTGGCGTTGAGCGGCGACCAGCGACCCGGGTCGAGCGTGGTTGGCCGTATGGTGGCGCTCTGGGCATTGGCACGGCCGCTGCTAAACAGCAGGGGGCTGCTGACGGAGACGGCGGCAAGGGCATTCAGAAACTGGCGACGCTGCATGGCATTCCTCTCTGACATGAAATAGGCCGTCCGGTGGACGGCACTCTGGCATTACCGGCGGTGCCGGCAATCGCATTTGCTGCATCCTCCGCCAGCGGCAGTCGCATGTGGCGCGGTAAGTACCGGGCAGGGGTGGTGGTGAGATGATGCTAGGTATAAATACACAAAAAAGCAAATATACACAAAAAAACACAAAACGATTGTTGGTAAGGCCGCCACAGTCGGCCGCGCTTGACAGCGGCTGCGGCCATTTCACAATGCAGCATCGGTATTCAATCAATCGCAGGAAGCAACATGTGGCAGCAAGAGCGTTACCAGCGTATTCGCGCACTGTTATCCACCTTGCAGCGGGTCAGTACCGACCGCCTGATGGTGGAGCTTGATGTCTCGCGCGAAACCGTACGTCGCGATCTGGCGGCGCTGGAAGAGCTGGGGGCATTGAAACGTATCCATGGCGGCGCCATCCGTGTGGAAGACGAGGCGCCGATCGCCGAGCGGGCGCACAGCAACGTCAAATACAAGCGCGATCTGGCCTGCGCGGCGACCGGCCTGCTCAGCCGCGGGCAAACGCTGTTTGTCGATGCCGGCACCACCACCGCCATCCTGGCCGAGGAGCTGGCGCGGCTGGGCGGCTTGACCGTGATCACCAACTCATTCGACGTGGCGCTGACGCTGCGCGGCGGGGGGGAAGGGGGTGCGGCCAACGAGATCATCGTGCTGGGCGGCAATATGGGGGAGCGGGCGCCGGGCACGGTGGGGCCTGGGACGGTGGCGGAAATCGGCCGTTATCGCGCCGATCTGGCGCTGATTTCCCCTACCGCGATCGATGCGCGTCGTGGGGCGTGCAACTACGACCACCGCGAAACCGAGGTGGCGCGCGCCATGGTGGCGCATGCAGCGCAGACCGTCATCCTGGCCGACTACAGCAAGATCGGCATCGAAAGCCGGGCCAGCTTCTGCTCGCCGGAGCGCATCGATGTGCTGATTAGCAATCACAAGGCGCGGGAGCTGCCGGCGCTGGCCGAGCTGGAAACGCAGGTCGGTCGGCTGCTGCTGGTGTAGCTGCTGGCTGGCCTGTTGCTGGCTGCGAAATTGAAACACCCCGCCGTGGCGGGGTGTTTCGTATGGGCTGGATGCTGGCCGGAGCCAGCCGATGCGGCCAACGTTTAGCCGGCAAAGCGCATCGACAGATCCACTGCGCACACGTCCTTGGTCAGCTTGCCGATGGAGATGCGATCGACGCCGGTTTCGGCGATGGCACGCACACTGGCCAGCTCCACGCCACCGGAGGCTTCCAGCTCGGCGCGGCCGGCGGACAGGCGAACCGCCTCACGCATATCGTCCAGCGACATATTGTCCAGCAGCAGCAGGGTGCAGCCGGCAGCCAGCGCCTCCTGCAGTTCGGCCAGGTTTTCCACTTCCACCTGCAGGCTGACACCGGCCGGCACCAGCGCGCGGGCGTTGGCCAGTGCCTGGCTGATGCTGCCGGCGGCCATGATGTGGTTTTCCTTGATCAGCACGCCGTCGTACAGACCGATGCGCTGGTTCATGCCGCCGCCGACGGTCACCGCGTATTTCTGCGCCAGACGCATGCCAGGCAGGGTCTTGCGGGTATCGAGAATGCGGGCGCGGGTGCCGGCGATGGCATCCACGTAGCGGCGGGTTTCCGTCGCCACCGCCGACAGCGTCTGCAGCATGTTCAGCGCGGTGCGCTCGGCGGTAAGCAGCGCGCGGGCCGGGCCGCTGATCTCGCACAGGCACTGGTTGGCCGCCACCCGTTCTCCCTCCGCTACCAGCCAGCGTACTTCACAGCGGCTGTCCACCTGGCGGAAGGCTTCGTCAAACCAGGCGATGCCACAGATCACCGCGTCTTCGCGCGCGATAACGTGGGCGCTGCCCTGGCTGTCAGCGGCGATCAGCAACGCAGTCCAGTCCTGCTGGCCGATGTCTTCGGCCAGCGCAGCGCTGACCAGGCGGGAGATATGGTGAAAAGCGGGAAGCGTGAGCATGAATCGATCATCCTGAACGTAAGGTTGGCCGCATTTTACCGCGATTGCCGCGCCGCCGCGCCTGCGGGCAGATCGGTGGCGCTGTTATCATGCCGCAGGCGGCAGATGGCCGTGTATTTGAGGCGAGAGGGAACCATGAATTTCGTGGCCAGTCAGTTTCCGCTATGGGCGTTGTGGCTTGGCAATGTGCTGGCACTGCTGCTGTTGGGCGTGGCGGTAACGCGTGTGCAGTGGCGGGCGCTGGAGCGCAGTGCCGTCAATGCCTGGCTGGGGGCCTGCGTGGTGCTGCTGGGCTTTTGGCTGGGGCGGGCTGGGCTGCAGCCTGGACTGAGTTTCCACCTGCTGGGTGCCACGGTGTTTACGCTGCTGATGGGGCCGTGGCTGGCCCTGCTGGCGTTGGCGGCGGTGCTGCTGGGGCTGGCGGCTGGCGGGCAGCTGGAATGGCTGGCGCTGGGGCTCAACTATGTGTTGAGCCTGCTGCCGGGTGTGGCGCTGACCGCACTGTTGCTGTGGGTGGCACAGCGCCGCTTTGCGGCCAACGTGTTCGTGTATGTGTTTGTGAATGCGTTTCTCACCGGGGCGGCCGGCATGCTGCTGGCGGCGGTGTGCGGGCTGACGGCGCTGCTGCTGGCTGGCGCTTATCCGCTGGAGCATTTGCTGGAGAATGCCTTGCCATACTATGTTTTATTGGCTTGGTCCGAGGCATTCACCAGCGGGCTGGTGCTGGCGATCCTGATCGTGTACCGACCGCACTGGGTGGCCACATTTGATGATGCCCGCTATCTGGACAACCAGTAGCGGCAGACAAGAAGAGGGGACTGACATGCAGTTTGCGTTCTGGGCGGTATTGGCCGCGGCGGTACTGCCGCTGCTGTGGGCCGGGGTAGCGAAATCCGGCGGAGGTTACAACAACCATGCGCCAAGACAGTATCTGGACAAGCTGACCGGCTGGCGCCAGCGTGCGCAGTGGGCGCAGCAGAATGCCTGGGAGGCGCTGACGCCGTTTGCTGCCGCGGTAATCATTGCCACCCTGCAGCGGGTGCCGCCGGAGCGTATCGATGCCGCGGCGCTGGTGTTTTTGCTGGCACGGGCGGCGCACGGCTTTTGCTATGTGGCGGACAAGGCGGCGCTACGCTCGCTGATGTGGTTGCTGGGCTTTGGTACCGTGGTGTACCTGTTCCTGCTGGCGGCGTCCTGGCTGTAAGCCGACGCCCAAAATGATGCGGCCAACCTGTAGCAGGTTGGCCGTTGCTGTTTCTAGGGGGTCAGAGCACGATCGGCTCCGGTTCCAGCGTCACACCGTAGCGCTCGTGTACCGTGTCGCACACCTTGTTGGCCAGCGCCCACATCTGGCTGCCGCTGGCGTGGCCATGGTTGACCAGCACCAGCGCCTGGCGCGCGTGCACACCGGCATCGCCATCGCGGTAGCCTTTCAGCCCGGCCTGATCGATCAGCCAGCCGGCTGCCAGCTTCACGCGGCCATCTGCCTGCGGGTAATGCGGCAGGGCCGGAAAGCGCACCAGCAGTGCATCGGCCTCGGTGCGGCTGATGATGGGGTTCTTGAAGAAGCTGCCGGCATTGCCAAGCGTGGCCGGGTCCGGCAGCTTGCTCTGGCGAATGGCGATCACCGCCGCGCTGACCTGCTGCGCGCTCGGGGTCTCGCCGGCGCCCATGGTCTGCAGCTGCTGCTGGATGTCGCCGTAGCCGATGCGGGGACTAAAGCTGCGCTGCAGGCGGAAGCGCACCGCGGTCACCAGCATGCGCCCGGCCAGTTGCTGCTTGAACACGCTGTCGCGGTAGGCAAAGCGGCAGTCGGCGTTGTCCAGTGCCACTTCGGCGCCGTTTTGCGTCAGGTCGGCACACACCACCTGCAGCAGATGGTCTTTTACTTCCACGCCATAGGCACCGATGTTCTGGATTGGGCTGGCACCCACGGTGCCCGGAATCAGGCTGAGGTTTTCCAGCCCGCTCCAGCCCTGCGCCAGGGTGTATTGCACGAACGCGTGCCAGTTCTCGCCGGCGGCGGCTTCCACCAGCACGCTGTCGCCGTCGTCGGCCAGCAGGCGGATGCCCTTGAGCGCCACCTTGATCACCAGCCCGGGGTAGTCGCGGGTGAACAGCAGGTTGCTGCCACCACCCAGCCACAGCACCGGGCCGCGCTGGAAAATATCGCTGGCCAGCAGTGTCGGCAGCTGGGCGAGGTCTTCCAGCACGCAGAAGTTGGCCGCAGTGACGGGCATGCCGAAGGTGTTGAGTTCGCGCAGCGGGTAGTTGTGATGTATTACGGGATTCATTCGGTCTTTCACGCAGTTTGACGATGCAGCCGTTGCTGGCTGACGCGCGACAGATAGCTTACCAGCAGCAGGCCGGCGGCGCTCAGGCTGATCACCAGCGCCGCCCAGAAGCCATGCACGCCCATCTGCGGCGAACCCAGCCCCAGCCAGGCGCCCAGCAGCAGGCCAAAGCCCCAGAACGACACGATGTGGATCAGCATCGGGGTGGTGGTGATCTTGTAGCCGCGCAGCGCGCTGGAGGCGATGGTCTGCATGGCGTCGGTGAGCTGGTAGAAGGCGGCGAACAGCATCAGCGTGCCGCCCAGCGTAATCACCGCCGGGTCGGCACTGTACAGCCGCATGATGCTGTGGCGATCCAGCAGCACCCACAGCATGGTGAGGCAGGCCAGCGCCAGCCCCAGTGCCAGGCTGACGCCGCATACCAGTCGCGCTTGGCGGTAGTCGCCGGCGCCCACGCTTTGGCCGACGCGGATGGTGGCGGCGGTGCCGATGCTCT
>CAMLGD010000199.1 GCA_946479405.1 uncultured Vogesella sp.
ATGCGCACGATCACTTCCTTGTAGCCGCCGAGGTCGGATTCGCTGGCGGACAGGATCTCCGCCTGCCAGCGGTTACGCTCGGCGTAGCGGGTGTACATGCGCAGCAGGTCACCGGCGAACAGCGCGGCTTCGTCACCGCCGGTGCCGGCGCGGATTTCCAGCAGGATGTTCTTGTCGTCGTTCGGGTCCCTGGGCAGCAGCAGCTTCTGCAGCTCCAGCTCCAGGCCGGCCATGCGCTCGCGCGCCTCGTCGATCTCGGCCTGGGCGAACTCCTTCATCTCCGGGTCGGCCAGCAGCTCGCCGGCGGTCTCGATATCGGCCTCGCACTGGCGAAAGGCAGTAAACGCCTCCGCCACCGGGGTGAGCTCGGCATGCTCGCGGGTGAGCTTGCGGAACGCGTCCATGTTCGCGGTGGCGTTTTCGGCGACCAATAGATGGGTGACTTCTTCCAGCCGCTCGCAAAGCGTGGCCAGTTTCGCCGCAATCGACGGTTTCATTACTGCTCCGGGTGTAAGCGATACAGACGCGCGATCAGTTCGACCTGCGCATCGTGCGCCGCGCCGCTGCCGGTGGACAGCGCCTGCGTCGGCGGGTGCATCAGTTTGTTGGTGAGCTGCAGCGACAGGGCTTCCAGCACTTTTTCGGGGGCATCGCCACGCGCCAGCTGCTTCAGCGCAGCATCCAGCGCGTGGCGGCGGATGCGTTCGGATTCATCGCGCAGTGCGCGGATCAGCGGCACCGATTCGCGGCGCTTGAGCCAGTCAACGAACTCCACCACGCGGTGGTTGATGATGGCCTCGGCTTCTTCCGCCGCCTGGTTGCGCGCCTGCTGGCCCACTTCCACGATGCTGGCGATGTCGTCCACGGTGTACAGGAAGACATCGTCCATGCGGCCAACCTCGGCCTCGATGTCGCGCGGCACCGCCAGATCGAGCATGAACATCGGCCGATGGCGGCGAGCCTTGATGGCGCGCTCCACCATGCCCTTGCCGATGATGGGCAGCTGGCTGGCGGTGGAGCTCACCACCACGTCGTAGTGCTGCAGCTGATCGGGCAGCTCGGACAGGGTGATGGCGTTACCGCCGAACTCGGCGGCCAGACGTTGGCCGCGCTCCAGCGTGCGGTTGGCCACGGTGACTTTCTGCGGCTGGCGGGCGGCAAAGTGCGTCGCCACCAGCTCGATCATCTCGCCGGCGCCGATGAACAGCACGTTCAGCTCGTTCACCGAGGCAAAGATCTGCTCGGCCAGCTTCACCCCGGCGGCGGCCATCGATACCGAGCTGGCACCCACCGCGGTCTGGCTGCGTACATCCTTGGCTACGGCAAAGGTTTTCTGGAACAGGCCGTTGAGCAGGCTGCCCATGGTGCCGGCGCGCTCGGCATTGCGTACCGCGTCCTTGATCTGGCCCAGGATCTGCGTTTCGCCCAGCACCATCGAATCCAGCCCGGAGGCGACGCGGAAGGCATGGCGCGCGGTTTCGGCGGCATCCAGCTGGTACAGGTACGGCACCACCTCGTCCAGCGCCATGCCGTGGTAGCCCACCAGCCAGCGCAGCACCTGCTCCGGCTGCGCGGTGGCGCAGTACAGCTCGGTGCGGTTACAGGTGGACACGATGGTGGCCTCGCGCGCGGCATGCGACTCCACCAGCTGCGCCAGCGCTGCCGACAGCGTCTCGGCCGGAAAGGCCAGACGCTCGCGGATGGCAAGCGGAGCGGTGTGGTGATTGAGACCGATGGCAACCAGCTGCATGGGCAGGGGCAATGAACGCGCAGGGGGAAAACGGGCATTCTATACCAGCTAGCGCGCCGGGGCGACGTGCCGGCAAGCGGCGAGCCGAGTATCATGTCCGCAGTCAAGGAGAACCCGATGCCGCTGAATCTCGCCGATATCCGCCTGGAATACAGCAAGAAAGAACTTTCCCCCGATGACTGCCTGCCGGACGCGGTGGCGCAGTTCGAGCTGTGGCTGCACGAAGCCATCGCCGCCGAGGTGAACGAACCCACCGCCATGCACATCGCCACCGTGGATGACAGCGGCCGCCCGTCGGCGCGCATCGTGCTGCTGAAGGGGGTGGAAAACGGGCAACTGGTGTTCTACACCAACTACCTCAGCCGCAAGGGCCGCCAGCTGAGCGCCAACCCGTACATCGCCGTGACCTTCTTCTGGCCGGAGCTGGAGCGCCAGGTGCGCATCGAGGGCAAGGTGCAGCAGGTGGCGCCGGAAGTCTCCGACGCCTACTTTGCCAGCCGCCCCTACACCAGCCGCATCGGTGCCTGGGCCAGCGAGCAGAGCAGCATCATCGACAGCAAGAGCGTGCTGGTGACCCGCGCCGCCACCTTCGGCCTGAAGCACCCGCTTAGCGTGCCGCGCCCACCGCACTGGGGCGGCTACACCATCGTGGCCGACCGCATCGAATTCTGGCAGGGCCGCCCCAGCCGCCTGCACGACCGCGTGCTGTACACGCTGCAGGCCAATGCCGGCTGGGAGCGCTGCCGCCTGGCGCCGTAAACCGCCGCCGTGCTGCAACGCCGTGGCCAAACTTGCTGGGCATGCCCCGTAACACCTTGCCAACAACAACCATGCTTGAGTCCGCGTTGCGGACAATGATTTGACGCCGGTTCCGCCCGGCATACGGGCAGGGGCTTGTCGCGATAAGCCCCTTGCATCCCAAACGCCCCCGGCGGCCCGCGAAACCCCGCCCAAAAGGTTGGCCGCAAGGCGGCGGCGATTCACCGTTTGCTAGCGTCAAACGGCTCTGACGCCACCTTAAAACCTTGCGGCCAACCTTTTTGACGGCGCGGCCCAACGGGGACAGGGTCGCGGCAACAACGGGCCGCTACCGACTTAACCACTGGCACACCGTTTTTTACCGGACACCCCATGCTCAACAACGACATTCTGCGCAGCGTGCGCTTCATTCTCAACATCGGCGATGCGCAGATGCTGACCATCCTGCAGCATGCCGAGCCCTACGCCGACGACGACTTCGCCGCGCTGCTGAAAAAAGACGACGAAGCCGGCTTCCTGCCCTGCAGCGACGAGCTGCTGTCCGCCTTTCTCGATGGCCTGATCATCGAAAAGCGCGGCCGCCGCGACGATGCGCCGCCGCCGGCACCGCTCTTGCGCCTGAACAACAACGACATCCTGAAAAAGCTGCGCGTGGCGTTCGAGCTGAAGCAGGAAGACATCGAAACACTGATCGGCCTGACCGGCTTCCAGGTGTCCAGCGCCGAAGTGGGCGCGCTGTTCCGCAAGCCCGGCCACAAGAACTACCGCCTGTGCGGCGACCAGTTCCTGCGCTACCTGCTCAAGGGGCTGAGCATCAAGCTGCGCCCAGGCGCACAGCCGAAAGGCAACTGATGCTGGCGCTGGCCTGCCTGTACGGCTTTCACGGCGCGGGCGGCACGCTGCTGGAAGTAAAGCGGCTGGACCTGCCGGCCGGCAGCGCGCCGGACGCGGTGTACCACTGGCTGTGGCAGCCGGCGGGCAGCAGCTGCTGGCAGAAGCTCACCTTCGCGGCCATGGCCAGCGCACCGCAGCAGTACCGCCGCTTCGCCGAAGGCGAGCTGTGGTTCGATGCCGATGCCGCCCGCCTGCAACTGGGCGGACAGTTGCACAAGTTGGCCGCAGGCCGCCCCGACGACTGGCAGGCGTCGGTATCGGCGTGGTTGCTGGCGCAGCCCTGAACCGCAACGCGCACACACGGCCCCCGAACGCTCACACCACTGGCCGCGCACCCGCTGCTGCGGCAGCATGAGCGCATCTCACGCCGAGTACCCGCCATGTCCGACCTGCCCCTGTTCATCTTCCGCAGCTTGCAACGCCAGCGCCTGGCGCAGGTGCCGGTGCTGTCCACGCTGCTGATCGCGGTGGAGCATGGCGAGAAGCAGCTGATCACCGCCAGCGGCCGCTGGCACTGTCCGGCCGGCAGCTGGCTGGTGATCCCCGCCGGCCAGACGGTGGAAATCGTCAACCAGCCGGCCGCACCCGGCGGCTACCACGCCTGGACACTGGCACAGCCGCAGGCATGGCTGCAGCGCTTGCTGGCGCAATACGGCCCGCAGCTGCCAGCCTTGCCGTGGCCGCAGGAAAGCCCGGTATTCCGCCCCGCCCCGGCGGCGGTCGCCGAGCTGGCACGGCTGCAGGCGCTGCTGCCGCAGGCACAGGCCGGCACCCTGGGCGCGGCACGCGCCGAGCATGCCTGGCAGGGGCTGATGCTGGCGCTGGCCGAAGCGCAACAGGGCGCCGACCTGTTCCGCCAGCCACGGCAGGACGTCAGCGCCCAGGTGCAGAGCCTGCTGGCATTCGACCCGGCACGCGACTGGCAAGCCGGCGACATCGCCGCCGGCCTGGCCATGAGCAGCGCCACCCTGCGCCGCAGGTTGGCCGCAGAGGCCACCTCGTTTTCCACCCTGCTGAACGAAGTGCGCATGGAACGCGCGCTGGGACTGGTGAATGCCAGCCAGCAAGCGCTGACCCAGGTGGCGGCCGCCTGTGGCTACCAGTCGCCGTCACGCTTCTCCGCCGCCTTCCGCCAACGTTTCGGCGTCAGCCCCAGCCAGCTGCGCCAGCAACGCGACCAGCCGGCCTGAGCATTTGCGCACAGCCAGTGCACCGTTGCGGCGCGCCAGCCCCGCGGCGGCCAACCATACTGTCCTTGTCCACCCCCACAAGGAGCACACCATGCAACGCACCCTGATCACCGCCGCCCTGCTGCTGGCCGCCGTACCGGCGCTGGCGTTCGAGCTCAGCAGCCCGCAGCTGCCAGCCGGCCAGCGCATGGCCAAGGCTCAGGAATACAACGGCTTCGGCTGCAACGGCGGCAATGTGTCACCGGCGCTGAACTGGCAACACGCCCCGGCCGGCACCAAGAGCTTCGCCGTCACCGTGTACGATCCGGACGCCCCCACCGGCAGCGGCTGGTGGCACTGGCTGGTCTTCAACCTGCCGGCCACGGCACAGGGTCTGGCAGCCGGCGCCGGCAATCCGGGCGGCGCGCTGCCGGCCGGCAGCGTGCAAAGCCGTACCGACTACGGCGCGCCGGGCTTTGGCGGCGCCTGCCCGCCGGCTGGCGACAAGCCGCACCGCTACATCTTCACCGTGCATGCGCTGAAGGTGGACAAGCTGGAGCTGGGCGCCGATGCCATGCCGGCACTGGTGGGCTACATGCTCAACGCCAACAGCCTGGGCAAGGCCAGCCTGACCGCCCTCTACGGCCGCTAACCGCCGCTGCTGGCCGCCGCCGGCTTGACAGCCCGGCGGCAGCCAACCAGCATGCGGCTCAGTCATTCCTGCCGGAGCCGTCATGAGCACACTTCCCCTGCACCCCGCCACGCTGGCCGTCCGCGCCGGCGAAGACGACTACCGCCCGCACGCCGCGCTGGCGGTGCCGATCGAGTTCGGCATCGCCCACGGCTACCCGGATGTGGACAGCTGGGAACAGGTGGCACGTGGCGAGGCGGCCGGGCCGCTATATGCGCGCAATACCGCCCACCCCACCAGTCTGGCGCTGGAAGCCAAGCTGGCGGCGCTGGAAGGCGCAGCGGCGGCGGTGAGCTTCGGCAGCGGCATGGCCGCGATCAGCAGCACGCTGCTGGCGCTGCTCAAGCCCGGCGCGCGGGTGGTGGCCGGCAAGGACACCTACGGCGGCAGCCATTACCTGTTGCAGCACACCCTGCCGCAATGGGGAGTGCAGGTGACGCTGTGCGACACCACCGACGACGCCGCCTTCGACGCTGCGCTGGCCGGCGGCTGCGAGCTGCTGTACCTGGAGTCGCCCACCAACCCCATGCTCAAGGTACAGGACATCCGCCGTCTGGCTGCTGCCGGCCATGCCGCCGGCGCAGTGGTGGTGATCGACAACACCTTTGCCACCCCGGTGAACCAGAACCCGCTGGCGCTGGGCGCCGATCTGGTGCTGCACAGCGCCACCAAGTTCCTCGGCGGCCACGCCGACGCCATGGGCGGCATCGTCTGCGGCAGCCAGG
>CAMLGD010000200.1 GCA_946479405.1 uncultured Vogesella sp.
CCGCTGTCGTCGAACAGCATCGGGCGGAAGCCGTCGTGCGCCTCGCGGATGCTGTCGGCGTCCTGTGCCAGGGTGGGCAGCGCCGGCTTGTCCACCAGACCGGTGATGGTGCATTCGAGGTTTACCAGTTCCACCGGGTTGTGCGGCTCGCTGTAGGTGAACAGTGCCTCGTGACGGGCATGGAAGGCGGCCAGGATGGCATCCACGCTGGCGGCAGTCAGCTCGCCGCCGGCAATGTCCACCGTGCACTCGTGAATCTGCCCCATGTAGCGCATTTCCACGCTGCGGTGTGTGCGGATGTCGGCTGCGTCGAAGCCGTCGTCCAGCAGCAGCTGGCGGCTGCGCTGCTCCATGTCGGCGAACAGCCGGTTCAGCTCGGCGAGGTTCGCTTCGCGGTGCAGGCGCATCGGCGCGCTGGCCAGGAAGTTGTATTTCACGTCCGAGATTACCTGGCCGAAGGCGCACAGGCAGGAGGCTGATTTGGGCACCAGCACGGTTTCCACCCCCAGCTCCTCGGCCAGCGCGGTGATGTGCATGCCGGTGGCGCCGCCGGCGCAGATCAGCGCGAAATCGCGTGGGTCGTAGCCCTGCTCGATGGAGATGCGGCGGATGCCGTTGGCCATGTTCATGTTCACCAGCGTGTTGATGCCGAAGGCGGCTTTCTCCACGCTGATGCCCAGCGGCGTGGCCACGTTGGCCGCAATCGCGCTGCGCGCCTTGTCCTGGTCCAGGCGGATGGTGCCGCCCAGCACCGCGTTTGGCCGCAGGTAGCCCAGCGCCAGGTTGCCGTCGGTAACGGTGGCCTGCTCGCCGCCCTTGCCGTAGCAGGCGGGGCCGGGGGTGGCGCCGGCGCTGTGCGGGCCCACTTCCAGCATGCCGAAGGTGTTGATGTGGGCGATGGAGCCACCGCCGGCGCCCAGGGTCTCTACGTGGATCATCGGCACGCCGATGCGGTGGCGCAGGAAGTCGAAGTTGCGGTTCAGCTGGGTCTGGCCGCCCTTGGCCAGGGTGATGTCGAACGAGGTGCCGCCCATGTCCACGGTGATGACGTTGTCGATGCCGAACGGCCTGGCGATGTACAGCCCGGCCTGCGGCGCCGAGGCGGGGCCGGAGTTGATGGCGTTCACCGCCCGCTCGCGCATCACCGTGCCCAGCGCCAGGCCGCCGTTGCTCTGGTAGTAGCGCACCGGGGCGCGGGCGCCATGCTCGGCAAAGAACTGGTCGATGCGCTGTACGTAGCGGCCCATTACCGGGCTGAGGTAGGCGTTTACCACCGTGGTGGAGGTGCGGGTGTATTCGCGCACTTGCGGGTAGACCTCGCTGCCGCAGCAGACGAACACGCCGGGCAGATGCTGCTCCACCAGCTCGCGGGCGCGGCGCTCGTGTGCCGGGTTGCGTACCGACCACACGAAGCTGATCGCCACGCTCTGTACCTGCTCGGCGCGGAACACCTCGATGGCGGCCAGGATGTCGTCTTCGTTCAGCGGCGCGTGCACGCTGCCATCGGACAGTACGCGGCCACCTACCGCGCGGCGCAGGTGGCGCGGCACCAGCTGCGGTGCCGGCGGGTAGCTGGCGTCGTAGCGGTAGCCTTCTTCCTTGTGGCCCAGGCGGATCTCGATGCTGTCCTCGTGGCCGGCAGTGCACAGCAGGCCCACTTTCACGCCCTTGAGCTCGATCAGCGCGTTCAGCGCCACGGTGGTGCCGTTGATGCACAGGTCGCAGTTCTGCACGATCTGGCTGGCGGACATGTCCAGCGCCTCGGCCATCTGCTGCAGGCCGGCGGCAATGGCGCGGGTGCCGTCGTCCGGGGTGGACGGGCTCTTGAACAGGCGCAGCGGGCCGTCTTTCTCAGCCAGTACGAAGTCGGTGAAGGTGCCGCCGGCGTCTACGCCCAGTCGGAATCGCTGTTTCATGCCTGTACTCCCTGTTGGTTCATGCGCTGGCGGGCAGCGGCGGTGGCGGCGGCATCCACATGTTGGCCGCAGCTGTCGAGAATCACGCCGTATTCGCTGGCGGCGGCGTCGATGGACACCAGGCCGCCGCGCACGTCGCGCAGCACTTCTTCGGCCGGGCGTTGCCACGGCAGGCCGTAGCCACCGCCGCCCGGGTTGACGTTGCGGGCGCGCTCGCCCGGCTGAATGGTGGTGATCACGTTCTGGCGGTGCACGATGTGCTCGCCCGGCTTGTCGATTTCCAGCCGGCCCAGCTTGCGCTCCGGCAGCGCATCCATCGCGCCGGCAGCACCCATGGTGCCGATCTGGCGGCCTTCGCCGAAGGCGATGATGGTCATCTCGTGGCCGATCGGCTCCACCTCCCATACCGTGCCGCTGCCGCCGCGGTAGCGCCCGGCGCCGCCGCTGTCTTCCTGCAGGCCGTAGCGGTGGATGATGATGGGGTAGGCGTATTCCAGCAGTTCGATATCGCCGGAGCTGAGCGCGCCGAAGCAGCACAGCGGGCCGCAGGCGTGCCAGCCGTCCATGTAACGGGTGGCGCCGGCGCCTGAGATGATGGAAGCCAGCACCATGGTCACGTATTGCTCGCCGGTGGCCGGGTTGATGCCGGCGATGTTGATGCCGCTGGCGTGGCCCCAGGAGGCGGTGACGCGCTCCGGCGCGGCGGCTTCGAACGCCATGCGCACCGCGTCGGTGAGCGTTTCCATCGGCGTGGTGGTGCAGTTCACGTGCGGAGCCGGTTCCATCGCGTTGCACAGCGTGCCCTTGGCGCCCAGATCCACGCTCACGCAGCGGTACAGGCCTTCGTTATACGGTGGTGGCACCTGGGCGAACATCATCAGCCCCAGGTAGATGCCGGACATGGAGTTGCCGGCGTAGGAGTTGATGAAGTAGGGCACCTGCGGCGGGCTCTCCACCTGGATGTGCACGCTGTCGTCCTTCACCGTGGCGGTGGCGCGGATGGTGAGCGCGCCCAGGCCGTGGCCGGCGTCTTCCAGCACTGCCTCGCCGTGGTAGCAGCCATCGGGGATCGAGCGGATCAGCGAGCGCATGTGGCGGTCGGCCATGTCCTTCAGCTCGGCAATGGCGGCGCGCACGGTGTCCACACCGTATTTGTCCAGCAGCGCGATCAGATTGCGCTCGCCCACGCGGCAGGCACCGAACTGGGCGTTCAGGTCGCCTTCCTGGTCGCGGCGGGCGCGCATGTTCGACAGCAGCAGGTTCACCACGTCATCGCGGCGGCGGCCCTGGTCCCACAGCTTGACCGGCGGAATGCGCAGGCCCTCGGCGTAGATTTCCTTGGCCGCCGGGTTGTAGCCGGCCGGCACCGGGCCGCCGATGTCGGTGAGGTGGCCCTTGCACACCGTCCAGAACACCAGTTCGCCCTTATAGAACACCGGCTTGTACATGCAGCAGTCCAGGATGTGGCTGCCCTGGTAGGCCGGGTCGTTGTGGTAGATCACGTCGCCTTCGTGGATGTCGTCGCCAAAGAAGCCGGCTACGGCTTTCATCGCCGGAATCAGCGAGCCCAGGTGAATGGGAATGTCCTGGCCTTGCAGGATCATCTCCGGCAGGTGGTCGAACAGCGCATTGCTGTAGTCGTGCGCCAGGTTGAACACGCTGGAGCGGCCGGTTTTTTCCAGCGTCAGCGTCATTTCCCGCTGTGTGGTTTCCAGCGCGCCGCGTATCACGGCCAGGGTGATCGGGTCTACCCGGCCGGCGTGGTGAGGGGCTTGCGTCATGGTGCGTCTCCGTTTATCCGGCGGCCTGCAAGGTTGGCCGCAAGGGGCTGGTCCGGCGCTGCTGCACCGGCCTGTGTCTGTACCTTATGCCCTTGCCGCGCACGGCTCTTGCACCACAGTGCAGGATGCTTGGTCTGTGGGTGCAGGGCTGGGGCTGGCCGGGGCGGCGTCAGGCCCGGCCAAAAAAAAGCCCCGCACACAGGCGGGGCCAACGAGGAGTGAGCAAACTACGGTGCCCGGTTGAGTGCAGCTTCACCGGCAGGGGCACGACGCTGCAGGTAACGGTAAAGGGCAAATGACACGATAAAGGTTGCCGGGGCGGAGAAGCTGGCCAGCGCGCCGCCAACTTCCATCAGCGCAATGCCGATACCGGTAGCGACAAACCAGCAGGTGATGCCTTCGCGCTTGATGGCTGGCGTGCTGTCATCCACGCTGGCTGGCAAGCCCTGCAGAATGTGCGCCAGCGCAATACCCACCCAGGCCACCACGAAAATGCCCTGGTAGGCCAGTGCCTGCAGGATCACGCTGAACACATTGCCCAGCATCAGCAGGTAGACGATGGCGCCCACCACCACGCCCCAGACCACCTTGGGCAGGCGAATGCCGAAGGCGCGGTCGAAGAAGCTCTGCATGTTCACCGTGGCCAGGTAGAAGTTGGCCGTGTTGATGCGCGTCTGGCTCACCCACACGAAAGCCAGGCCGGCAAAGCCCATCAGCTTGAGCAGCGCCAGCACTACCGACACCTCGCTCACACCGCCACTGCTGGGGATGCTGCTGGCCAGGAAAATGCCGGCCATGCCGTTGAGCAGAAAGGTGAACAGGTAGAACGGCAGGCCGAAATTGAGCCGGGCGTGGTAGTCGCTGTCTTCCTCGCGGCCAAAGCGGGCGTAGTCCCAGGTGTACATCATCAGGATCCACACCCCCATGAAGTAGGTGAAGCAGCTCCACCAGCCATCGGCCGGCGCGCCGCCTGCCGGTGCCAGCTGCAGCCAGGCATTGCTGTAGCCGAATTCGCTGATGGTGAGGATCACCGCTGCGGCCAAGCCCAGCAGGTAGAACGGCAGCAGCACGCCGTTGAGCTTGTCCAGCCAGCGCTGCACCGAGCCGAATACCAGCGGCACGCTGTACACCACCACCAGCAGGTAGGCGTGCTCGATGCTGAGCGCGGGAAAGTAGTTCTGGATCGCCACCGCAATCACCGAACCTTCGAATACCGCGTAGTACATGGCGGTGGCAAAGAAGATCAGCGTGGCCAGCGCCGAGCCGGACTGGCCGAACAGCGTGCGCGAGAACAGCGCCACCGACAGCCCGCTGTGAATCGCGTAGCGGCTGATCACCGCGTTGATCACGCTGTAGCAGATGGCCGACAGCGCCAGGCCGATCAGCGTGTTCACCGTGCCGTAGTTCAGCGCCAGCGTGGCGGAAACCACCAGCCAGAACATGGCGCTGCAGACTGACCACCAGGCCATGCTCAGGCCCAGTCGCCCCATGCGGGCTGCGGCCGGAACCGGCCCGCGGGTAAAGTCCGGGTCGCTGTGCGCCCCGGTTTCCTTGATGATGCTTGCCATGATCGTCTCCTCCTTTGTTGTGTGTGCAGTCAGGCTGTCACCATCGTAGGAAGGGAGCGGGGTGGCAGATAGCACACCAGCGCAGGGATTGTTGGCTGACACTGCAGTGGTGGCGGGGGTTGGGGCCGGGTCATGGAGACGGGAAGAAAAATCCCCGTCTGGGGGATGGAGATCATTCGCCAGAAGGCACAACTGCGAGGCACAGAAGAGTGAGATATTGTGCAGATTCCAGGGAGTCTGGTCGGCCGTGCCGGTAGTCGCTGGCCATTTCCAGCTTTTCGTGCTGATGGTGGCTGCAAGTTGTCGGTGACGTTCGGCCATATGCGGCACTCCGTATAAGGGCGAACTGCCGACTAGCCTTCAGCGGCGGGGGCAGGTTGTTGGCCTAAACGGTCCTCAATTTTATCGGCCATGAGCGTCCGTTCAGGGCGCCATACCAGCCATTTCCCTCTCCCAGCCCTGAAGAGCCGTTCGACCTTCGAAGGGCAGCTATCTGAGGTGTAGCTGCCGCTCCCCAACGCTCCGTGATCTTCGGCTTGTCGGCCAAAGCGGTCGGTTACCCCATGTGTCCTGAGCGTCTGTTCAGAGTCACATGCCGGCAATTTCTCTGTTGCCGGCACCGAACGTCAGCTTTCTTCCCCTTTGGAACGCGTAGGGGCGTGTTACCATCTGCGCCGCGCCGTTTTTATTGCTTTGCA
>CAMLGD010000201.1 GCA_946479405.1 uncultured Vogesella sp.
TTCGGCTTGGGTTATGCCGCGCTGCCTTCCCTTCGCGCCGAAAGCGCCGAGCAATCCAAAGCCATACTGCAGGCGGTGCTGGCCGGCGAAACTGGGCCGGCACGCGACATCGTGCTGCTGAATGCGGCGGCAGCCATCTACACTTCTGGTATTGCGGCCAACCTGCAAGAAGGGGTGGCCATGGCCCGCTCCGCTATCGACGGTGGCAAGGCGCAGCAGAAGCTGGATGAACTGGTAGCGTTGTCACGCTCCTTTGTCTGAGTCGCCCTGCCCCACGCTGCCGGCGCTGACCGGCGGCGCATTTTTTGAGACGTACCGTATGGATTTTCCCGTCATGACTATCGCTGCATCCATCTTTAAGGCTTACGACATCCGTGGTGTCGTGGGTGGCACGCTGACAGCCGAGGCCGCCTTTCAGATCGGCCGTGCCATCGGCTCCGAAGCGCGTGAGCGCAATGTCAGCACCATCTGTATTGGCCGTGACGGCCGCTTGTCCGGCCCGGAGCTGACCGGTGCCTTGTCGGATGGCATTCGCGCTACCGGTGTGGATGTGATCGACGTTGGTCGCGTGGCGACGCCGATGCTGTATTTCGCGGCCTATCAGCTGGAAACCTTCTCTGGTGTGATGGTTACCGGCAGTCACAACCCGCCGGATTACAACGGCTTCAAGATGATGCTGGGTGGGGACACGTTGGCCGGCGACTGGATCCAGAAACTGTACCAGCGCATCGTGAACAACGACTTTGCCAGTGGCCATGGCGGCTACCGCACGCACGACATCGTTGACGAGTACCTGGCGCGTATCCAGGGCGACATCAAGCTGGCGCGCCCGATGAGGGTCGTGGTGGACTGCGGCAATGGTGTGCCGGGCGACTTTGCCCCCGAGTTGTTCCGTGGCCTGGGTTGCGAGGTGCACAAGCTGTTCTGCGAGGTGGATGGCACCTTCCCTAACCACCACCCGGATCCGGCCAAGCCGGAAAATCTGCAGGACGTGATCCAGACCTTGCGCGACACCGATGCTGAAATCGGCTTGGCCTTCGATGGTGATGGCGACCGTCTCGGCGTGGTGACCAAGGACGGCAACATCATCTGGCCTGACCGGCAGCTGATCCTGTTTGCGCAGGATGTACTGAGCCGCCAGCCAGGCTGCAAGATCATCTATGACGTGAAGTGCACTCGCCTGTTGGCGCCGGCCATTCGCGCCGCGGGCGGTGAGCCGCTGATCAACCGTACCGGCCACAGCTTCATGAAGGCGGCGTTGAAGGAGCATCCGGACGCCGGCCTGGCCGGCGAAATGTCCGGCCACGTGTTCTTCAAAGAACGCTGGTACGGCTTCGACGATGGTCTGTATGCCGGCGCGCGCTTGCTGGAGATTCTGTCCAAAGTGGCCGACCCGTCCGCGCTGCTGAATGCACTGCCTAATGCGCTATCCACCCCGGAGCTGAACCTGAAAACCGCAGAAGGCGAAAACCATGCGCTGATCGCCCGTCTGCAGCATAGTGCTCAGTTCGAAGGTGCCGAGAATATCATCAGCATCGACGGGCTGCGCGTAGAGTACGCCGATGGCTTCGGTCTGATGCGTGCCTCTAACACGACGCCCGTTATCGTGCTGCGCTTCGAAGCCGACGATGCGGTCGCGCTGGCGCGTATTCAGGACGACTTCCGCCGCGTACTGGCCAAGGAAACCAGCGCAGCGCTGCCGTTCTGAGCGATAATCGCGCCCGTTGAATGTCACGCGCTGCGCCTGCAGCACAAGGTTGGCCGTGGCCAACCTTTCGTTTTTCGTGACCCGCCTGCGCGGGTTACCCTGCTTTTGAAAGGATGACCATGTACGCACAAGCCGCCAGCAGCTTCCACACCGTGCGCGACCTGCTGCGCTTCGCCGTATCGCGTTTCAATGATGCCGCCCTTACCTACGGTCACGGCACCGACAATGCCTATGACGAGGCCGCTTACCTGATCCTGTCGGCCCTGAAATTGCCCATCGACCGATTGGAGCCGTTCCTGGATGCCAAGCTGCTGGATACTGAAGTCAAAGATGTGGTGGACCTGATCGAGCGCCGTGCCGAAGAGCGTGTGCCAGTGGCCTACCTTACCCATGAAGCTTGGCAGGGGGAGTTCAATTTCTACGTCGACGAGCGCGTGATCGTGCCGCGCTCCTTCATCTTCGAGCTGCTGGGTGAGCCGCTGGCACCGTGGATCGAGCATCCTGAGCTGGTCAACCGCGCGCTGGACCTGTGCACCGGCTCTGGCTGCCTGGCCATCCAGCTGGCGCATCACTATCCTGACGCCGAAATCGACGCGGTAGACATTTCGCTGGATGCGTTGGAAGTGGCCAGCATCAACATCCAGAACTACGGTCTGGAAGACCGCATCCAGCTGATCCACAGCGATCTGGTGGAAGGCCTGGAAGAGCCGTACGATCTGATTATTTCCAACCCGCCGTACGTTGATGCCGAATCGGTTGAAGCACTGCCGGCGGAATACCTGCACGAGCCGGAGCTGGCGCTGGGTTCTGGTGAAGACGGCCTGGACGCCACCCATGTGATTCTGCAGAACGCCGCACGCCTGCTTAATCCGCAGGGTGTGCTGCTGGTGGAAATCGGCCACAATCGCGACGTGCTGGAATCCGCCTACCCCAGTCTGCCGTTTACCTGGATGGAAACCGAAAGCGGTGATGGCTTCGTGTTCCTGCTCACCCGCGAGGAGTTGGTGGATGCCGGTCTTGGTGACCCGCTGAACGACGACGACTTTGCCGACGTAGTAGCTGACAATTGAGATTGTCCGTAGGTTGACTAAAGGCCGGGCAATGCCCGGCCTTTTTGCTGTACAACGGAAAGTGCTGTGGCATCGCGGCCCTGTCCAGTAGGCCATTGACACGGCGACTGGAGAGGTCGAGTATCGCGCCCCCATTTCAAGGACAACGCTCATGACTCATGCCATTCCCTGGGAAGAACTGGAAAAACAGGCGCGAGCCGCCGCCAAACAGGCTTATGTACCCTATAGTCGCTTTGCCGTAGGTGCCGCGCTGCTGACCAGCGACGGTCGCATCGTGCGCGGCTGCAATGTAGAGAACGCATCCTATGGCCTGACCAACTGTGCCGAGCGTACTGCCATCTTCACGGCTCGTGCAGATGGCATGAGCGAAGTGCTTGCCATCTGCATTTATACGCCTACCAGCGCGCCCACCCCCCCCTGCGGTGCCTGCCGCCAGGTGTTGAACGAATTCGGCCCGAGCATGGCGGTGCGCACCATCTGCGATGGTGCCGAACAAGTTAACGCCACGCTGAGCGAACTGTTACCTGGTGCCTTTGGCCCGAAAAACCTGGCCTGAGCCCGCGGCTAGCCAGTAAAAGAACCGCCGCATTTCCGATCTGGAGTGCGGCGGTTTTTGTTTTGCGGGCCAGTACTAAATCAGCGACGGCTCACCGCCGCCGGCAGCCACTGCGGCCACCAGCCGCCATCCTCCAACCCTACCTCGGCCAGCGCTACGCCGGGCACGCCCAGTAACTCGCCATCGGCTGTGCGCAGTCGCGGCCAATCGGCACGCAACAGGGCTGGTACCGCCTGTTCCTGGAACAGCTTCTTGATGGCCTTGCGGCCAACTTTGAGCGGCAAAACCTCGCTGTCTTGTCGCGCCGACAGTAGCAGCGCCCGCCCCTGCCAGTCTGCCGGCAGGCCATGCCCACGCTGCCAGCACAATTTGCCGTGCGCGCCATGCCAGTCTTCGCCCACCCGGCATGCTTGCGGCCATGGCGGCGCAGTCGCCAGCGTCCGGGCGCGTCGCAGCTCGCCACGGTAGCCGTAGAGTTCGCCGGACGGCAGCGATAGTCGCGCTGCTTCGCCGGATGTCAGTGCCGCCAGCAGGTTGTCGAGTGCCTCCGGTGTCGGCAGCGACCAGCCCGCCAGCGTCAGCCAGTGCAACAGCAGATTGCGTTGTCGTGACGGGCTCAGTGCCAGCAGGGTGGCCAGCAGCAAGCCATCACCACTGCCTGCCCGCTGCAAGTCCAGCGCTGCCATATCATTCAGTATCGCCGCTGCATCGGCCATGCGCTGTGCACTGCGCTGCAGTTGCGCATCCAGCTGCGGTAGCCGTTGCCGCAATGCCGGCAGTGCTTCCAGTCGCAGATAGTTACGCAGGTAGTTGGCCGCATCGGTGTTGGAATCGTCTTCTACCCATTGCAGGCCATGTGCCTCGGCATACTGGCGTAGAGTGCTGCGGCCAACCTGCAGCAGCGGCCGCCACAGGGTTTTGCCCTGCCAGTCGCGGCTAGGCGGCATGGCTGCCAGCGCACGCGGGCCACCGCCGCGCAGCAATTGCAGTAGCACGGTTTCGACCTGGTCGTCGGCGTGCTGTGCCAATGCCACAATCGCCGCCGGAGACTTGGCAAAGGCCCGGTAACGCGCCGTACGTGCCACAGCTTCCAGGCTCTGCCCGCCAGTACGCTGCAAGCTCACGCGCTCGATTCGCAACGGCACGCCATGCCGTGCGCACAGTTGGCCGCAAAATGCGGCCCAGTCATCGGCATGCCGGCTGATGCCGTGATGCACATGCACCGCCCTTAGCGCCGGGCCGTCTGCTTCGTCCCGCCAGCGACACAGCAGATGCAGCAGTACGCAGGAGTCCAGTCCGCCGGACAGGGCTAGCTCCAAATGACAAAGGCCGGACAAATTGTCCGGCCAGTGGGCGATCAGCTGTGGCAGCAGGTCAGGCTGCATCTTCCTTGAAGCGGCCATAGCTCATCAGGCGATCGAAGCGGGTTTTCAGTAGCTCGGTAACATCGCGGCTGCTGGCTTCCTTCAGTTGTTCCTGCAGTACGCGCTTCAGAGCGGCCATCATCGCCGGGTGGTCGCGGTGAGCGCCGCCCAGCGGCTCATTGATCACGCGGTCAATCAGCCCCAGCGATTTCAGACGCGGAGCGGTGATGCCCAACGCTTCGGCGGCTTCGGATGCGCGTTCGGCAGTCTTCCACAGGATGGACGCGCAGCCTTCCGGCGAAATGACCGAGTAGGTGGAGTACTGCAGCATGTTGACGTAGTCGCCTACGGCAATGGCCAGCGCGCCACCGGAGCCGCCCTCGCCGATGACAGTAACAATCACCGGCACCTTCAGGCGCGCCATCTCGTACAGGTTGCGGCCAATAGCCTCGGACTGGCCGCGCTCTTCTGCGCCAATGCCGGGGTACGCGCCCGGAGTGTCAACAAAAGTAATGATGGGCAGGCCAAACTTTTCGGCGGTACGCATCAGGCGCAGCGCCTTGCGATAGCCTTCCGGACGTGGCATGCCAAAGTTGCGGTAAATCTTTTCTTTGGTGTCACGGCCCTTCTGATGGCCAATCACCATTACCGACTGGCCATTGAAACGCGCCAGGCCGCCGACAATTGCCGGGTCATCGGCATAAGCGCGGTCGCCGTGTAGTTCCTGAAAGTCGGTAAACAGGCTGCCAAGGTAATCCAGGGTGTACGGACGTTGCGGGTGACGTGCCACGATGGCAATTTGCGAAGGCGTCAGTTTGCTATATAGGGTCTTGGTCAGTTCCTGACTCTTCTTCTGCAAACGGGCAATCTCTTCCGAGATATCGAGGACCGAATCGTCTTGGACGAAACGCAATTCCTCTATCTTGTTCTCGAGCTCGGCAATCGGCTGCTCAAAATCAAGAAAGGTCGGCTTCATGCTTAGGTTCCGATTAGGGACAATCGAGCAATGATACATGAGCGTTTTGCATCACGCACCACCCTGTCCGACAAAATGCCCAGGGCATCATTAATAGCAAAAACAGACGCTTGAAAATTTGCATGCAAAAATTTGCGAATAGCCCTTGCAGGCCCGCCGTTGCTGTGTTTTAATTCGCCTCCTCGCTGAACGACGCAGCAAAAAAGCACTAGTTCAGCAGCCAGATTTCAGGGCGTTTAGCTCAGTTGGTAGAGCGTCTGCCTTACAAGCAGAATGTCGGCGGTT
>CAMLGD010000202.1 GCA_946479405.1 uncultured Vogesella sp.
ACCCGCGACTTGGCCAAGTCAGATGTATTCGATTACATCGAAGCTTTTTACAATCGAACCCGCTGCCACGGTCACCTGGGTGGCAGTCCCGAGGCCTTTGAGCGGGCCTCTGCGTGAGACAGGAGTTTGTCTACTGCACCCGGGACAGTCCACTCCTCGAGCAGACGATCAGCTCAGCCCGGCGGCTAGCCTGTCTCGCTGCCGTCGTATACCGTCAAAAATGGCCTCTGCCAATTCCGCCGGAAAATCTGCCGGCAGTTTTTGCTCTACGTCTTCTAGTACCTTGCCTGTGCAATTTATCAGCTCGTTCAGCAGTGTCTTGGCCCATGCCTCAGTCAGGCCGCTGCTGCGCGCTTGTGCCAGCCAGTGGCGCGGCTGGATGCGATCGATCAGGTAGTGGTTGCTTTGCCCGCGTACCGCCATGGCCAGCTTGGCTTTTTGTGGTGCCACCTTGCCGGCACCATGGCCGATGACGGGATGGGCGGACAAGATGTCGTATAGCGGTGTGGCTCGGTAACGGCCACCCGGCAGATGAAACAGGCTGAAATTCTTGGCATGGCCGTCGGTGGCGGCCAGCAACCAGAATACCACTTGAGTCTTGAAGAACTGCTGGCGGTCAGCTTCGCTGTTCTCTGATCCGGCCAGGATATCGAGGATGCGCGCCATGCCCGGGCCGCCGTCGCTCTGGTACTTGAGGTGGGGTGGCGTGCCGGTAGCCTGGCAGAAGTCTTCCTGTGGCAGACGCATCAGCCAGCTGTCGTCTGCTGCTAGCCGGCGGTCAAAGCGTTCGACGACTAGGACTTTCTGCGCGCCGAAGCGGGCAATGTCACAGCGGGCTACCGGCAGGCCGAATGCGGCGACCAGTTGCGCGCATAGCCATTCGTTTTCTACCGAGCTGCGCATATCGGCTTGCATGCCACCTACCAGCCCCATGGGTAGTTTCAGGATATGCGTAGTGGGCGTACTGCCCAGCGGGCGCTGCCAGCGCCCATCGTGGAACAGCAAGGCGGTTTTCTCTTGCGCGCCGGCAATAGATAGGCGCAGGTCGGCATCATATTCCAGTTGGCCGGGTGCGCCAGCATGCACTGTTTGTTGCAGCAAGCTGGCGATGTCTGCTTCTGTCAGTGCTTCCCCGTGGATGCTGTGCAAGTCTTGCGGCGTTTCGTCGGGTGGCAACAGTTGCAGCGCGCCGACGCAGTCGCGCCCTAGTGCGGCCAGCAGGGTAAACGCAGCGCTGTCGCTCAGCCGGTAGCGCTGCGCCAGGCGGCGACGGATGCTGTCGCTATCGGGTAGCAGGTTATCGAAATAGGCGTTGACCACTGCACCGCGATACGTGGCATTGCCGGGTAAAAACGGCAGCGACAACGACAGTGGTCGTGCTTGCGGGTGATAGAGCCAGCTGTCGTGGTAAGTGAAGGTTTCGCCGCTACGGGTGAGCGCCCATTCGCCAACCAGTAAGCCATTCATCCACACATTCAGCTGTTGCCGGTGACTTCTGCGTCCCATCTCACCACGCCTCGTCGCTGACGGTGGTCTGCTTGTCATCGCGGGTGTGGATCACCAGCTCAGCATCCAGTGCCCGTAGCAGTTTGCTTAGCCGCTCTACGCTGGCTGCTGCCGGGCGCGCCTCTAGTCTGGCGTAGCTTTGCTGGCTGATACCCAGCCGTTCGGCCAGCTGTGCTTGGGTCAGCCCGGCGCGCTGGCGCAGGCTGCGCAACATGGCGGGTAATTGGTCCGGCGTGATGATGGGGTAATGCATGGTATCCGGCTCCGTATAGGGTACGCATTACATGCTATATGTTGTAAATTGAAAATACAACTTTTAGGATGTTAATTCATTTTACAACGTAAAAGGTGTGGAAAATCTGGTCGTGGCAGTCAGGGTGTCACGGCGGGGAACGAAGGTTCTGTAGCATGGAGCCCGTGGTAGCGGGTAGTCGTAACAGAGGGGCTGGCTGCGCGAGTTTGCTATGTGAAGTATGTTGGCCGCCAGTATGTCTTGTCCGGCGCGCAGTAGCTGCTTTATGAATGGGTGCGGGTGATATTCCGTAGCGAAACCGGCTACCCGACGGTCAAAAAACCTGCAAATTTCAGAAAAAAAGTGTGACACTTTTCAGGTGTCTGGTCAGCGTGGCATTTGCCAGGCAGGTTCGCTGGGGCTTTGGCTAAGTGTCTGTCTTGAAAAGTGATTATGGTGGCGGGTGATTCTGCAGCGATGCAGATGATGGCAAAAATTTGCCCTCATAACCCGAAGGTCGTAGGTTCGAATCCTGCCCCCGCAACCAAATTCATGCATTCAGGCCAATCTTTCGAGATTGGCCTTTTGCTTTTCCGCCGTCGTGTAAGCGCTACGTAGGCGGATTTATCCCGCGTGTTTCCCTCCTGATCAACGCTTCGTTGCTCCATCGTCCTCTCTTCCTTGCAGTCGTATCCTCGTCAGTGGTGTGTTGCTGTGGCAGGGGCCGGGGTAATCCATTCGAGCTAAAGCAGAACCCGCCTTACTGCGGGGAAGTTCAGCGACATGTAATGCTCTGAGAGTCCTGTGGCCCAATGACGACTCCCTGGGAGGGAGTCGTCATGTCGGGCTGGAGTAACTTGGCGACTGCTTGCCGCGGTTATCCCTACGCCGGCTGTGATCCTCTATTTTTGTTCCTCAGTTTTAAGCACCTCCCTGACGATTCGCATGGCATCTATTGCCGCTGGTACGCCACAGTAGATGGCGATCTGCAGGACCACTTCCACGATTTCTTCCTTGCTGCAGCCGTTATTCAGCGCCCCGCGTACATGCAGTTTTAGTTCGTGCGGACGGTTGAGGGCGGCAATCATGCCCAGGTTGATCAGGCTGCGCGACTTGCGTGGCAAGCCTTCCCGCGCCCATACCGTGCCCCAGCAGTATTCGGTGACCAACTGCTGCAGCGGCATCGACAGTTCATCGGCATTGGCCAGTGCCTGGTTGACATAGTCTTCGCCCAGTACGGCCTTGCGGATGGCCAAGCCTTGCTCAAAGGTTTCCTTGCTCATGGTGTAACTCCTTGGTCGGTGGTGCCCTGTGCGTCGGCCAGGGCTGGCATTTCACTTTAGAGAGTCGGGTAGAACTGCTGTCTCCTTTTTGTTTGTATGATGGTATACCAACATACAATTTCCTTGCTATCGCATTTTTCTTGGTATACCGTAATACCAGCAGACGGAAATCAACGGCGCAGGGCGCCAGGCAGAAGGAGCAGTGACATGGATGTCGGTATTCGCAAAGTGGTGACTTACGTAGAAGAGACGCTGGTCGAGGGTGGCAAGCTTGCTCCGGTGCCATTGAAGATGTTTGCGGCAGCGGTAGTGCTGAAGAACCCGTGGTATGGCCGTGGCTTCGTGGAGGACCTGAAGCCGGAAATCCACGCAATCGCCCCGGTACTGGGCGAGTTGCTGACAGCCGAGATCCTGAAAATGACCGGCTCCGGCGAAGTGATCGAAGGCTATGGCAAGGCTGCGGTGGTGGGTACCGGCGGCGAAGTGGAGCACGCCTCGGCACTGATTCACACCCTGCGCTTTGGCAACTTCTACCGTAAGGCGGTGGGCGCCAAGAGCTACCTGAGCTTTACCAATGTGCGCGGCGGGCCGAATTGCGCCATCTCTATCCCGATGATGCACAAGGACGACGAAGGTATGCGCTCGCACTACCTCACCATCCAGTTTGCGATTAACGACGCCCCGGCCCCGGACGAGATCGTGGTGGCGCTGGGAGCATCCATCGGTGGGCGGCCGCATCATCGCATCGGCAACCGCTACCAGGACCTGCAGGAGCTTGGCAGCAATGAAGCCTGAGCAAGCGAGCCCGCCACCGCTGGTCGCCGGCAGCGTGAACGGCACCGCCTTCAGCGTTTATGGCGCCGGTGAGCCACTGGTGCTGATTCACGGCGTCGGCATGGGCAAGGAAGTCTGGGCGCCGCAGATTGCCGAATTCGCCCGCGACTACCAGGTGATCGTCTACGACATGCTGGGACATGGCGGCAGTGCGCTGCCGGCTGCGGATGTCACGCTGGGCGACTACGCCGCCCAGCTGGCCGGCCTGCTGGATCACCTGCAGATCGCTGCGGCCAACGTGGTCGGGCACTCCATGGGTGCGCTGGTGGCGCTGGAGTTTGCGCTGCATTACCCGCAGCGCACCCGGCGGTTGGTGGCACTGAATGCCGTGTTCATGCGCACCCCGGCGCAGCGGGCGGCGGTACAGGAGCGTGCCGCCACGCTGGATCACACCGGCGTGGCCGCGACCGTCGATTCCACGCTGCTGCGCTGGTTCGGCGAACCGATCCCGGCGGCGCTGACCGAGTCTGCCGCGCTGGTAAAGCATTTTCTGACCAGCGTGCACCCGCAAGGCTACGCCCGTACCTATCGCCTGTTTGCCAATTCAGATGCAATCCATGCGGCAGGTCTGCCGGGATTGGCACTGCCGGCATTGTTCATGACCGGCGAGTTTGACCCCAATTCCAGCCCCGAGATGTCGGCAGCCATGGCCGCGCTGGCGCCGCAGGGCCGGCTGGAGATCGTGGAAGGGGAGCGGCACATGATGAGCGTGACCGCACCGGCGGAGATCAATCGGCGCTTGCGTGCCTTCCTCGCCGCCACGCCAGCATCCGCCCCCCAAGAACAGCATCAGGAGTGAACCGCCATGACCCAAGCTATTGATGTAATGGAATTCCGCAAGGCGCTGGGCGCCTTTGTCACCGGTGTTACCGTGGTGTCCACCCGCCAGGCAGACGGCAGTCCGCGCGGTTTCACCGCCAACTCGTTTACCTCGGTATCGCTCGATCCGGCGCTGCTGCTGATCTGCATCGGCAAGACCGCAGCCAGTTACCCGGTGTTTTCCGATACCCAACAATTCTCCATCAGTATCCTGGCCGAGGATCAGAAGCAGGTATCCAGCATCTTTGCCTCCAAGGCCGCCGACAAGTTCGAGCAGGTCCCCTGGCATCAGGGCGTTACCGGCAGCCCGATCATTGATGGCGCCGCCGCCTGGTTCGATTGCGTTACCCACCAGCTGGTGGATGCCGGTGATCACATCATCCTGATCGGCCGGGTGGTCGACTTTGCCAACACGGCCGCCAGCCCGCTGGGTTATGGCCGTGGCGCCTATCTCACCTTCAGCCTGTCGCAGGATGCGTTGGCCGCCACCGGGCAGCGTGCCAAGGTCGGTGCCATTCTGGAAAGCAACGGCGGCGTGCTGCTGCTGGAAACCGACAAGGGCTACCAGCTGCCGACCGGCACCCGGCTGGAACCGGCCTCCGATAGCAAGAGCCTGCGCGGCGTGCTGGAACAGCTCGGCGTGGATGCCCAGCTGGACTTCTTGTTCGCGGTCTTCGACGAGCCGGCGGCGGAAGGCGGTGCCGTCAATATCTACTACCGCGGCCGGGTGCAGGGCGATTTGCCGGCCGACAGCAAGCTGCGCGTGGTCGCCATGGACGAGATTCCGTGGGACCGGCTGGCGGACGAGGCAGTGCGTTCGATGCTGCAGCGCTTCGTGCGTGAGCGTACCGAGGATGCCTTCGGTATCTACATCGGCGACAGCCATGCCGGTTCGGTGCAGCCGCTGGCCAAGGCCTGAGGCCGGGCCGCAGTCATTCAATAATTAAAGAAAACCACCCCCGTACAGAGAGCAATTAGGAGAGTGACATCATGAAGTTTTCGCTGTTTCTGCACATGGAGCGCTACGACGCCGCCAAGCCGCATAAAGAGCTGTTCGACGAGATGACCGAGCTGGTGAAACTGGCGGAAGAGGGTGGTTTCGAAACGGCCTGGATCGGTGAGCACCATGGCATGGAATTCACCATCGCCCCCAATCCCTTCGTCAATCTGGCCTATCTGGCAGCCAAGACCAGCAAGATCCGCCTCGGCACCGGCACCGTGGTGGCGCCGTTCTGGCACCCGATCAAGCTGGCCGGCGAAA
>CAMLGD010000203.1 GCA_946479405.1 uncultured Vogesella sp.
CGTGCGCGCTGGCCCATCCTGCCGGCAGCAAACTTGGCGCGGCTGTCGTTGCCTTGCCGTAGTGGTACGGGCAAGGTTGGCCGCATGCTGTTGTTATGATCGTACGGCTCGCTGGCGCTAGTACATCTACTTGTTTATTTGTTTTTGAAATAACAAAACAAATTTTAAGTATTTTTGGAAATATGAAGGCCGCGATACAGTGCCGGCAGACCATTACCCCGGAGCTCGCCATGCATCCCGATTTCACCGCCTTCGACTTCATCATCCAGCCGGGCTGGAACAACTCGCCGCCGGAGCACTGGCAGAGCCACTGGCAGCAGCTGTTGGGGGCGCAAAGGGTTGGCAACCACGAATGGTTTGCGCCGCAGCTGCACGACTGGCTGCAGGCGCTGGACGTGGCGGTGGCAGCGGCCAGCAAGCCGGTGATCGTGATCGCCCACAGCCTGGGCTGCGCGACAGTGGCGCATTATGCCGCCCGCCACGGCAAGCGCCTGGCCGGGGCGCTGCTGGTAGCGCCAGCCGACGTGGAGCGTGCCAGTGCGCCGGCGCAGCTGCAGCCGTTTGCGCCGCTGCCGGAGGGGGCACTGCCGTTTCCGTCACTGGTGGTGGCCAGCGACAACGATCCGTTCAGCCTGCCGCTGCGCAGCGTGCGCATGGCAACGCGCTGGCACAGCCGCCTGTACTGGCTGCCGCGGGCCGGGCATATCAACGTGGCTTCCGGCCACCGGCAATGGGAACAGGGGCTGGACTACCTGCACGAGCTGATCGCCACCATCCACGCCGCCACGCCGCAGATGGCCTCGGCCTGAGTGCCGGCGGTAAGGTTGGCCGCAGGCGGGCCGGGCGGCGGGCTTACAGGAACAGTGCCGGCGGGGTGTGGCTGATCTCGAACTGCAGCAGCGCCGCCTTCAGCGGCAGGCCGCCGGCGTAGCCGGTGAGCTTGCCGTCGCTGCCGATCACGCGGTGGCAGGGCACGATCAGCGCGATGGGGTTGGTGGCATTGGCGCGGCCAACCGCACGCGCGGCGCCGGGGTCGCCGACGCGGCGCGCCAGTTCGCCGTAGCTGATGGTGGTGCCGTACGGGATGCGGCACAGCTCGGCCCACACCTTGTGCTGGAACTCGCTGCCGGCGGCGGCCAGCGGCAGGGTGAATTCGCGGCGTGTGCCGGCGTCGTATTCCGCCAGCTGGCGTGCTACCTCGGCCAGCGCCGCATCATTGCGCGGCGTGCCGTGGTGGTGGGCGCGCTCCAGCTCGCGTTCGATGTTGAACTCCAGCCGTTGCAGCGCGCCGGTTTTGTCCAGCCACGCCGCCACGGTACCGAAGCGGGTGTCGATCAGGCCGTAGCAGGCCGTCATTGTGGGTGTCGTCATGGTGTCAGTTAGAGGCTAGTGCAGGATGTCCGAACAATAGCATTACGGCCGTTGCCGCTCGCGATAGTTCAGGCCGCATGCCTGGTATGGCGATGCCGCGGGCGGTGCTCGCCGTGCCGGTAAAACGCGCGCTTGGCCAGCTCGACCAGCAGCAGGTACAGCAGCACCAGGCTGCCCATGATGGCGTAAAACTTTGCCGGCAGCGGCACAAAACCCAGCTGCATGCCCAGCGGGGTGAAGGGCAGCACGCCCGCCACGCACACCACGGCCAGCGAGGTGGCCAGCAGCAGCGGGTGAGGGCGGCTGTGCCAGGGCGGGCCACGGGTACGGATGATGAAGATCACCAGCACCTGGGTGCACAGCGATTCGACAAACCAGCCCGTCTGAAACAGTTTTTCGCCGGCCTGCATCACCTGCAGCAGGATGTAGAAGGTCAGAAAGTCGAACAGCGAGCTGATCGAGCCGATCACCAGCATGAAGTTGCGCACGAAATCCAGGTCGAGCACGCGCGGCGTCCGTGTTTCCACCGCGTCCACGCTGTCCAGCGGGATGGGGATTTCGGAAATGTCGTACAGGATGTTGTTGAGCAGAATCTGGGTCGGCAGCATGGGCAGAAAAGGCAGAAACAGCGCGGCACCGGCCATGCTGAACATATTGCCGAAGTTGGAGCTGGTGCCCATCAGCATGTATTTCATGATGTTGCCGAAGGTGCGGCGTCCTTCCTGCACCGCGGCGCGCAGCACGTGCAAGTCATGGCGCAGCAGGATCATGTCGGCGGCTTCCTTGGCGACATCCACCGCGCCGTCTACCGACAGGCCGACATCCGCCGCGTGCAGCGATGGCGCATCGTTGATGCCATCGCCCAGATAGCCCACCACATGGCCACGGGCGCGGAAGGCGCGGATGACGCGTTCTTTCTGCGCCGGATTGACCCGGCAGAACAGGTTGGCCGCATCCACCCGGGCCAGCAATGCATGGTCGTCCATTGCGGCGATGTCCTTGCCCAGCAAGATGCCCTGTACCGGCAGCGCCAGCTGCGCGCAGATATAGCGGGTTACCCGCTCGCTATCGCCGGTAACCACCTTGATGGCGATGCCGGCGCGATGCAGGGCGGCCAGCGCCGGGCCGGCGCTGTCCTTGGGCGGATCAAGGAATGCCACAAAACCCGCCAGCACCAGCTCGGCCTCGTCGCTTACCACCGCATGCGGGTGATCCAGCGGCACCGGCCGCCAGGCAATGCCCAGCGCGCGAAAGCCCTGTTCTTCCAGCGCGTGGTACTGCTGGCTGATGGCGGCGCTGGCGGCGGCGTCTATCGGCTGTGGTGCAGTCGCCGCTGTTTCGTAGTGGGTGCACAGCCCGACGATTTCATCCGGCGCCCCCTTGACCACCAGCCAGCGGCTGCTGCCGTTGTCGAGCAGCACCGATACGCGTCGGCGTTCAAAATCGAAAGGCACCTCGTCGATTTTTTGCCATGCCGCTGTATCGATGTGCTCATGCGCCAGGATGGCTTCATCCAGCGGGCTTTTCAGGCCGGTTTCAAAGAAGCTGTTGTAGTACGCCAGCGTCAGCACCCGCTCGCTGTCCTGGCCGGCGGCATCGATATGCCGCTCCAGCCGGATCTTGGCCTCGGTCAGGGTGCCGGTTTTATCGGTACACAGCACGTCCATGGAGCCTAGGTCCTGAATCGCCGACAGCCGCTTCACGATCATGTGCTGCCGCGCCATGCGCAGTGCGCCGCGCGACAGGGTGACCGATACCACCATCGGCAGCAGCTCCGGCGTCAGGCCGACCGCCAGGGCCACGGCGAACAGGAACGACTCCAGCCAGGGCTTGTGGAAGAAGGCGTTCACCAGCAGCACAAACATCACCATCAATACCGTCAGCCGCATGATCAGCAGGCCAAAGTGGCGGGTGCCCAGCTCGAACGAGGTCGGGTCCGCCACCTTGGAAATACTGTCCGCGATCTCGCCGATTGCGGTGTCGGCGCCGGTTTTTACCACCCGGATCACGCCGCTGCCGCTGATCACCGACGAGCCCATGAACACGGCATTGGTGGCGGCCTGCAGATCATTGCCGCTGCCGCTTGGCAGCTGCGGGTGTTTTTCCACCGGGTAGGTTTCGCCGGTGAGCAGCGATTGCTTGATGAACAGATCTTTGGCGGCCAGCACCAGACCGTCCGCCGGAATCAGATCGCCGGCGCTCAGCAGCACGATATCTCCGGGCACCAGCTCACTGACCGGCACGGTCTGCGTCACGCTATCGCGCCGCACGCTGGCGCGTACCGACACCGCCTGCCGCAGCTTGTCTGCCGCCGCATTGGCCTTGAATTCCTGCACGAAATCCAGTGTCACGCTGAGCAGGATGATGCTGCTGATGATGAGGAAATTGGTGACTTCGCCGGTGAGCGCAGAAATGGCGCTGGCGACCAGCAGAATCAGCACCAGCGGGTTTTTGAAGCGGGACAGGTATTGCAGGATGACCGGCTGTTGCGGGCGCTGGTGCAGGCTGTTGGGACCGGTTTGTGCCAGCCGGGTGGCGGCCTCGGCGTGGCTCAGGCCGCTGGCAGATTCTGTCGGCGTGGCTTGTGCTGCGGCGTTGGCGTCAAGCCACCATGGCTGGGGCACTGGATTGGCTGCCATCACACTGCTTTCTGATTGGCGCGGGCATGGGTTTCAAGCATAGCGGACTGCATCGGGGGCATGACTGCCGCTCTGTATCTTCCTGTAGCCGGCAGTCCGCGGCATGCGCTGCGGCAAGGTTGGCCGCAGCTTGCTGCCGGCAATCGGCACAGCAAAACCACTCGCGGCATGCTAATAACATCATTACATCCGCTTGGCATGGCGTGGCAGGCGGCGATCCGGTTGTGCAAATACGGGAGAAACCTCTATGGCCCTGCGACTTGGCCCCATCCTGCAGTTTCGTGGCAACGGCGATAAATACTGTGTCAGCGCACTGGTGGTGCTGGACATGAATGATGCCGAGCCAAGCTGGCAATTCAGCGGCAAGAAGAAGGACGTGACGCTGAGCCGCCTGGCGGCACTGCCGTTCGACAACCCCAGCATGCAGGCCTGGCGTATTGATTTCCGAACCAGTCCGGCCGATAGCGCCACGCGCTATGACTACACCGTGGCGGGTAGCAGTGGCAGCTTTGTGGTGCCGGCAGCCAAGGACATGCCACGGCTGGCCTATGGCTCCTGCAACGGGTTTTCGGATGACAAGCTGATGAAGCAGGTGGCCGATCACAATGAGCGCTGGCGCCATCTGGCCGGTCGGCACGCGGCCGAGCCGTACCACCTGTTGTTGCTCGGTGGTGACCAGGTGTATTCGGACGCGATGTGGAAACAGGTCAAAGCGTTGGCCGCATGGCTGGAGCTGCCGGCGGCCAAGCGCTACAGCGCGGCATTTACCCGGGACATGGCCCGGCAGCTGGACAGCTATTTCTGCCAGATGTATCTGGAGCGCTGGCGCAAGCCGGAGATTGCCAGCGTGCTCGGCAGCATCCCCGGCATCATGATGTGGGACGACCATGACATCATGGATGGCTGGGGATCGTATCCTGCCGAGCAGCATTACTGTGCCGTCTATCAGGGGATCTTTGCCGTGGCGCGCCGTTACTTCCGCCTGTTCCAGCAACAGTGCGCCGAGGACGAACGCCACCCGTCGGCGCTGGCCGGGGCCGATGGTTTTCACATGGCGTTCGGCAATCTGGGCGGGCTGGCATTGCTGGTGCCGGATCTGCGTTCCGAGCGGCAGCCGGCGGGCAAGGGCGGGCCGGAGCAGATTGTTTCCGAGGCCAGCTGGCAGGCCATTTACGGTTGGATGGCTGCGCGCAAGCCGGGCGCGGAGCAGCACCTGCTACTGATGTCCAGCATCCCGGTGGCCTATCTGGATCTGGGGGCCATCGAAAAAATGCTGGGCACGCTGCCGGGGCAGCAGGAGCTGGAGGACGATCTGCGCGACCACTGGTCCAGTGAGCCGCACCTGCAGGAGCGCAAACGGCTGATCCACCGCCTGTTCGCGCATGCGCGGGACAAGGGCAGCCGCGTCACCATTCTGTCGGGCGATGTACATGTGGGCGCGCTGTCGGTGCTGGAGTCCACCCGCGAGCCAGGCGCCGGGCGCGGCCAGCGCATCATCAATCAGCTGGTGTCCACCGGCATCGTGCATCCGGCACCGCCGGCAATCGTGCGTTTTGTGCTGGAGCAGATTGCCGACCGCAGCGAGCAGGTAGACCAGGGCATCAGTGCCAGCATGCTGCCGGTTGCCGCCCGCAGCCGCTACCTGATCGGCGCCCGCAACTGGCTGGCGATCGAGCCGGATGCGCAGCGCCGCTTATGGTGCAACTGGCATGTGGAAGGGCTGGCCGCTCCGTTGACCAAGGTAGTGCACCCGGCTGGCTAGCCAGCCGGCGCTGCCGTGGCACGGCATGTAAAAAGAGACCGCGAAGGGTCTCTTTTTTTGTCGGCCAGTCTAGCTGCCGAGCAGCTGCGGCCAACCTTTTGGCGTCGGCAGTGTGTGGCTTACTGCTTCGGCATGATGTT
>CAMLGD010000204.1 GCA_946479405.1 uncultured Vogesella sp.
GCCACCATGTCGTCGGAACTGGACAACACCGACCAGCTGAAGGTGTTCTACGACGACAGCATCGATAGCAAGAACGGCCTCAAATTTCTGCCGCCGGATGTGAACGAGAGCTTCTATCGCTTCGTGCCGGTGGATCGCAAGCACATCCGCTACGCACTGGGCGCGGTCAAGGGCACCGGCGAATCGGCTGTCGACCACATCGTGGCAGTGCGCAACGACAGCGGTCCGTTTACCAGCCTGTTCGACTTCTGCAAGCGTACCGACAAGAAGCTGGTCAACAAGCGGGTGATCGAATCGCTGATCCGCGCCGGCGCCTTCGACAGCATCGACGCCAACCGCGCCAAGCTGTTCGCCAACGTTGGCCTCGCCATGAGCGCCGCCGACCAAGAGGCGGCCAACGCCAGCCAGGGTGGCTTGTTCGACATGTTCGGCGACGATGTCGCCCCCAGTGTGGAAATGGTGGACTGCAAGCCGTGGACTCCGGCGGTGCAGCTGGCGGAAGAAAAGATCGCCATCGGCTACTACCTGTCCGGCCACCCGTTCTCCGCCTACGAGAAGGAAGTGCGCGGCTTCATCAAGACGCCGCTGAACCGCATCAGCCCCAAGCGCGAGCCGCAACTGCTGGCCGGCTTTGTCACCGGTATCCGTACCAAGGTGGGCAACCGCGGCAAGATGGCCTTCGTGCAGCTGGACGATGGCACCGCCAAGCTGGAAGTCAGCCTGTTCGCCGAGGCGGTGGATGCCAACCGCACCAAGCTGAAGGACGACATCGTGCTGGTGGTGGAAGGCAAGGTCAGCGAGGACAAGTTCTCCGGCGGCCTGCGCATTATTGCCGACCAGCTGTATGAACTGGGCGAGGCACGCAGCCGCTATGCGCGCAGCCTGGCGATCCAGATGAAAGCCAGCCACGACGTGACATCGCTGCGCAACATCCTCACCCCCTACCGCAGCGAGGAAGCCGGCTGCCCGGTGCGCATCAGCTACCAGAACGACAAGGCCAAGGGTGACCTGATGCTGCCGCCGGAATGGGGCGTGCGCCTGGACGACAGCCTGCTGCTGACGCTGCAGGACTGGCTGGGCGACAACACCGTCAAGGTGTTGTGGTAAGCGTCAGCGCGCGCAGAACGGCAAACTCCGGCTTGCCGTTCTGTGCGCGCGACAACTTGCGGCCAACCTTGCAGCCTGACGTTGGCCGCGACAGCCATTACCCTTGCTGCATTCCGCCTCACAGGAGTCCCGCCATGCTGTCCTCGCTGCTGCTGTTCAGTGCCACCGCTGCCCTGCTCACCATCACCCCCGGCCTGGATACCACGCTGGTGCTGCGCACCGCCGTCAACGAAGGCCGTCGTGCCGCACTGGCCGCCGGTTTCGGCATCTGCTGCGGTGTGCTGGCCTGGGGCATCATCGTGGCCTGCGGCCTGGGCGCACTGCTCAAGGCATCCAGCACCGCCTACCTGCTGCTACGCGTGGTTGGTGCCGGCTGGCTGCTGTGGCTGGGCGTGCAGCTGCTGCGCCGCCGCAGTCAGCCTGCGGCCAACCTTGCCGCTGCCAGCCCCAGTGGCAACTGGTTCTGCCGCGGCGTGCTCACCAATCTGCTTAACCCCAAGGTGGGGCTGTTCTACCTCACCTTGCTGCCGCAGTTCCTGCAGCCACAGGATGACGTGCTGTGGATGAGCCTGGCGATGGCACTGATTCATGCGCTGGAGGGGGTGATCTGGTTCGCGCTACTGGTGCTGCTGGCGGCCCGCACCAGTAGCTGGCTGCAGACACCGCAAGTACAGCGCAGCCTGGATCGGCTGCTTGGCGTCGCCTTCATCGGCTTTGGCGCCAAGCTGGCACTGGATCGCTGACGCTGTTACCTGACCTCCCGGCCGGCACGCAGCCGCCCCGCCACCACCACGCATAGCCTCCCCACATGACAGCCACCATCCTCACCGTTTTCACCCTCGTCTACCTGGGCATGATCCTGGGCGGCCTGCCCTTTCTGCAGCTGGATCGCACCGGTGTGGCGCTGCTGGGTGCCATCGCGCTGATCGGCCTGGACGCCGTCAGCCTGCAGGAGGCCGTGGCCGCCGTGCACTTGCCCACCGTCATCCTGCTGTTTGCCTTCATGGTGGTGTCGGCACAGATGCGGCTGGGTGGCTTCTATAGCTGGATTACCCGCGGCATGGCCGCCCTGCCGGTGTCGCCGCCGCGACTGCTGGGGCTGCTGATCCTGCTGGCTGGCACCTTGTCCGCCGTATTCAGCAACGATATCGTCTGCCTGGCGATGGCGCCGGTACTGGCCGAAGCCTGCGTGCGCCGCCGGCTGAACCCGGTCCCGTTTCTACTGGGGCTGGCCTGTGCGGCCAACATCGGCTCCGCCGCCACCCTGATCGGCAACCCGCAGAACATCCTGATTGGCCAGACACTGCAGTTGTCGTTTGCCGGCTACCTGCTGCAGGCCAGCATACCGGTGCTGCTGGGCCTGGCCGCCTGCTGGGCGATCATCGCCTGGCAAAGCCGCGGCAACTGGAGCGCCAACGCCGAGCAGCTTGCAGTACCACAGCAGCGCAGTGCCGACGAACAGCAACTGGACCGCTGGCAGACCATCAAGGGGCTGGCAGTTGCCACCGCGCTGCTGGGGCTGTTCCTGTTCTCGCCGCTGCCGCACGAGCAGCTGGCGCTGACCGGCGCCGGCCTGCTGCTGATGAGCCGCAAGCTGCACTCGGCACGCATGCTGGGGCTGGTGGACTGGGAAGTGCTGGTGCTGTTTGCCGGTTTGTTCATCGTCAACCACGCGCTGCAGGGCACCGGCCTGCCCGCCGAGGCGGTACAGTGGCTGGCCGCGCAGGGCGTGCAGCTGAGCGAACCCTGGACACTGTTCGGCACCACCTTCGTGCTGTCCAACATCATTTCCAACGTGCCGGCGGTGATGCTGCTGCTGCCGGTTGCCCAGCATGAGCTGGCTGGCAGCATGCTGGCGCTGGTCAGCACCCTGGCCGGCAACCTGCTGATCGTCGGCAGTATCGCCAATATCCTGGTAGTAGATGCCGCGGCCCGCCACGGCGTGCGCATCGACTGGCGTCGCCACGCGCGCACCGGTGTGCCGGTCACCCTGGCCACCTTGCTGATCTGCGCCGCCATCTTTGCCCTGCGGCTGTAGCGCCCCGCACGCCATGCCGCTCCGGCAATATCAGCCGGCTCCGGACAGATACCCCTTGAACTGGCACGGTCTTGTTAAGTAGTCTTCAAAACAATAAAACTCGAACAAGAAGCCACCATGTCCCCCCTGTCCGCTTTTCGGCCGCAACTACTCGATTCCCTGCGTCACTACAACCGGGCGCTCTTGCAGCATGATCTGCTGGCCGGCGTCACCGTCGGCATCGTCGCGCTGCCGCTGGCGATGGCGTTTGCCATCGCTTCCGGCGTCTCGCCGCAGGCCGGCATCTTCACCGCGGTGATCGGCGGCCTGCTGGCCTCGCTGTTGGGCGGCACCAAGCTGTGCGTTACCGGCCCCACCGGCGCCTTCATCGTCATCATCTACGGCATCGTGATGAAATACGGCGTGGCCAACCTGATCATCTGCACCTTCATGGCGGGCGCCATGCTGGTGCTGATGGGTCTGCTGCGGCTGGGGCAAGTGATCAAGTTTTTCCCGATGCCGCTGATCACCGGCTTTACCAACGGCATTGCGGTGCTGATCTTCCTCACCCAGCTGAAGGATTTCTTTGGCCTGCCGGTCGACAAAATGCCGGCCGGCTTCTTTGCCGTCATCGACACCCTGCGCTACAACCTGCCATTGTTCGACCCACTGACCCTGATCATTTCCGCCGCGTCGCTGGGCTTGATCCTGCTATGGCCCAAGCGCCTCAGCAGCCGCCTGCCCGGACCATTTGTGGCGCTGCTGCTGGCCACGGTGACGGTCAGCCTGTTTGACCTGCCGCTGGAAACCATCGGCAGTAAATTCGGCGGCATTCCGCAGGGCTTGCCCGAATTTCACGGCCTGTCGTTCGACCCGGAGCACCTGTCGGATCTGCTGGGACCGGCGTTTACCATTGCCCTGCTCGGTGCCATCGAATCGCTGCTGTGCGCGGTGGTGGCCGACACCCTGACCGGCGACAAGCACGATGCCAACCAGGAGCTGATCGCCCAGGGCATCGCCAATATGGTGGTGCCCTTGTTTGGCGGCATCCCAGCCACCGGTGCCATCGCCCGCACGGCCACCAATATCGGCAACGGTGGCAAGACGCCGGTGGCCGGCATCGTGCATGCGCTATTGCTGTTGCTGGTGATTCTGGTGGCAGCACCGTTGGCCGCCTACATTCCGCTGGCGGCATTGGCCGCCATTCTGGTAGCGGTAGCATTGAAAATGGGTGACTGGGATATTCGCAAGGCGGCAAAGTTCCCCAAGCAGGACACCGCCATCCTGGTGGTGACCTTTGCGCTGACGGTGATCTTCGATCTGACCATTGCAGTGGAAATCGGACTGCTGATCGCTGCCGTGCTGTTCATCCGCCGCATGGCGGCCAGTACCAGCGTGCAACAGCTGCTACCGGAGCATGCCTACCTGTTCGAACGCCACTCCATCGCCGGCAAGCAGGTGCCGGCCGGCTGCGTTGCCTACCGGGTAGAAGGTGCGCTGTTCTTTGGCGCCGCCGACACGGTGGAAAAGCTGGCCAGCCAACCCAGCAGCGTGCGCGTGGTAGTGCTGCAATTGCACCGCCTGGTGCTGCTGGATACCTCCGGCCTGCTGGCGCTGTCGGCGCTGAACCAACGTTTGCAAGCGCAGCAGCGTACGCTGGTGATCTGCGGCGCCGGCAACGAGGTGACGCGCATGATCAGCAATGCCAATCTGGCGCAGGAAATGGGCGTTCGCAACATTCAGCCCGACCTGACTACTGCCTTGCAGCGCGCCGAGGAGATTCTCACCGCCGGCGTGGTGTGGGGCTAGCCCCGCTGTTGCGGCCAACGTTGGCCGCAACCAAACAAAAAGCCAGTCCGTAGACTGGCTTTTTTGATCACACCGTGTGCATCAGGCAGCGACGGTCGGCTCTTTCTGCAGCATGGCCAGCAGCGTGGCCACCCGCATTTTCAGCTCGCGACGATCGACGATCATGTCGATGGCACCCTTTTCCATCAGGAACTCGGAACGCTGGAAGCCTTCCGGCAGGGTTTCGCGCACGGTCTGCTCGATCACGCGCGGGCCGGCAAAACCGATCAGCGCCCCCGGTTCACCGATCACCACATCGCCGAGGAAGGCGAACGAGGCGGACACGCCACCCATGGTCGGGTCGGTGAGGATGGAGATGAACGGCAGCTGGTAGTCGCTCAGCAGCTGCAGCGCAGCCGAGGTCTTGGCCATCTGCATCAGCGAATTCAGGCCTTCCTGCATGCGTGCACCGCCGGAGGCTGCCACGCAGATGAACGGCGCACGGGCTTCCACCGCGGCCTGAACGCCGCGCACGAAGCGCTCGCCCACCACCGAGCCCATCGAACCGCCGATGAAGCGGAATTCGAACGCGGCCACGACTGCCGGCAGGTTATGGATGCTGCCCTGCATCACCACCAGTGCATCGTCTTCGCCGGTACCGGCTTGCGCTGCGGTGAGGCGATCCGGATAGCGCTTGCTGTCCTTGAACTTGAGAATGTCCACCGGCTTGACGTCGGCACCTATCTCGCGGCGGCCTTCTTCATCCAGCAACATGTCGATGCGCGCGCGCGCGTCGATGGCGTGGTGATGGTCACACTTGGGGCAGACCTGCAGGTTGCTTTGGAGATCGGTGTGATACAACACCGCCTCACAGGCCGGGCACTTGCTCCACAGCCCCTCCGGTACCGCCGACGATTTCACCGCGCGGGTCTCGCGCTTGATTTTCGGCGGCAGGAGTTTGTTCAACCAGCTCATGCTGACTCCTTGA
>CAMLGD010000205.1 GCA_946479405.1 uncultured Vogesella sp.
GCATGGCCTGTGACGGCATGAAGCCGGTGGTGGCGATCTACTCCACCTTCCTGCAACGTGGCTACGACCAGCTGATCCACGACGTGGCGATCCAGAACCTGCCGGTGGTGTTCGCCATCGACCGCGCCGGCCTGGTCGGCGCCGATGGACCCACCCACGCCGGCGCCTTCGATCTGTCCTTCCTGCGCTGCATCCCCAACATGACGGTAATGGCACCATCGGACGAAAACGAATGCCGCCAGATGCTGTACACCGCTTTCACGCTGGATACCCCCAGTGCAGTGCGCTACCCGCGCGGCACCGGCCCGGGCGCAGCCATCATGCAGGAAATGTCGGCTCTGCCAATCGGCAAGGGCCATATCCGCCGCCAGGGCGCCGGCAAAGTGGCGATTCTGGCCTTCGGCAGCATGGTCACCCCGGCGCTGCTGGCGGCCGAGCAGTTTGATGCCACCGTGGCCGACATGCGCTTCGTCAAGCCGCTGGATGCCGAGCTGGTGAAGCAGCTGGCGGCCAGCCACGAACTGCTGGTGACGGTGGAAGAAAACGTGATCATGGGCGGTGCCGGTTCTGCCTGCCTGGAAACGTTGGCCGCAGCCGGCATCGCCATAGAGGTGTTGCAATTGGGCCTGCCGGACGATTATGTTGAACATGGCGACCCGGCCCTGCTGCTGGCCGGTTGCGGCCTGGACGCAGACGGCATCGGCCGCAGCATCAATGCGCGGCTGGCGGGCAACTAAGTCATCCCGCCGGTGACCAGCGGCCAGTAGCCCCGTGCTGCTGGCCGTTTTGCCATCCATCCCCGGAGAACAACAATATGCAATGGAATCTCTCCGCCTGGCTGCAGTTGGCCGGCACGCCGTACCAGAGCCTGCCCGCGCTGCTGTCCAGCCTGGGTGTCGGCCTGTTGATCGGCGTGGAGCGCGAGCGCAAACACCACGCGCTGGCCGGCATCCGTACCTTTCCGCTGGTCTGCCTGCTGGGCACCCTGCTGGCAATGCTGACCTCGACACTGGGCAGCGCGTGGCTGCTGGCGGCCGGCCTGCTCGCCATTGCCGGGCTGGGGTTTCTGCCGGTGGGCGCGCGCAGCGGCGACGACGTCAACGAGCCGCGCACCACCACCGTCATCGCCCTGCTGATTGCCTATACCCTGGGCGCGATGGTTGGTCTGGGCAACACCGAGCTGGCGGTAGCGCTGGGGGTGATCACCACCGGCCTGCTGTACCTGAAACCGGAGCTGAGCAGCTTCACCCACCGTCTGGCACGGCATGATCTGCTGTCGCTGCTGCAGTTCGCCGCGCTGACCTTCATCATCCTGCCGCTGCTGCCCAACCAGGGCTTTGGCCCCTACGCCGCCTTCAACCCGCACCGCGTCTGGCTGCTGGTGGTGCTGATTGTCGGGGTGGGACTGGCCGGCTACATGGCAGTACGCATGCTGGGCGAAAAACTGGGCGCCCCATTGCTGGGCTTCATGGGCGGACTGGTATCCACCACCGCCACCAGCCTAGTGTACGCACGCGAAGCCGCCAGCAACCCCGGCTCGCAGCAGCTGGCCACCCGGGTGATCCTGCTGGCCAATATGGTGCTGTTTCTGCGCCTGCAGCTGCTGACGGTTGCCATTGCGCCACAGGCCGCGCTCGACATGTTGCTGATCATGCTGCCGGGCATGGCCCTGGGGCTGCTGACCATCTTCATCAGCAGCCGCCGCGGCCGAGCAGAAGACGGCGCCCCCGAGCTGGAGCTGAAAAACCCGGCCCAGCTCAATATCGCCCTGGGCTTTGCCGCGCTGTTTGCCGTGGTGATGCTGTGTTCGGCCTGGCTGAAGGACCTGTTTGGTGACAGCGGCCTGTATATGGTGGCCCTGGTGTCCGGCATCAACGACGTGGACGCCATCTCGCTGACGGTGATGGAGCTGTTCAGCAAGCAGCTGTTGCCCTTGCAGCCGCTGCTGATCACCGTGGCTATCGCAGTGCTGACCAATACGTTATTCAAGTTTGGCCTGATCTTCAGCATTGGCGGCCGCGCGCTGGCGCTACGCTGCCTGCCCACCTTCGTCATGGCGATGCTGGGCATGCTGGGCGGGCTGTGGTTTGCCGTGCTGCTGTAAACGTCAGCACGCGGCCAGACGGGTAATCAGATCGGCGGTTTCCAGCGGGTATTCCAGCGGAAACAGATGGCTGCCACGCTGGATGTGGATATCGGCGGTGAAATGGCGGCGGATGAAAGCCAGGTCGTGCGGGCGGACGGCACTGCCTTCGCCGGCCACCACGTAGCTGCACGGCACCTGTAGTTGGCCGCGTAAAAACCAGCTGTTGTGCGGCAGGGTGCCGTAGATTGCGTGCTCCACCTGCGGCCGGAACTTCAGCTGGCGCCCGCCCTGGCCGTTGTCCTGCGTGCCATGCGTGGCGTAGTCATGCAGGCAGTCTTCATCCCAGCGCGCAAACGCCGGCTTGCGCGCAAAGTAGTCATACACCGAACCGGTGCTGGCCCAGTTGTCGCGCCGGCGCAAGGTGCCGGTGCCACCGGGAGTGATGCGCTGGATAAAGCCCAGCCGCTTGGCCAGCCAGATCATGAAGCTGGTACGTGGCCCCAGCAGCGGCGAATCCAGCACGATCAGGCGCGTAAAGCGCTGCGGCTCACAAATGGCCGCCTGCAACAGCACCATGCCACCCAGCGAATGCCCTACCGCGACTACCGGCGCACGATAGTTGGCCGCCATATAGGCCAGCGTCTCGTCCACCAGATGCGGCCAACAATCGCTTACCGGGTAGGCCGGATCATGGCCGATGGTATCCAGATAGCCGACCGCGAAGCCATGCATGGCCAGGCGCTGATGCAGCTTGTGATAGATGGATGCCGGAAAACTGTTGGCGTGGGCAAAGTGCAGGCTGTGCGACATCATTTCCTCCGATACCGCATCATACACCAAGCAAACGCTTGGTTCAGCCATCTGCGGCATGACGCACCGCGCCCACGCTGCTAAGCTGCCGGCCTGAACCTATGCACCGTCCGATGGTCTTTGTCCGATAGTCCTTGCCACGAAACACCATGCCTCTCGCCCAACTACTGCACCGCTTGTTACTGCTAATCCTGTTCTGTACCGGCAGCGCCTGGGCGCTGAATCCGGACGAGCTGCTGCCACCGGAGCGCGCCTTTGCCACCCGACTGGAGCAACAGGGCCAGACGCTGTTGCTGCACCTGGATGTGGCCCAGGGCTACTACCTGTACCGCGACCGCATCCAGCTGACAGCGCAGCCTGCCAGCAGTGTCACGTTGCCCAAGCTGCCAGCGGGCGAGGCCAAGAACGACCCCTACTTCGGCCGCCAGCAGGTGTTCCACCGCGGGCTGACGCTGACGCTGCCCATCAACGGCGCCCTGCCGCCGGACTTCGCGCTGAAAACCGTGGTGCAGGGCTGTGCCGATGCCGGCCTGTGCTACCCGCCGCTGACCCGCACGCTGAAAGTGGGGGATGGCATGGCCAGCAACCCGTGGCTGGACAGCAGCCCCAGCCAGAGCACCGCCCCCGCGCTGGCGCGCGGCAAGCTGGCCACCACCCTGGCCGCCTTCTTTGCCGCCGGCCTGGCCATGGCCTTCACCGCCTGCATGTATCCGCTGCTGCCCATCGTATCGTCGCTGATCGCCGGCCACGGCCAGCACCTGAGCAAGCGTCGCGGCTTCGGCCTGTCGCTGGCCTATGTGCAGGGGCTGGCGCTGACCTACACCGCGGTAGGCGTGGCCGCCGGGCTAACCGGCAGCCTGCTCACCGTGTGGCTGCAGCAGCCGGCGGTGATCCTGGCCGCCGCAGGGCTGATGGTGCTGTTCGCGCTGGGCATGTTCGATGTGATCAACATCCAGCTGCCGGCGGCGCTGCAGACTCGCCTCGCCTCCACCTCCAACCGTCTATCTGGCGGCCACGTTGCCACCGTGTTTGGCATGGGTGCACTGTCGGCGCTGCTGGTGGGACCGTGCATTGCCCCGCCGCTGGCCATCGCGCTGGGCTATATCGGCCAGACCGGCGATGCGCTACTGGGCGGCAGCGCGCTGTACGCCATGGCCCTGGGGCTGGGCCTGCCGCTGCTGGTGGTGGGCACCTTCGGTGGCCACGTGCTGCCACGTGCCGGACAATGGATGAATACGGTTAAGTTCGCCTTCGGCTTCGTGATGCTGGGGGTGGCAATCTGGATGGCCGGCCCGTTCCTGCCCACACCGCTGACCATGCTGCTGTGGAGCGCACTGGCACTGGGCATTGCCTGGAAACTGGCACGCGCCAGCGGTAAAGGGCTGGCCGCACGACTGGGCAAGGCGCTGGCCTTGCTATTTGCACTGGCCGGCCTGCTGCAGCTGGTCGGCGCCGCTACTGGCGCACCGTCGCCGCGCCTGCCGTGGGCCGGCATCTGGCACGGCAACCAGCTGCCCAAGGCGGTGTTCAGCCGCGTTGCCAGCAATGCCGAACTGGACGCGGCACTGGCGCGCGCCCGCGCCGCCGGCCAACCGGTGCTGCTGGATTTCTATGCCGACTGGTGCGTGAGCTGCATCGAGATGGAAGAAACCACCTTCCGCGACCCGGCAGTACGCCAACGCATGGACAAGATGCTGCTGCTGCAGGCCGACGTTACCGCCAACAACGCCGAGCAACAGGCCATGCTCAAGCGCTTCGGCCTGTATGGTCCGCCGGGCATCATGCTGTATGACGCCAGCGGCCAGCAGACCCAGCAGGTGATCGGCTATCAGGATGCCGCCACATTTACCCGCAGCCTGGATGCGGCCAACCTTGGGCAATAACAGAATAAGCGCCAACTGTGGCGCCAAAGGACACACATGCAAGCCATCGTAGATTTCATCCTCGAGCTGGACCGGCTCAAGGGCGTGACCCGCAAGACCCGGCCGCTGGGGCTGGACCGCCAGGAGAACTCTGCCGAGCACAGTTGGCAGATCGCCATGCTGGCCGCCTCGCTGCAGCCGTATGCGCCGCAGGCGGTGGACATCCACCGCGTGATCGGCATGCTGCTAGTGCACGATATCGGCGAGATCGAAACCGGCGACACCATCGTCTATGCCGAGGAAGGCTGGGAGGAACGCAAGGCGGCGGAGCTGGCGGCGGTAACGCGCATCTTCGGCCTGCTGCCGGATGGCCAGGGCGCACGCTTTCTGGCGCTGTGGCAGGAGTTCGAAGACGGCGACACGGCGGAAGCGCGCTTTGCCCACGCCGCCGACCGCGCCATGCCAGTGCTGCTGAACCTGGCCAACAACGGCCAGAGCTGGCGCGAAAACGGCATCAGCCACGAGCGGGTGGTCAAGCGCATCGGCCCACCGATCCGCGAAGGCTGCCCGGCGCTGTGGGCCTACCTGGAAGGGCAGCTGGAGCACGCGCGGCAGCAGGGCTGGTTTGGCGCCTGAGCCATGGCTCGAATCGCGCGCTTCATGTGCATCTACGACAACAGCAGCGATGAATTTGTCGGGGAGATTGGCTTCGCCAGCTTTGAACTGCCAGCTTTTCAGCAATGGTTTGGCGTGGCATCCGACAACCCCATGTACGACTGCTACCCGATCACCCAGCAGGACACTGCTTTTGTCGAGCAATATCTGAACACGCCACCCGCTTGGGACTTTGCGCATTTCGCTTATTTTGTCGAGGCGGCTACGGAACAGACCTCGCGCTGATCGAAACAACAAGGGCCGGTGCAACGCACCGGCCCTTGTCACTTCCGTCTGCGGTCAACGTTGGCCGCAGGCTTGCCGCTTACAACACCTGCGCCACTTCGTCCTCCAGCGCGCGGGCGATCACCAGTTTTTGCACGTCCGAGGTGCCTTCGTAGATCTGCGCCACGCGCACGTCGCGGTAGATGCGCTCCAGCG
>CAMLGD010000206.1 GCA_946479405.1 uncultured Vogesella sp.
GCCAACGTTGCAACAGCTGCGGCGCCAGCTGGCGGGCAGCCTCCAGCAGTTCGATATCGGCCTCCAGATCGGCAAAGCGCAGCATCGGCAAGCCGCTCTGTCGCGCGCCGAGGAATTCACCGGGGCCGCGGATGTTCAGATCCTGGCGCGCGATCTCGAAGCCATCGGTGTTTTCATAAATCACCTTCAGCCGCGCCTTGGCCAGCTCCGACAGTGGCGTCTCGAACAGCAGCACGCAGGTGGACTTGGCGGCGCCGCGCCCTACCCGGCCGCGCAGCTGGTGCAACTGCGCCAGGCCCATGCGCTCGGCGTGCTCGATCACCATCAGGCTGGCATTGGGCACGTCGACACCCACCTCGATCACCGTGGTGGCCACCAGGATGTGCAACTCGCCGGCGGCGAACTGCGCCATCACCGCAGCCTTCTCCGCCGCCTTCATGCGGCCGTGTACCAGGCCGATACCCCACTGCGGCAGATCCTGCTGCAGCACCACGTGGGTATCCACCGCGGTCTGCAGCTGCAGCGCCTCGGATTCCTCGATCAGCGGGCACACCCAGTACACCTGGTTGCCTTCGCCGCAGGTCTTGTTGACATAGGCCACCACCGCATCGCGGCGCTCGGCGCTGATCAGCTTGGTAACGATGGGGGTGCGTCCGGGCGGTAGCTCGTCGATCACCGACACGTCCAGGTCGGCGTAGAAGCTCATCGCCAGCGTGCGCGGAATCGGCGTCGCCGACATCATCAGCTGGTGCGGCTCGGCACCCTTCTGCTGCAGCGCCAGGCGCTGGCCGACGCCGAAACGGTGCTGCTCGTCGACGATCACCAGCCCCAGTCGCTCGAAGCTCACATCGTCCTGAAACAAGGCATGGGTGCCCACCGCCAACCGCGCCGCGCCGCTGGCGATACTGGCGGTCATCTCGCCGCGCGCCTTCTTGCGCAGGCTGCCGGACAGCCACGCCACCTCGATACCCAGCGGCGCCAGCCAGGCGGACAGTTTCAGATAATGCTGCTCGGCCAGAATCTCGGTCGGCGCCATCAGCGCCACCTGGAAACCGGCCTCGATCGCCGCCAGTGCGCTCATCGCCGCCACCACGGTCTTGCCGCTGCCGACATCGCCCTGCAGCAGGCGGTTCATCGGGTGCGGCAGTGCCAGATCGGTAGTGATCTCGGCCAGCACTTTCTGCTGTGCGCCGGTCAGCGCGAATGGCAGCTTGGCCACAAGCTGGCGGCGCAGGCTGCCGTCGCCCTGAATCACCGGCGCGGTGCCTTCACGCCGCGCGCGGTAGGCCAGCCGCATCGACAGCTGCTGTGCCAGCAACTCGTCGAACTTCAACCGCTGCCAGGCCGGCAGGTTGCCGTCGGTAAGCTGGGTGGCGGAATACTCCGGTCCCGGCCGGTGCAGCAGTTGCACCGCGTCGGCAAACGGCATCAAGCCCAGGCTGCGACGTACTTCGTCCGGCAGGGTCTCCGGCAGCGGCAAGGCTTTCAGTTCGGCGTGCACCAACCGGCGCAGCACCGGCTGGGTCAGGCCGTTCACTGTCGGGTATACCGGAGTGAGGCTGTCGGCCAGCGCATCGCCTTCTCGCACGCTGCGCAGCTTGGGGTGCACCATCTCGTCGCCGAAAAAACCGCGGCGGATTTCGCCCAGTGCGCGTACGCGACTACCGACGACCAGCGCCTGCTGGGTATTGGGGTAGAAATGGATGAAGCGCAGCACCAGCTTGCCGGACTTGTCCTCGACCTGCGCCACCAGCTGGCGACGCGGACGGAACTGCACCTCGCACTTCGTCACCTCGCCTTCCACCAGCACCGCCTGGCCATACGGCGCCTGCGCGATGGGGTAGAGATGGGTTTCGTCCTCGTAACGCAGCGGCAAATGCAACACCAGATCGAAGCGGCGGCGGATGCCCAGCTTCTCCAGTTTCTTGGCGGTGGCGGCCGGCGCCGCAGGCGGCTGGCTGGCGATGTCGACGGGATGGTTCATGCCTGCGATTGTACCTAAGAGCCTGGGCATCGTCTTTTTACGGCGACAAGCAAATGAGCGCGGCCATGGCGGCACCGCGCCACTTGCCGCACAAAACAAACGGGACGGCAGCTGCCGTCCCGTGTGGTAGCAAGGTTGGCCGCGGCCAACCTTTAACCTGTCTTACTGCCGTTCCCACACCTGAGTGCGGCCCAGCAGCGAGATGCCGAGGAAGCCGCGCACTTCCAGCTTCTTGCCACCTTCCACCAGCTTGGCCTTGGCGCTGTACACCTTGCCGGACTTCGGATCGAGGATCTTGCCGTTTTCCCAGGCATCGCCGTCTTTTTTCAGGCCGGTCATGATGGTCAGGCCAACAATCGGCTTGCCCTTCTGCGCACCGTCACATTTGTCGCAGATCGCCTCCGGGTTATTGAACAGCTTGATCACCCTGCCGCTCAGTTCGCCGTTGGCCGCTTCGCTGATTTCCACCAGCGACTTGGGCTGGTGGGTTTCGTCGTCGATGGTTTTCCAGGTACCGCCAGCGCCCACGGCCAGCGCGGCCTGAGTCGCCAGGGTCAGCGCGGAAACAGCAGCCAGTTTTGCCAGTGCTTTCATGTGTATCTCCCTCGTATTGTGTCTGGCGCGGGCACCCCTCATGCCTTTTTTCAAACGCCAGTTTGGTGCTACGGCTCTAGCCGTAATGCGCAAAATTATCAGCCACTTGCGGCAGCGTCAACGGTTGTCGCCGTCACCACGCCGCTTAGCAGCCAGGCAGCCCAGTCCGGGCGGCCATTGCGCACCGCCTGAGCCGCTGCGGCATGCCAGTCGTAGGCGATGCGCAACAGCTGCAGCTGCCAGCCGCCGGTCACCCGTTCGACAATCGCATAGCTGGCATGCGGGGCACCGGTCTGCACCCGGTGGTAGCCGCCGTCGGTATCGTCGTAGGCCGGCAAGCCGACGCTGCCCGGATTGAGCAACAGCGGCCCGTCCGGCAGCTGCAGAATGCGCGGCATGTGGCTATGGCCGCACAACACCAGCGTAGCCGTGGTCGGCCCCAGCCGTTGCGCCACGGTCTGCGGGCTGGCCGGCACCAGGTTGGCCGCCACAATGTCGTCCAGCAGGTACTGCAAATCCGTCTGCGGCGTGCCGTGGGTGAGCTGCACGTCCCCCAGGTGCAACGCGCCCGGCAGCGATGCCAGCCAGGCACGCTGCAGCGGCGAGGTCTGTTCGTAGGCATATTGATCGGACGGGCCGCCGGGGCGCTGCTGGCAAGCCAGCAACTGGCGCTCGTGGTTGCCGGCGATGGTGGGCAGGTTCAGTCCCATCAACAGGTCGGCGGTTTCCGCCGGCCACAGCGGGCCGGACAGGATATCGCCCAGGTTCAGCGCATGACTGACGCCGCGGCGGTGCATATCAGCCAGCACCGCTTGCAGCGCCGGGAAATTGCCGTGGATGTCGGATAGCACGGCAAAACGATCTGGCAGCATGGCAGGTTCCTCGACGCGAAAAGCGGCCGGCTGGCCGCTTGAGAAGGTAGACCAAGCCCTTGCGCGTGGCGCAAGGACTTGGTTTTGTACACGGGAAGACGGCTAATGCGATGGCTTGCCCGGAGCGGCCCGGCGTTGCCGGCTCCGGTCACGGGTAAATGTCACACCCGTTGCGCAACCTACTGAAGCGGCCAAAGGCCGCTTGCTTGTGAAAAGCCGCGCCACTCAGGGCAAGTGGAACATGCCCTCGCCCAGCAGCTGCACCTTGCCGCCCACCTGCACCGTGCCATCGGCCGCCACATCCAGGTACAGCACGTTGGGGCGCTGGATCGCCGCGCCCTGCTCGATACGCCACGACAGCGGCGCCAGACCGTTCAGCGCGCACCAGCCCCCCAGGTTGGCGCAGGCGCTGCCGGTACCCGGATCCTCAATCACCGCACCCTGCTGCTCGAAAAACAGCCGCACGGTGGCCACGTTGCCTGCCACATGCCACAGGTAGGCGATGCTGCGTCCCGGGCTCAAGGTGGCGTGACGCACGAACAGCTCGTGCACCGGTCTGGCTGCCAATACTGCCTCGCGACTGGCAAGGCGGATCAGCAGCTGTTCGCTGCCGGCATTCACCCACATCGGCTCGGCGGCAATGTCATTCGCGCCAAGGCCCAGCATCGCCGCGGCATCGCTAGCGGCAAGGTTGGCCGCACGCTGGCTGGCCGGCACCGCGGTAAGGCGGAACACGCCATCCTGCCGCCGGATCGGAATCAGCCCGGCGCGGGTGCGCAGCGCAAAGCTGTCGCCCAGCCCGTGCAGCGCCTGCAGTACCGCGGCGCTGCCGATGGTGGGATGACCGGCGAACGGCAGTTCATAACTGGGGGTGAAGATGCGCAGGCTGGCGGCGGCCTCTGCATCGCCCGGCAGCAGGAACACGGTTTCCGACAGGTTGAACTGCCGCGCGATCAGCTGCATGTCGTCGTCCGACAAGCCCGCGGCAGCGGTAAACACCGCCAACGGGTTGCCGCCGAAACGGCTTTCGGCAAACACATTGACGATCTGGTAAGCGTACCTGGTGGTCATGCCACACTCCTTGTACTGGTCTGCGACGGATAAACAGGCATTAAGCCATGCCATTGGCACACCAAACAGGGGCCACCGGCAAACAGTTTGTTTTCCCGGTGCTGGCAATGGCGACAGGTGTCACTACTGAATATTGGATACGGTACCCAATATTATTTTGTTACAATTTGTGGGCTCGTGTTTGTGCAGCCATCCGGTCTGATTGTTCTGCCGTTTCCGAATCGTCTTGCAGTTGGCCGCACACCGGCCTGTCACGCGCCATGCGCGGACAGCAAACCAATAACGATAGCAACGTGGAACCGAAATGCAGCAAAACCAGACTCTTCTCAACAAGATCATGAACGGCAGCATCGTGCTGCAGATCCTGATCGGCATGCTGGCCGGTATCGCCGTGGCCAGCTTCTCCCCCGACACCGCACAGTCGCTGACCTTCCTCGGCAGCCTGTTCGTCAAAGGCCTGAAAGCCGTGGCGCCGGTACTGGTATTCGTGCTGGTGGCCAGCGCCATTGCCAGCAAAAAGCAGGGCGTGCAGACCAATATGCGCCCGGTGCTGACCTTGTACCTGCTGGGCACTTTCCTGGCCGCCGTCACCGGCGTAGTGGCCAGCTTTGCCTTCCCGATCACGCTGAAACTGGTGGCCGCCGCCGGCAGCACCACCCCGCCCAGCGGCATCGGTCAGGTACTGAACAACCTGGTGTTCCAGATTGTGGATAACCCGATCAACGCCATTGCCACCGGCAACTACATTGGCATTCTGACCTGGGCCGTGGCGCTGGGTATGGCGCTGCATCACGCCAGCGACAGCACCAAGCTGCTGCTGAACGAACTGGCCGACGGCGTATCCCGCATCGTCGGCATCATCATCCGCTTTGCCCCGGTGGGCGTATTCGGCCTGGTAGCCGAATCGGTGGCCACTACCGGCCTGTCCGCGCTGCTGGGCTACAGCCAGCTGCTGCTGGTGCTGGTAGGCGCCATGCTGTTCATCGCGCTGGTGGTCAACCCGCTGATCGTCGGCCTGACCATCCGTCGCAACCCGTTCCCGCTGGTCTTCACCTGCCTGCGCGAAAGCGGCATCACCGCCTTCTTCACCCGCAGCTCGGCGGCCAACATCCCGGTGAACATGAACCTGTGCAAGAAGCTGGGGCTGAATGAAGACACCTACTCGGTGTCCATCCCGCTGGGCGCCACCATCAATATGGCCGGTGCTGCCATCACCATCTCGGTGCTGAGCCTGGCCGCGGTGCATACCCTGGGCATCGCCGTGGATCTGCCCAC
>CAMLGD010000207.1 GCA_946479405.1 uncultured Vogesella sp.
CTGCTGGATGGTCTATTCGGCGTCGGACTGGCCCGCCCGCTGCAAGACGACTGGCTGACACTACTGCAAGCACTGGATGCCCTGCCCTGCCGCAAGCTGGCAATCGACATCCCCAGCGGGCTGGATGCCGCTACCGGGCAAGCGCTGGGCGCGGCACTGCATGCCGACATCACGCTGAGCTTTCTCTGTCCCAAACCCGGTCTGTACACCGCCGCCGGGCCAGACCATTGCGGCGAGGTGATCATCGACGACCTCGCCTGCCCCGCCACACTGTACCCGCCGCATGCCGGCACCCTGGCACTGCCGGATGCGGCCGTGCTGCGGCGCAAGCGCGATTCGCACAAGGGCAGTCATGGCGTGCTCAGCATCATCGGCGGTGCCCCCGGCATGACCGGTGCCGCGCTGCTGGCTGGCCGCGCCGCGCTGGCCATGGGAGCCGGCAAGGTGTTCGTGCATCCGCTGGATGCCGGCCTGACGCTGGACCCGCTGTGCCCGGAGCTGATGCTGCGCCCGTGGCAGCACAATCTGCTGATTCCGGACAACCATCAACTGGTACTCGGCCCCGGCCTGGGGCTGAGCGACCAGGCGCATGCCGCGCTCGCCCGCGCGCTGCCGCATGCGGGCACCCTGCTGCTGGATGCCGACGGGCTCAACCTGCTGGCCGCCGACCATGCCCTGCAGCAACAGCTGCAAGGCCGCCGCGGCGCCACCATCCTGACCCCGCACCCGACCGAAGCTGCCCGCCTGCTGGATGTCGATACTGCCGCCATCCAGGCCGACCGCGTCGGTGCGGTGCGCGAACTGACGCGCCGCTTTGGCTGCGTAGTGCTGCTCAAGGGCTGTGGCACGCTGCTGGCGCAGTACGGCCAACCTTATCGCCTGCTGCGACGCGGCAGCCCGTCGCTGGCGGTGGCCGGCCAGGGTGATATCCTTGCCGGCGCCATTGTCGCGCTGCTGGCGCAGGGCCTGTCGCCGCTGGATGCCGCCCATTTGGCCGCCGACGTGCATGCCAGCGCCGGCGAGCATTACAGCGAACAGGCGGGCGGCCCCATCGGCCTTACCGCCGCCACCTTGTTACCCTTGATGACCCGCGAACTGAACCGCCGTGTCAGCCCTGCCGGAGCCCCGTTGTTTTGAAGCAGCAAAGTAAAGCCTATCTGTTTGGTCTGTCCGCCGTTCTTGCCTGGTCCACCGTCGCCACCGCTTTCAAGATCAGTCTGCAACACCTGTCGCCGGCGCAGCTGCTGCTGTACGCCAGCCTGTTCTCACTGTTGTCTCTGCTCGGCATTCTGGGCTGGCAGCGCCGCCTCGGGCAGCTGCTGCCAGCGCTGCGTCAGCACTGGCGCCGCTCGCTGCTGCTGGGCGCGGTGAATCCCTTCGTCTACTACCTGATCCTGTTCCAGGCCTATGCACTGTTGCCGGCGCAGGAGGCGCAGGCACTCAACTACACCTGGGCGCTGACCATGACCCTGCTGGCAGTGCCGGTGCTCGGCCAGCGTCTGCGCGCGCAAGACAGCCTGGCTGCCGTGGTGTGCTACGGCGGGGTGCTGACCATTGCCACCCGCGGCGCGCCGTTCGCGCTGCAGTTCAGCAATCTGCCCGGCGTCGGCTTTGCCCTGCTGTCCACGCTGCTGTGGGCCGGCTACTGGCTGTTCAATACCCGCGACGAACGCGAGCCGGTGATGGGCCTGACGCTGAATTTCCTGCTGTCGCTACCGCTGACTTTCCTCTGGTGCATGCTCCGTGGCGAGCTACACCCCGTGGCGTGGCAAGGCATCGCCGGTGCCGCCTATGTCGGCATGCTGGAAATGGGCTTTACCTTCGTGCTGTGGCTGTCGGCAATGAAGCTGACGCACAGCACCGCGCGTATCGCCAATCTGATCTTCCTGTCGCCCATGCTGTCGCTGTTCCTGATCAACTTGCTGCTGGGCGAGCCTATTCTGCCCAGCACCCTGGCCGGGCTGGCGCTGATCCTGGGCGGGCTGCTACTGCAGAAACTGCCGCTGCCACGACAAGTAACCACATAAGCAACCCTGCGGTAGCCAATGAAAACGGCCAACCCCGATTGCTCGAGGTTGGCCGCATGGTGTGACAAGTGCGTAAGCGGGCTAGGCCGCGCTACCGCCTTTCGGCTCGCGCAGGCCCGGCGGCAAGGCAAAGGTGATGCTCTCCTCCACCCCGTTCAGCTCGCTGACGCTGTCGGCGCCGTAGGCCTTGATCTGTTCGATCACCGCCTGCACCAGTACTTCCGGCGCGCTGGCACCGGCCGTCACCCCCACCCGCTGCTTGCCGGTAAACCATTGCGGCTGCAGCAGGGTAGCGTTGTCCACCATGTAGGCATCCACGCCGCGCAGCGCCGCCACTTCGCGCAGGCGGTTGGAGTTGGAGCTGTTGGGCGAGCCAACCACCACCACGATGTCACACTCGTCGGCCAGCACTTTCACCGCGTCTTGGCGGTTCTGCGTGGCGTAGCAGATATCGTCTTTCTTCGGGCTGTGGATGGCCGGAAAGCGGGCCTTCAGCGCGGCGATGATGTCGTGGGTCTCGTCCACCGACAGCGTGGTCTGACTGACATAGGACAGCTGCGTCGGATCCTGCACCTGCAGCGTGGCCACATCGGCAGCGGTTTCCACCAGGTACATGCGGTCGCCCACCTGGCCCATGGTGCCTTCCACCTCCGGATGGCCAGCGTGGCCGATCATGATGATTTCCATGCCGGCCTGGTGCATCCGTTTCACTTCCACATGCACCTTGGTCACCAGCGGACAGGTGGCGTCATACACGGTCAGCCCCAGTGCCTCGGCCTCCTGCCGTACCGACAACGGCACGCCATGCGCGGAGTAGATCAGCGTACTGCCGGCTGGCACGTCCTTCAGTTCTTCGATGAACACCGCGCCCTTGGCACGCAGGTTCTCCACCACGAAACGGTTGTGCACCACTTCATGACGCACATAGATCGGCGCGCCATACAGCTCCAGCGCGCGCTCGACGATGGCGATGGCACGGTCCACCCCGGCGCAGAAGCCGCGCGGGTTGGCCAGCATGATGGTTTTCGTCATCGGAATATCCTTGCAAGAAAAGGTTGGCCGCAACGCGGCCAACGGGTCAGTGCTGCGGCTTGCGCAGGCTGTCCAGCACCATCAGCGCGGCACCGACGCAGATGAAGCTGTCGGCTACATTGAACGCCGGGTAGTACCAGCTGTGCTGCCAGTGCACCTGGATGAAGTCGATCACGTGGCCGTGGATCAGGCGGTCGATCACATTGCCCAGCGCGCCGCCGATGATGAACGACGCCGCCAGGTTCATCAGGCAGCTGAAGCTGCCCTTGACGATGTGCCAGCCCAGCCAGCCGGACACCGCGAACGCCAGCCCGGTGAAGAAGAACTTCTGCCAACCGCCGGCTCCGGCGAGAAAACTGAACGCCGCCCCCGGGTTGTACAGCAGGGTGAAGTTGAGCACGGCCGGGATCACCTCGCGCTGCTCGCCGAACTGGTAGCTGCCATTGAAGTAGATCTTGGTCAGCTGGTCCAGCACGATCACGATCAGCGCGATGGCGAACCAGCGCAGGCTGCGCTTGGCTGCCGACGTGCCGGCAGCCACAGAACACGCTTTAAGCATGGACACGCGCCTCGCCCGCTCCGTCGATGTTATCTACGCAGCGGCCGCACACGGTTTCGTGGCCGGCGTGGCTGCCCACATCGGCGCGATAGTGCCAGCAGCGCTCGCACTTGGCGTGGCCGGACGCCGCTACCGTGATGCGGGTTTCGGCGCCTTCGCTCAGGCTTACGCGCGATACGATCAGCACGAACTTGAGGTCGTCGCCCAGGCTGGCCAGCTGCTGGAACAGCTCACCGGCGGCGACTACCTCCAGCTCGGCCTGCAGCGAGGAACCCAGCTGCTCGGCGCTGCGCAGCGCCTCGATCTGCTTGTTCACCTCGGCACGGAAGGCGCGAATCTGCTGCCACTTGGCCACCAGTGCGTCTTCGGCACCCACCGTCGGGTTCGGGAACTCGTGCCATACGTGGAACAGCGGGGTTTCTTCCTCGCTGCCCAGCAGCACCTGCCAGGCTTCGTCGGCGGTAAAGCACAGCACCGGTGACAGCAGCAGCAGCAGGCTGCGGGTGATGTGGTACAGCGCGGTCTGCGCGCTGCGGCGAGCGTGGCTGTCGGCCTTGGTGGTGTACAGGCGGTCTTTCAGCACATCCAGGTAGAAGGCGCCCAGGTCTTCCGAGCAGTAGTTCACGATCTCCTGCATGGCGTGGTGGAAGGCGTAGCGCGGATACAGCTCGCCCGTCACCTTCTCCTGCATTTCCTTGGCCATCATCAGCGCGTAGCGGTCGATCTCGGCCAGGCGCTCGTACGGCACGGCGTTTTCCATCGGATCGAAATCCGACAGGTTGGCCAGCAGGAAGCGGATGGTGTTGCGCAGGCGACGATAGCTTTCGGTGACGCGCTTGAGGATCTCGTCGGAGATCGCCAGCTCGCCGGAGTAATCGGTAGAGGCCACCCACAGGCGCAGGATGTCAGCGCCGAGGGTATCGTTCACCTTCTGCGGTGCCACCACGTTGCCCTTGGACTTGGACATCTTCATGCCCTTGCCATCCACCACGAAGCCGTGGGTCAGCAGCTGCTGGTACGGTGCGCGACCGATGGTGGCGCAACCGGTGAGCAGCGAGGACTGGAACCAGCCGCGGTGCTGGTCGGAGCCTTCCAGGTACAGGTCGGCCGGCCATGCCAGCTCCGGGCGCTGCTTCAGCACCGCGAAATGGGTGGAGCCGGAGTCGAACCACACATCCAGGGTATCGCTGAGCTTGCGGTAGTTGGCCGCATCGTCACCCAGCAACTCGGCCGCATCCAGGCTGAACCAGGCTTCGATGCCCTGCTGTTCGATGCGCAGCGCCACCTGTTCCAGCAGCGCGGCGGAATCGGGGTGCAGCTCGCCAGTTTCCTTGTGCACGAAGAAAGTCATCGGCACGCCCCAGTTGCGCTGACGCGACACGCACCAGTCCGGGCGGTTGCCGATCATGGCTTCCAGACGGGCACGGCCCCAGGCTGGGAAAAACTCGGTGCTGTCCACCGCCTGCTTGGCACGCTCACGCAGCACCTGGCTGTCGTTACCGGCCTGATCCATACCGATGAACCACTGTGCGGTAGCGCGGAAGATGATCGGTGTCTTGTGGCGCCAGCAATGCGGGTAGCTGTGCAGCAGTTTATCCTGCTGGATCAGGGTACCTTTTTCGATCAGCGTCTCGATCACTTTCGGGTTGGCTTCCCACACCGACAGACCGGCAAACAGCTCGGTAGTGGATTTGTAGCGGCCGTTGTCGGCTACCGGGTTTTCCACCGGCAGACCGTACTGCTGGCCGACCTGGAAGTCTTCCAGACCGTGCGCCGGCGCGGTGTGCACCAGGCCGGTACCCGCATCGGTGGTGACGTGATCGCCGCAGATGATCGGCACTTCACGGCTGTAGAACGGGTGTTGCAGGTGAATCATGTCCAGCTTTTCACCCACTGCTTCGCCCAGCACCGGCGCGCCTTCGAAGCCGTAGCGCTTCAGCGCCGACTCGGCCAGTTCCTTCACCAGGATCAGCTTGCCCTTCGGGGTGTCGATCAGCTGGTA
>CAMLGD010000208.1 GCA_946479405.1 uncultured Vogesella sp.
CGGCCGTACCACCCTGAACGGTGAAGGCCTGCAGCACGAAGACGGCCACAGCCACATCCAGGCCGGCCTGATCCCGAACTGCATCAGCTACGACCCGACCTTCTCCTACGAGCTGGCGGTGATCCTGCAGGACGGTCTGCGCCGCATGTATGTAGAACAGGAAGACGTGTTCTATTACATCACCCTGATGAACGAGAACTACACCCACCCGGCCATGCCGCAGGGCGCCGAAGAAGGCATCCTGAAGGGTATGTACCTGTTCAAGGACGGTGGCGACGCGGCGGTAAAAGTACAGCTGATGGGCTCCGGCACCATCCTGCGCGAAGTGATTGCCGCCGCCGACCTGCTGCGCAACGACTTCGGCATCGCCTCCGACATCTGGAGCGTGACCTCGTTCAACCAGCTGCGTCGCGACGGCATGGAAGCCTCGCGCCACAACCTGCTGAATCCGGTGGGCGAGTCGCGTGTGTCCTACGTCGAGCAGCAGCTGGCTGGCCGTTCCGGCCCGGTGATCGCCGCGACCGACTACATCCGCAACTACGCCGACCAGATCCGCGAATACGTACCGGGTCGCTACGTGGTGCTGGGTACCGACGGTTTCGGCCGCTCCGATAGCCGCGCCAAGCTGCGCGAGTTTTTCGAAGTGGATCGCCGTTACGTTGCCGTGGCCGCGCTGTCGGCACTGGCGCGTGAAGGCAAGATCGACGCCAGCCGCGTGGCAGAAGCCATCGCCAAGTACGGCATCAACGTGAACAAGCTGCCGAGCTGGAAGGTATAAGCCGCTAGCCCGGGCGGGCGCGCCGTTGCGGCGCGTACCGCCTGCTTGTTTCCCTGCCGTACCTGGCGTCAGCGCCAGCGTGTAGCCGAATATCGGCGGTGTGCCCCAGCGGGCACCCGCCCTACGAATGGAAAGCTCATGAGCAATCTGATCGAACTGAAAGTGCCCGACATCGGCGGTCACAGCAATGTAGACATCATCGAAGTATTCATCCAGCCGGGTCAGACCGTGGCCGTAGATGACTCCCTGATCACCCTGGAAACCGACAAGGCCACCATGGAAGTACCGGCCGAAACCGCCGGTGTGGTGAAGGAAGTGCGTGCCGTGCTGGGTGGCAAGATTTCCGAAGGCGACGTGATTGCCATCATCGAAGTGGGCGCCAGCGCCGCCGCGCCGGCTCCGGCCGTAGCGGCACCGGCTGCCGCTCCTGCGCCTGTCGCTGCGCCTGCGGCTGCCCCGGCAGCGGTTGCCAGCGCGCCGGCCCCGGCGGCTGCGGGCAACGTTGGCCGCAGCGAAATCCGCGTACCGGATATCGGTGGCCACAGCGGCGTGGACGTGATCGAAGTGTCGGTCAAGGTCGGCGACGAGATCGGCATCGACGACAGCCTGATCACGCTGGAAACCGACAAGGCGACCATGGAAGTGCCGGCTACCGCGGCCGGTAAAGTCGTGGAAGTGAAAGTCAAAGTCGGCGACAAGATCAGCGAAGGCGATCTGATCGTGGTGGTGGAAGGTGCCGGCGCTGCCGTGGCCGCTCCTGCTGCCGCCGTATCCGCCCCAGCCGCGGCGCCAGCTCCGGTGGCTGCTGCACCGGCTCCTGCTGCTGCTGCGCCGGTGGTGGCGCCGGTAGCCGCTGCCGTCGCCGCCGCCTTCAACGAAGCCGGCTTTGCCAAGTCGCACGCTGGCCCGTCGGTACGCAAGCTGGCACGCGAACTGGGCGTCGACCTGTCCAAGGTGACAGGCTCCGGCCGCAAGGGCCGTATCGTTGATGCCGACGTGAAGGGCTTTGTGAAAGCCGTGATGCAGAACCCGGCGGTGCTGGCCCCGGCGGCTGCCCCGGCAGGCAACGGTGGCGGTCTGGACCTGCTGCCGTGGCCGAAGGTGGATTTCGCCAAGTTCGGCCCGATCGAAACCAAGCCGCTGACCCGCATCCAGAAGCTGTCCGGTGCCAACCTCAGCCGCAACTGGGTGATGATCCCGCACGTAACCTTCAACGACGAGTGCGACATCACCGAGCTGGAAGACTTCCGCAAGACCATCGGCAAGGAATGGGAAAAGTCCGGCCTGAAGATCAGCCCGCTGGCCTTCATCATCAAGGCCGCCGCCGAGGCGCTGAAGGCGTTCCCGACCTTCAACAGCTCGCTCGACGGCGACAACCTGGTGCTCAAGCAGTACTACCACATCGGCTTCGCCGCCGACACGCCGAACGGCCTGGTGGTCCCGGTGATCAAGAACGTCGATCAGAAGGGCATCAAGCAGATCGCCAAGGAACTGACCGATCTGTCGCTGCTGGCACGCGAAGGCAAGCTCAAGCCGACCGACATGCAGGGCGCCACCTTCACCATCTCCAGCCTGGGCGGTATTGGCGGCAGCAGCTTCACCCCGATCGTGAATGCGCCGGAAGTGGCCATCCTCGGCGTGTGCAAGTCGCAGATCAAGCCGGTATGGAACGGCAAGGAATTCGCGCCGCGCCTGATGTGCCCGCTGAGCCTGTCCTTCGACCACCGTGTGATCGACGGCGCCGCTGCGGCCCGCTTCACCGTGTACCTCGGCAAGCTGCTGTCCGACGTGCGTCGCCTGATTCTGTAATCGGGCCGCACCCGGCAAGGTTGGCCGCGGCCAACCTTGCTGCTGCGCTGCATCGGCGGGCCTCGCGTGCCCGCCCAATCTTGCCAGTGGCAGCCTGCTGGCTGCCCTGAAGCGTTATGGATGAGAAGCCATGAGCAATCTGATTGAACTGAAAGTGCCGGACATCGGCGGTCACAGCAATGTGGACGTGATCGAAGTGTTCGTGAAAGTGGGCGACACCGTAGCCAAGGACGACAGCCTGATCACGCTGGAAACCGACAAGGCCACCATGGAAGTACCGGCGGAACAAGCCGGCGTGGTGAAAGAACTGCGTACCGCCGTCGGCGGCAAGATCTCCGAAGGCGACGTGATCGTGGTCATCGAAGCTGCCGGCGCCGCCGCTGCGGCCAACCCTGCGCCGGCCGCGGCCCCTGCTGCCGCTCCGGCAGCGGCTGCTCCGCAAGCCGCCCCGGTTGCCGCCCCTGCTGCGGCAACGCACAGCGGTACCGCCGACATCGACTGCGACGTACTGGTACTGGGCGCCGGCCCCGGCGGTTACTCCGCCGCCTTCCGCGCCGCCGATCTGGGCCTGAAAGTGGTACTGGTCGAGCGTTACGCCACCCTGGGCGGCGTGTGCCTGAACGTGGGCTGCATCCCGTCCAAGGCATTGCTGCATAACGCCGCGGTGATCGATGAGGTGAAACACCTCGCCGCCAACGGCATCAAGTTTGCCGCGCCGGAAATCGACATCGACATGCTGCGTGGCTACAAGGAAAAAGTCATCGGCAAGCTCACCGGCGGTCTGGCCGGCATGGCCAAGGCGCGCAAGGTGCAAGTGGTACGCGGCGTCGGTTCCTTCCTCGACCCGCATCACCTGCAGGTGGAAACCACCGACGGCACAGGTCAGGACAAGACCGGCGCCAAGCAGGTGATCAAGTTCAACAACGCCATCATCGCCGCCGGTAGCCGCGTGGTGAACCTGCCGTTCATCCCGCAGGACCCGCGCATCGTCGATTCCACCGGCGCGCTGGAACTGAAGGCCGTGCCGAAGAAAATGCTGATCATCGGCGGCGGCATCATCGGCCTGGAAATGGGCACGGTGTACTCCACGCTGGGCGCGCGCCTGGACGTGGTGGAAATGCTGGACGGCCTGATGCAGGGCGCCGACCGCGACCTGGTCAAGGTGTGGGAGAAGATGAACGCCCACCGCTTCGACAACATCATGACCAGCACCAAGACCGTGGCGGTCGAGGCCAAGGAAGACGGCATCTACGTGACGTTTGAAGGCGCCAAGGCCCCGGCCGAGCCGCAGCGTTACGACCTGGTGCTGGTGGCCGCCGGCCGCGCGCCGAACGGCAAGCTGATCGCGGCCGAGAACGCCGGTGTCGCCGTGACCGACCGCGGCTTCATCGAGGTCGACAAGCAGCAGCGCACCAACGTGCCGCACATCTACGCCATCGGCGACATCGTCGGCCAGCCGATGCTGGCGCACAAGGCGGTGCACGAGGCGCACGTGGCGGCGGAAAACTGCGCCGGCGGCAAATCCTTCTTCGACGCCCGCGTGATTCCGGGCGTGGCCTACACCGATCCGGAAGTGGCCTGGGTCGGCGTGACCGAAGAATCGGCCAAGCGTGACGGCATCAAGATCGAAAAAGCGGTGTTCCCGTGGGCTGCCTCCGGCCGCGCCATCGCCAACGGTCGCGACGAAGGCTTCACCAAGCTGATTTTCGACGCCGAGACCCATCAGGTCATCGGCGGCGCCATCGTGGGCACCCACGCCGGCGACATGCTGGGCGAGATCTGCCTGGCCATCGAAATGTGCTGCGACGCCACTGACATCGGTAAGACCATCCACGCTCACCCGACGCTGGGCGAGAGCATCGGCATGGCCGCCGAAGTGGCGCACGGCAGCTGCACCGACCTGCCGCCACAGCGCAAGAAGTAATTCCCGCATGCCTGCAGCCAACCTTGGCCGTAGCGCACAGCGACAAGGGCAAGCCTGATGGCTTGCCCTTTTTTCATGTCTTGCGATTATGATGTTCGGCTGAACGGTAGGTTGGATTTCGCTGCGCTCAACCCAGCCTATGGGTTACTTATGGAGACTCTGTGCGTACCATCTTTATCTGTTTGCTTGCGATAACCTGTCTGGTTGTGACCGGATGTGCAAGTAACTTCCCGGCAAGTAATTCGTCTTGCTTCAAGCCTGTATTCAAGAAGACATCGCAACGCTATCAATGGCAGGTGCTGGAGTGTGCTCGCCAAAATTCTGCAACCGAGGGGATTTACTACCACGTGGTAGTAAAACGCCCTGATGGCAGTGTTCAGGAGTCGGGAGTTTTTGCGGGGACACCGCAAGTTCAAACGGACTATAACTTGTTGGGTTCAGAGCTGTTACAGCTGGATTTTGTTGATGAGCGTAATGGCGAGACAGCTTTCTTGCACCCGATAGTAGGTTCAGGAACTGCTTTGTCACTAGTTCGTTTCAACTACACAACTGGTGATGAAGAGTCACTTCAGGTTCTGCGGAAAGGCAATCAGCTAACCTTTAAACCGATCAGCAACAAGATGAAGGTTAATGTCTTACCAGATGGGAAATTGCAGCTCTTGAAACCATAAGCCATAACTGCAGCTCGGTTGGGTGCGGCGTAGTGTGGCCCAACGCCCACCGTGCCTCATCAAACGTTGGCCGCACACCTCTCCGGTGATGCGGCCAACGTTTTTGTATTTACTGCCCCGCCTTCTGCAAGCCGGAGGTGATCCAGCGCTGGATGCTGACGGTGTCCATGGCGCCGGCCTGGCGCTGGATTTCACGGCCGCCCACGAACAGGATCAGCGTGGGGATGCTGCGGATATTGAAACGCTGGCCGAGGGTGGTTTCGGTCTGGGTGTTGATCTTGGCAAAGCGCACCGTGGGCATAGCAGCGGCGGCCTGGGCGAAGGCCGGGGTCATCATCTGGCAGGGGCCGCACCACGGCGCCCAGAAGTCCACCACCACCGGAATGTCGTTGCGCGAGATGTGCTGCTCGG
>CAMLGD010000209.1 GCA_946479405.1 uncultured Vogesella sp.
CGGGTGAAGCTTACTTTCTGGCCTTCATGCAGGGACTTGAAGCCATCTGCCTTGATTTCAGAGAAGTGGGCAAACAGGTCATCGCCGCCATTGTCAGGGGTGATAAAGCCAAAACCTTTTGCATCATTGAAGAATTTAACGGTACCGGTTTCCATGGTGTACTCCTTGTGTCGGTAAAGGCAAAAATGCCAAATAGGCACGATAGTCAAGGAATAGATAAGGAAACAATGAAGACCAGCTTGGTGGACTACGAGGTATCGATAGATATGACGCTTGAAAATCCTGCATCGACCGTTATACGGACCTATTGCCAGCAAGTCAATAAAATATTGATTTTTCTGAATTTTTCTTTTGCCATCAATCAGGCAATACAAATTGACCTCATACAAAATAGCCTGCAATAACATGTGTCTACCGCTAAGGCAGTGCTATGCTGCTCGCCTAATGTCATTACCCGACTACCGGCCCGGATTTTTTCAAAGTGCACAGCCCTACACTTGTCGCCATCGCCGCCATTCTGCTGCTGGTCATGACACTCATGCTACTGGCTGCCTGGCGCTTCAATCAGCGTATTGCCGGTCTGGGCGCCTGGACGCTGTCCTACTGCTTTGCGCTGCTGGTCAGCCTTAACTTGCTGCTACGCACGGTAGCCCCCGAGCTGGTGCTGGTACTACTGGCACAGTTTTCCGCCTTCATGATGGCGTATCTGAATCTGCAGGGGACGCGTGCCTATATCGGTGCTTCCCCCGTGCCATGGCGCTATGGCATGACCGCGCTGGCGGCCCTGCTGGGGTCGGCCGCCTATTTCACCCAGCTGCAGCCAAACGAAACCATGCGCTACACCTTGATGAGCCTGGTATTAGGTGTGTTGTTTCTGCTGTGCGCGGGCAGCATTGCCCGCGGTGGCATTCGAGAGTACCCGGCCCGTTACCTGTATGCCCTCGCCAGCGGCGGGCATGGCGTGTTTCTGCTATTGCGCCCCTGGCTATTCAGTCTGGGCAAACAGGGGCTGCTCGATAGCCAGCGCAACATCGCGGTGTCACATATCGTGGTGGTGGAATCCATTGTCACCGTCGTGTTGATGGCATTCTGCATCGTGATGCTGGCCAACGAACAGGTCACCCGGGCGCTACGCAACATTGCTGACTGTGACCCCCTCACCAGCGTATTTAACCGTCGCGCTTTTCTTGCCTTGCTGGACAAAGGGAGCCGCTATGCTGACCGGATGGACTTTCCCCTCTCCATCCTGCTCATCGACTTGGATCACTTCAAAAAAATCAACGACACCTGGGGCCACCGTGCTGGCGATGAAGCCCTGCAGCATTTCGTGTCCGTGGCACAAACCTGCATACGTGACGGCGATGTAGTTGGCCGCCTCGGCGGCGAAGAATTTGCCATTTTCCTACCCAATGCCCAACAGCACGAAGCCGAAGCCGTTGCCAACCGCCTACGCCGTAGCGTGGAAGCGCTGCCCTTTGTCTATGGCGACAACAGGATTGGTTTAACAGTCAGTGTCGGCGTGGCCTGCCGGCTAAGCACAGAAACACCGGAACTGACACTCCACCGTGCTGACGCCGCCATGTACCTAGCCAAAAGAAAGGGGCGCAATCGTATTGAACTGGCGCCCCCCACCCGCTTGGCCAGCATCCAACTTTCTGGCTAGCACATGACACGACGCATCGTGACTCCGCACTTCACTTAATGCCACCGACATCGGCAATAAGCTAATGAGTGAAATACCCCGGCATTGACCATAGCAACGCCCGCAGCGCGACCGCACTGCGGGCGTTGCTACACCGGCTCAGGGCTGCGGATGCGATTCGAAGCGGTGGTCACAGCTACGGCAGCGCTGCGCAGCTTCATGCGTCCAGTAGACATGGGTAACCGTCTTGCTGCCGTTGCGGTTTTCCCGTTCGTACACCGAGCTTCTGCCATTCAGCGATTGGCGCACCAGCACACCCCAGCTACGCGGATCATCACCGATATCGATGTCTGCGGCACTCGCACTTCCAGCACCTGCGGCCAACGTAGTCGTGCTGTCCAGATGCGAATAAATCAGCATCAGCTCCTCGAAATCATGCGCATTGGGCGTGGTGCTGGCCACACTGCCGGCATTGCTTCCGGTATTGGAGAAGTAATCCATACAGGTATTGAGCGAACTACCGTCTTCCGACTGGTGATCAAGACCAAAGGTATGCGCCACTTCCTGGCACACCACATGCCGTTTCTCGTTCGGGTTGTTATAAGTTGCCAGATTGAAGTAGGAGTCGTTCATCTTGGCGCTGCCCTGGGTGATATGGCTGCCACCGCTGATGTTGATCGATGCCAGCCCCAGCCAGCCATTGAAGCCATACTTGCCATTACAGACTTGGGTAGTACCGGTCACCATAGAACAGGTGCGCTTGCTGGATCGTCCGCTCACCACAGCCACCGTCAACGGAGTACTGCTGGCGCCAAAGCTGCTCGGGCTGTTCCAGTCCTGTGCGCTAAGCACCAGATAAGTGTTCCAATCGGCGCTCATATTATTCCCCAGCTGCAGGGTGAACGGATTGGCCTTGCGCGCCCAGTGATAGGTGCCCCACGCATGCTGCGCCCAGGCCTGACCGGCCAGCATGGCAAGCAGCAACGCCAGCAGCCCGCGGCGCCAATATCTGTGATCCGAATGATTCATGGTGACGTCCTTTACTCAAGGGCATGACGGGCGAAGCCGCAACATGCCGGCGATGAAAGAGCCCCTTGGCACGTTCAAGGCCGGGCCTGTTGGCCGCGGCACGATGTTTTCATCGTTATAGCGCGTAGTCGCTCCGCTGAGGGAGACGATCAGCGTAGTGTCACGGCCAGTCGGCGTAGTTACGCATGGCCAGCGTCTCGGTACTGGCGACCGGGCTCTTGGCGGCGGTGCGATAGCGGGCAGGCGTCAGCCCGGTGCGCAGGCGGAAGAAACGGCTGAAGTGAGTGGTACTGCGAAAGCCCAGGTCGGCGGCGACCTGTTCGATGCTGAGGCCGGAGCGTACCAGCCGCAGGCAGGCTTCATGCGTCAGCCGGTCGTGCAGTAGATCCAACGGCGTGCGCTGCAGGCTGCGCATGCAGATATCGTGCAGCCGGTCATGCGAAATGCCCAGCGCACTGGCGTAGTCGGCGATTTTCCAGTGCTCGCGCAGATGCAGCTCGGCCAAGTGGCGAAAACGCATCAGCAGCGCCGAATTGGTGCTGTGTCCCTGCTGGCTGATGTCTTCCAGCCCGGACAATCGCCAGCAGTGAATCAGCACCAGCGACAGGTGCGCAGTCAGAAAGCTCCACGACGCCTTGCCACCGCGCTTGAGCTCGCGCTCCACGCTGCGGCAGGACTGTGCCAGTTCATCCAGCGATTCGGCATCTTCTATCTGGTTCTGCACCACACGGCGTTCGGCCAGATAGCGTAAGGGCGCCGACTCGGCCCCCTGCCCCACGGCCTCCTTCACCAGCACATCCGACAGCGACAACAGGTAGCCGGCGCTGCCGGGGCTGACGCGCAGATAGCTTTGCGGCGGCACATCCACCCATGCCACGGCCGGCGCAGCCAAGGTGATGCTTTCCCGCCCCAGCCCGATGACAGCGTCACCGGACTGCAACAGAATGGCCGCCCGTGCGGTGTCGTGGCGGCCATTGGCCAGCGCGTAACGCCGCGCGTCCAGCGTGGTGTCGATGCGGTGCGCGGCGGCATTGGTGTTGATGCGTTGCCGGTAAAGCGAGGAAGCCTGGGTCATGGATGCACTGATTAAGCTGGGCGGCAGCCATCATGATAACGGTACTGCCGCCCTGGCTGCTTAGAATGGCAGCGTCAGACGCAGCTTGAACTCATTACCCTGCGGACGATTGGCCACCTGGGTTTCATGCTGCCATTTGGCGGTCACGAAGAAACCCTTGCCGTTGTCGTACTTGATCGACGGGCCGATGGCCAATGCCTTGCCGCGGTTGCCGTTCTCCGCCACGTTCGGTCCCTGGTCATCCGTCACCTGGCGATAGGCATAGCCACCCACACCAGCCACCCAGCCGTTGCCGAAGCCCCAGCCCAGCGAATAATCGGCATGCAGCTCCTGTCCGCTGCGGTAGTCGGTATCGCGGTTTTTCCAGTTGTAGTCGTACATCAGCTTCAGGTCGGCGTTGATGCCCTTGGGCTGTACATAGCTGACGGCCACCAGCGGCTCCACGTTCCAGTAGTTGCGGCCAACGTTGACCAGGTCATGCTTGTCAAACTGCCCGGTCGGTGCATTCACGTCCAGCCCCACATAGGCGTGCAGCTGCTCGGAAAAATGATAGGCCGCTCCGCCACCCAGCACGATGTCGCCCAGCTCGCGCTTGCGCTGCGACTGGCCATTGACCGTGGCATCCAGCTCCACCAGCGGCGTGATGGCGTGCATCGCCAGCGTCCCCCCAGCCAGCGGCAGATCGCTGACCCAGATGAAGCGCGGCGCCACCGCGTTGACCTGCAGCTTGAAGTCCACCGGCACCTTGTCACCGTTATTGTCGCGCAGCGAGCTGGCGCGGTAGCTGGAGGCGTAGCCCAGCACGTAGAAGCCGGGCGGAGGCAAGGCGCCGGTCAGATAATTCTCGTTGCCATTGGGGTACATGCCGCCGCCACCTTCGGTGGCCCAGCTGTGGCCGGCCAGCGTGGCAAGTACTACAGCGCTGATAAAAGCAAGGTTTTTTCCTGATGTGTGCATGATTCAACTCTCCGTTTTATTTATTTGTCATTAATAATGGGCGTGAAAAAGCGCTGCCTGCACAACAACGCACGCGGGACGGGCAGCGCAGCGTCCCGCTGCGGATATTGGCCACGGCCGGCGCGTCAGGGTGGTGACGCGGGGCCGGGCCGGCAACGACCGGGTAAGCCGCTGCTAGATCGGGTACTGCTGTGGCTGCGTCTGGATGCTGATCCAGCGCAGCTCGGTAAACTCGTCTATGCCGCTACGGCCGCCAAACCGACCGTAGCCACTATCCTTCAGGCCGCCAAACGGCACCTGCGCCTGATCCTGCACCGTGGGGCCATTGATATGGCAGATGCCGGATTCGATCCGCCGCGCCACCTCCAGCGCGCGCATCACGTCGCGGCCGAATACCGCCGCCGACAGGCCGTACTCGGAATCGTTGGCCAGTGAAATAGCCTCTTCCACGTCATCAAAGCGCATCACCGCCACCACCGGGCCGAACGATTCCTCGGCATACAGCCGCATCGCTGCGGTAACGTGATCCACCACCGTCGCCTCCATCACGCTGCCGCGCGCATGGCCGCCGGCCACCAGCTCGGCGCCTTTGCCTACCGCATCCTGCACCATCGCCTGCACCCGGGCAGCGGCCCCGCTGCTGATCATCGACCCCAGCGCGCAGCCCTTCTCATCCGGCAGTCCGGCTTTCAGGCTCAGCGCCTTGGCCGCCAGACGTTGCACAAAATCATCGGCCACCTTGCGGTCCACAATGATGCGCTCGGTGGACATGCAGATCTGGCCCTGGTTGAAAAAGGCACCAAACGCCGCTGCATTCACCGCCTCGTCCAGATCGGCATCGTCCAGCACCAGCAGCGGTGCCTTGCCGCCCAACTCCAGCAGACAAC
>CAMLGD010000210.1 GCA_946479405.1 uncultured Vogesella sp.
CTGGGCTGGGTTGCCTTCATTTCCATCGGTTCCATGTACTACCTGCTGCCGCGCCTGTTCGGTCGTGACGGCATGCACAGCGTGAAGCTGATCGAAGCGCACTTCTGGCTGGCTACCGTGGGCGTGGTGCTGTACATCGCCTCGCTGTGGATTGCCGGTGTGATGCAAGGCCTGATGTGGCGTGCGCTGAACGCGGACGGCACCCTGACCTATGCCTTCGTAGAAGCCGTGAAAGCCTCCTACCCGTACCTGTTCGTACGCTTCCTGGGTGGTGTGCTGTTCCTGTCCGGCATGCTGCTCATGGCTTACAACACCTTCCGCACCGTCGCTGCCGGCCGTGCCGTTGATGCCAAGATCCCGGCTGTTGCCGCTCACGCGCACTAAGGGGCCAAGGGAAACATCATGGAAAAAATCCAGAAACTGATTGAAGAAAACGTCGCCTACCTGATCGTGCTGACCCTGCTGGTAATCAGCGTGGCCGCTCTGGTCGAGATCGTACCGCTGATGTTCCAGAAGTCGACCACTGAGCCGGTTGCTGGCGTGAAGCCCTACAATGCGCTGCAACTGACCGGTCGCGACATCTACATCCGCGAAGGCTGCTACACCTGTCACTCGCAGATGATCCGTCCGTTCCGCGCCGAAACCGAACGTTATGGCCACTACTCCGTTGCTGGTGAGTCGGTTTACGACCACCCGTTCCAGTGGGGCTCCAAGCGTACCGGTCCGGACCTGGCGCGTGTCGGCGGCCGCTATTCCGACGAATGGCACCGTGTGCACCTGACCAACCCGCGCGACGTGGTACCGGAGTCCAACATGCCGGCGTTCCCGTGGCTGGCGCGTAATCTGGCCGACGCCGAAGGCGTTGCCGCCAAGATGACCGCACTGCGCAAAGTAGGCGTGCCGTACAGCAACAAGGAAATTGCCGAAGGCCAGGCCATGGTCGAAGGCAAGTCCGAGCTGGATGCACTGATTGCCTACCTGCAGGGTCTGGGTCTGGCGCTGAAGAACGCACGCTAAGCCATGGACTGGACCAACCTGGCACGTATCCTGTTCACGGTGTTCTGCTTTACCGTGTTCATCGTGATCGCGATAGGTGCCTTCGGCAAAAAATCCAAGAAGCGTTATGACGAGGCGGCCAAGCTGGTGCTGGATGAAGATGACCAGCAGCCGAACAAGCCGGACGCTTCCAACGGAGCCTGAGTAATGAGTGATTTCGTAAGTGACTTCTGGGGCGTATATATCGCCGTCGTGGTAATCGTGGGCTTCGTAGGCCTCGCCTACCTGCTGTTCACGCAGTCGAAAACCACGGTCAAGAAAGGTGAGCAGGTTGAAATTACCGGCCACGTCTGGGATGACGACCTGGCCGAGTACAACAACCCGCTGCCGCGCTGGTGGATGCTGATGTTCTACATCACACTGGTGTTTGGTGCCGCTTACCTGACCCTGTACCCAGGCCTGGGTACCTGGAAAGGCCTGCGCGGCTGGACTTCCGTCGGTCAGTACACCGAAGAGAAGGCCCAGGCGGAAGCCAAGTACCAGCCGCTGTACGACAAGTTCCTGAAGCAGGATGTCAAGGCTGTTGCTGCCGATCCGGAAGCACAGGCCATGGGCAAGCGCCTGTTCCAGACCTACTGCGTACAGTGCCACGGCTCTGATGCACGCGGTGCCAAGGGCTTCCCGAACCTGACCGATAACGACTGGCTGTACGGTGGTACGCCGGACATCATCAAGACCACCATCAATGGCGGTCGTCATGGTCAGATGCCGGCCTTCGGTGCGGCCTTCGGTGAGGACAAGGTAAAGGATGCCGCCAACTACGTAATGTCGCTGTCCGGCAAGAAGCATGATGCAGAACGCGCAGTACGCGGCAAGGAAACCTTTGCTGCCATCTGCTCGGCCTGCCACGGTGCTGACGGCAAGGGCAACCAGGCTGTCGGTGCGCCGAACCTGACCGACAACGTATGGCTGTATGGTGGTACCGAAAAGACCATCATCGAAACCATCACCAACGGCCGCAACAACCAGATGCCCGCCTGGAAAGACTTCCTCGGCGATGGCAAGGTACACCTGCTGACCTCTTACGTTTATGGCCTGTCCCATAACGGCAAAGCTCAGTAATTGATACCGCTCAATACTGCCCGCGCAAGCGGGCAGTATCTTTTGCACAGTCAATATATTTTTTTATAAATCATTTACCGCCCCAGAAGTTTGCGCCAAGGCCATACAATGACGCATGCCCTTGACGGAAATTTTTTGCAGGAATCCCACCATGACCGACAAGCTTAAAGACATCGCCGTCAAAGTCGAAAGCCCCAAAGTTGAAACCGTTTCGCTCTACGCCGCACAGAAGAAAATCTACCCGCGTAGCGTGAAAGGGCTGTTCGCCAACTGGCGCATCCTGTTTGTGGTAGCAACCCAGCTGCTGTATTTCGGCCTGCCCTGGCTGCAGTGGAATGGTCGCCAGGCGGTACTGTTCGACCTGGTCAACCGCAAGTTTTACTTGCTGGGTCTGACCATCATGCCGCAAGACTTTGTCTACCTTGCAGCCCTGCTGATGATCAGCGCCTTCGGCCTGTTTGCCTGGACCACCATCGCCGGCCGGTTGTGGTGCGGCTATTCCTGTCCGCAGACGGTGTACACCGAGATCATGCTGTGGATCGAGCAATGGGTTGAGGGCGACCGCAACAAGCGCATGAAGCTGGACAAGGAGCCGTGGAGCCTGCGCAAGTTGCGCATCAAGGGCACCTCGCAGAGCATCATGATCGTGTTCTCGCTGTGGACCGGCTTCACCCTGGTGGGCTACTTCACCCCGATGCACGACCTGATTGCCGCCCTGCCCGCCTTCAACTACGGCACCTGGGAAACCTTCTGGATGTTCTTCTACGCCGGCTTCACCTACCTGTTTGCCGGCCACATGCGCGACCAGGTCTGCAAATACATGTGCCCGTATGCCCGCTTCCAGAGCGCCATGTTCGATGAAGACACCTTGATCATCTCCTATGACGAAAAACGCGGCGAACCACGTGGGGCACGCAAGAAAGGGCTGGAACAGCAAAACCTGGGCGACTGCGTCAATTGCGGCATCTGCGTGCAGGTATGCCCGGTCGGCATCGACATCCGCAACGGCCTGCAGTACGAGTGCATCGGCTGCGCCGCCTGTATCGACGCCTGCGACGAAGTGATGGTCAAAGTGGGCAGCCCCAAGGGTCTGATCCGCTACACCACCGAGGCCGCGCTGGAAGGCAAGTACCCGGAAAGCCAGTTCCTGTCACGCCTGAAGCGACCGCGCGTGGTGATGTATGTATTGGTGCTGAGCATCATCCTGATCGCCGCACTCACCTCGCTGGCACTGCGCAAGCCTTTCAAGGTGGACGTCATCCGCGACCGTGCCTCTCTGGTGCGCGAAACCGACGACGGCCTGCTGGAAAACAGCTACAGCATCCGCATCATGAACGTATCGGAACAAGTACAGCGCTTCCGCATCCAAGTCGAAGGGATGAACGGCATGAAGCTGGAAACCGACCACAAGGAAATTGTCGTCAAGCCCACCGAGAACGAGCTGGTTGCGGTGCGAGTCCAGGTCGAGCCGGAAGAAGCCCCCAAAGGCAGCCACGAAATCCACTTCACGGTTGAATCGCTGGATGACGGCAGCACCGTGCACGAAAAATCCAGTTTTATCGGGGAATAACATGCAGAAAACCACCGGGACCCCCACCCCCTGGTACAAGAATCGCTGGCCGTGGCTGCTGATGGCCGGGCCGGCTATTGCCGTGATCGCCGGCATCGTCACCTTCCGCCTGGCGGTAGTAACCGCCGATGACATGGTGAACGATGACTACTACAAGCGTGGCAAAGACATCAATCTGGAGCTGAGTCGCGACAAGGCCGCCGTCAGCATGGGCATCAAGGCACAGGCCATGTTCAGCGACGACTTGCAACACGTCCGCATCCTTACCAGCAGCAAACAGCCGCTGGCAGACAAGCTGGAGCTGCAACTGCTGCACCCGACCCGCAAGCAGGACGATCAGACCATTACCCTGCAACGTCAGGGCGATAATCTGTACCAGGGCAAGATCACCCGCTACACCGCCGCCCACTGGTATGTGCGGCTGCAGGACAAGGCCGGCACCTGGCGCCTGCAGGGCGAATGGCGTCCCAGTGAAGGTCTGACGGTAGCACTTGGCAACCCGAAACTGGAGCCCGCGGAATGACAAAATCCCCCCTTCCCCGCCGCACCCTGCTGTTGGGCCTGACGGCGTCGCTGCTGGGCGCATGCGCCACCCGCGGCCAGGCCCGCATGGCCTACCTGAGCGGCAGCACCTTCTACCTGGAAAAAATTCAGTGGCCACGCGACAAGACCCTGCTGCGCTTACGGCTGCTGGATATCACCGATAGCAATGCCGCGCCGGCCGTACTGGCGGAACAGTCACTGGAAAAAGTCGGCACCCCGGCCGCGTACTCGCTGTGCTACGACGCCCAGGCAGTGCAAGCCAACCACCGCTACGTGGTGGATGCCCGCCTGTTTATCGATGGCGAGCTGCGCATGCAGGGCCGCGAGCTGGTCGCCAGCATGGATGGCAGCAGCGCAGGGCCGCAGGTACGCCTGCAGATGATCGCCATCGACTAAGTCCGCATCATCACGACAAAGCCCGCCACACGGCGGGCTTTTTTATTGGATCGACGCTTGCGGCCAACCTTGCCGCGCTATTGCGGCCACAGCAGCCGGCGGTCGATGTCGTCCAGCGTGCGGCAACCGGTCAGCGCCATCGCCACCTCCAGCTCTTCCTGCAGGATGCGCAGCAGATGCGCCACCCCCAGCGCCCCGGCCACCGCCAGCGCATGTACAAACGGGCGGCCAATCAGCACCACCTGCGCGCCCAAGGCCAGTGCCTTGAGGATGTCGCTGCCGCGACGCACACCGCCATCCAGCAACAGCGGCACCCGGTCCCCCACCGCGGCAGCAATGCCCGGCAATGCCTCCAGGCTGGCCGGCACCGTATCCAGCACCCGACCGCCATGATTGGAGACGATGATGCCATCCACGCCGTGCTGCACTGCCAGCTCGGCATCCGCGACCGCCAGCACGCCCTTGAGCAGCAGCGGCAGCCGCGTCTGCTGCCGTAGCCAGGCGATGTCCTCCCAGCGCGGCGCCTGCGCCATGAAACCATCGAATACCACGCTTTGCCCGCCCTGCAGCGTCGGCAGCGCCATTGCCGGCCCCGGAAGGTTGGCCGCATATACCGCCGGCGGCAGCTGGAAGCCGGCACGCTGCTCGGCATTGCGCACCCCGGCCAACGGCGCATCTACCGTCAGCACCAGCGCGCGATAGCCGGCGGCCTCGGCGCGGCGCACCAGCTGCAGCGTGATATCGCGCTGCGGTTGCCAGTACAGCTGGAACCACAACGGTCCCTGCGCCGCCGCGGCGATCTCTTCCAGCGGTGTGCTCGCCAGCGTACTCACTAGCATGCTGATGCCCACCGCGGTCGCGGCATAGGCGGAGGCACTATCTCAGTCGGCTTGCGCCAGCTTCTTGTAGGCCACCGGTGCCAACAACAGCGGATGGCTCAGCGACAGA
>CAMLGD010000211.1 GCA_946479405.1 uncultured Vogesella sp.
TCGCGGAAAATCTTCGGCGCATTCAGGTCTTCCAGCGACAGCACCTTGGACGGAATCACGCGGAACACCGCACCCATGCCGCGGTTCTGCATGAAGGTATTCACCCGGAAGCGTGCCAGATTGGGTACTTCGAACGAGAAGTCGCATTCGAAGCTGTCTTCGAAGATCTTGCGCTGATAGTCGTTCATGATGTCGTACACCATGTCGTGCACATCATGGTGGTCCATCGGCGGCAGGTTGATGCGGCGGATGTCGCCATGCACGCGGATCATGGGCGGCAGGCCGGCGGAAAGGTGCAGGTCTGAGGCCTTGTTCTTGACCGTGAAGGCCAGCAGGTCCGAAATTTCCATCTTGTTTTCCCCTGATGCTCGGCGTGGCGTGTCTGCTGGTGAGCCACAAAATACGACGCGCGCTAATACGGCATTTGGATGCCGTAAAGGCGTCGTGTGTGACTAAATCATACACGGCGCTTTCCCGCGGCTCCATGCCGGCATCGCTAAGGCCATGCCATGGTTCGCAGGCGCGTGAAACCGCGGGTGAGTGGCGCGGGAAAACGATGGCAAAGGTAGGGAGTCGCGCGGTAGCGGCATGCCGGGGGCAATCACCGGTGGCATGGCATTCGAGGGGGCGCCGCCTCACACTTCATACAAATCACGCTCACCGCTGTGTTCTTCTGATTCCGAAAACCATTCCGGCGCACGGCGGCATGCCAGCAGCAGGTTGGAAAGGCTGTCCACATCCCATTGCACGGCTTTGGTCTGACGCATGATTCTTTTATGGCTGTTGTCTACAAGCCACTTGCCAAGGAAGAAGCCCCCGACCACACCCGCAAGCGCACCGTACAGCCCGGCCAGGCTTGCTCCGAGCAGCACCGCTACGACACTTGCTGTTGCGCCGATCAACCAGGGCTTGGCATGTGCCGTATGCTTCACTGTCTGCAAGGAGTGACGGGCAACATTCAGCTCGTGCTGCAGGGCCTCGCAGACCAGGCGTCGCGGCATACGCCGGGCCATGATCAATATCTTGCGCTGCTCGACATCTGGAACCGCAAAGTAATGCTGGCGCAGGGCTTTTCGAACCTTGCCAATACGCGTCGCTATGTAGTCATAGCTTTTATGCTGTTTGGTCTGCAGCTCTTCCGCTTTACGCTTCACGGCAAATAATTCACGCAGCGCTGCCACTTCAATCGCTATCCCGTTGTAATTGTCGCCCTCCAGAGCGGCAATAGCGGCGGCAATACCGAGTTCGTTCTCCAGGTTGCGGTATGTTTCCTGATACTGGGCACTTTTTTTTTCGACTTTATACAAGTGGTTTGATCGTGCCTCCTCAGCATGGCCCTGCATAGAATCCTCCTGCCGCAAGTCTTGATCAGCAATTGCTTTATAGCCTAGTGGGCATGGTTTCCGAGCTGAATGGTCGCTTGCCAGGTGATGACACGGCGGCTCCATCGTGACGGAAAAAGCCCGTGCACCGTTATCTGGTTACCGGGTCTTCGCCTTTACGCACGCGGCGGTGATGCCTGGAGATTGGCTTCTGGCTCTTGCTGCAGCACATCCATATAATTCCTCAAGGTGCCAAGGCCGTGACCGCAGGCGGGCGGGCTTGGCGTTGCCCTCCTGGCAAAATGTAAACCGCGAACATGGCAGCCTTGTTTGGTTACCGCGCTTGATACGCATGGTGGCCATGGCGTAGCAAGCGCAGCTGTCTGTTGGCCGCATCGAAAGAACCCACACAGTCACATGACGCAACTCGCACAGGCATTGCAGCAGGTACGCAGCAAACTGGACGCCGCAGCGCAGGCCGCCGGCAGGCCGGCGCAGGATGTTCAGCTGCTGGCAGTCAGCAAGACCTTTCCGGCCGAGGCCATTCGTGAAGTTTATGCCGCGGGGCAGCGGGCATTCGGCGAGAACTATGTGCAGGAGCTGCAGAGCAAGTGCCGTGAACTGGCCGACCTGGCGATCGAATGGCATTTCATCGGCCCGCTGCAATCCAACAAGAGCCGCATCGTGGCCGAGCTGGCGCACTGGGTGCATTCTGTCGACCGGCTGAAGATTGCCGAGCGGCTGTCGGCGCAGCGTCCCGCTGCCCTGCCGGCACTGAATGTCTGCATCCAGGTGAATGTTTCCGGCGAAGACAGCAAGAGTGGCTGTGCCCCGCAAGATGCGCCGGCGTTGCTGCGCGCGGTGGCGGTACTGCCGGGGCTGCGTGTGCGCGGGCTGATGTGCATTCCGGAACCCACGCCGGATCCGGCGCTGTTGGCCGCACGTTTTGCCGTGCTGCGCCAGTTGCAGCAGCAGATGGCGGCCGAGGGCATGCCGCTGGATACGCTGTCGATGGGCATGTCGGCCGATATGGCGCAGGCGGTGGCCGCCGGCAGCAGCATGGTGCGGGTAGGTACGGCCATCTTTGGCGCCCGGCACTATCCGGCCTGAGCTATCATGGTTTGCTCAAATAACTGTATACAATCTACAAAGGCGAAATGATGCAGATTACCTTCATTGGCGGCGGCAATATGGCGACGGCCATCATCGGTGGGCTGGTACAAAGCGGCGAGCACCATATCCGTGTGGTCGAGCTGCACGAAGAAAAACGCGCCCAGCTGCAGCAGCAGTTCGGTGTGGAGGCGCTGGCGGCGCTGCCGGCACAGTTCGGTACCGATGACGTAGTGGTGCTGGCGGTCAAACCACAGGCGCTGCGTGATGTCTGCCTGGCGCTGGCGCCGGTGCTGGACGGCGCGCAGGTAGTATCGATTGCCGCCGGCGTGCGTTGCGAGGCGCTGGCTCGCTGGCTGGGTAGCGAGCGCATCGTGCGCGTGATGCCAAACACCCCGGCCATGGTCGGTAAAGGCGTGTCCGGTCTCTATGCTGCGGCCAACGTTGGTGACGCTGACCGGGTTGCGGCCACCAGCATCATGCAGGCGGTGGGCACCACTACCTGGCTGGCGACCGAAACCGGCATCGATGACATCACCAGCGTATCCGGCAGTGGCCCGGCCTACGTGTTCTATTTCATCGAAAGCATGATCGAAGGTGCGGTACAGGCCGGCTTTGCCGAAGACGAGGCACGCCGCCTGGTGCTGGCCACCTTCGACGGCGCGGTGGAACTGGCGCGGCAAAGCCCGCTGCCAGTGGCAACCCTGCGCCAGAATGTGATGTCCAAAGGGGGGACCACCGAACGGGCCATCTTCCGCTTCGAGGCGGAAGGGGTAAAGCAGGCCATCATCGCCGGGGCCATGGATTGCCGCGCCCGCTCGGTGGAAATGGGCATCGAACTGTCCAAGGACTGATCCATGCTGATTCTGGAAACCCTGCGCTTTCTGATGACCACCGTGGGTGGGCTGTTCGTGCTGGTGTTGTTGCTGCGCTTCTATCTGCAGCTGGCACGCGCGCCGCACAAGCACCCGTTTACCCAGTTTGTGCTGGCGGTGACCAACTTTGCCGTGTTGCCGCTGCGCCGCCGCGTGCCGGCCTGGCATGGTTACGACAGCGCTTCACTGCTGCTGGCGCTGCTGGTGCAGCTGCTGGTGGTGGTCGTGGTGCTGGCACTCAACACCATGCCTTACGATTTTGCCAACCCGCAAACCTGGTTTGGCCTGTTGCTGCTGGCGTTGCTGGAGTTGTTCCGCCAGTCGCTGAACCTGCTGGCCGGCGCCGTGATCGTGCAGGCGATCCTCAGCTGGGTGAGTCCGTACAACGCACTGTCGCCGGTGCTGGATGCACTCACCCGCCCCTACCTCAAGCCGTTCCGTGCGGCCAACGTGGGTGGTGTGGACCTGTCGCCGCTGATCCTGCTACTGATCATCCAGGTGCTGCAGATGCTGCCATTGCGTATGCTGGAAGGGCTGTTTCTGACCCAGCTGCAACTGGCGGTGTAATGGACATGCAGCCGGCCGGCGTACCGGCGGCTGCGCTTGTGGAGGTACTGCAATGAAAAAGATGCTGTTTGCTGCCGTGGTTGGCGGCTTGCTGGCCGCCCCGGCCATGGCGAATCTCCAGCTGGCGCAAAAATACAGCTGCACCGCCTGCCATGCGGTGGAAAAAAAGGTGGTGGGGCCGGCCTACAGGGATGTGGCCAAGAAATACGCCGCGGACAAGGGCGCCGAGGCTAGGCTGATTGCCAAGGTGAAGGCCGGCGGTTCCGGCGTCTGGGGCAACATTCCGATGCCGCCCAACCCGCAGGTCAGCGATGCCGACCTCAAGATCCTGGTGAAGTGGGTGCTGTCGCAGAAGTGATGCTGCCTTGCACCAGCACAACGGCCGCTAAGGTGTTGTGCTGGCCTGGCACGGCGGCCAGCAGCGATGCGGCTTGAGCTTTAGTGTTGTGGACGCTATATAGATAGATAATTCCGTGAATGTTCCATTACCGTGTTGCACTTTCCCTATGCCGTCGGTAATCTTCCACGCCTGTTTGCCAAAACTCTTAATAGCTGGAAGCTCAAATCATGGCCAAGCTGACTGAACAAGACATCCTCAACTGGTCCGGCGACGACTACATGAACGCCGACCACCTTGAGTTCTTCAAGGAGCGCCTGCTGCAGATGCAGCAAGAGCTGTTGGGCAACGCCAATGCCACTGCCAGCCATCTGCAAGAGCAGGAGGCCACGCCGGATCCGGCTGACCGCGCCACGCTGGAAGAGGAGTACGCACTGGAACTGCGCACCCGCGATCGCGAGCGCAAACTGCTGCAAAAAATCCAGTCCACCCTGCGTCTGATCGACGACGGCTCCTACGGTTTCTGTGAAGACACCGGCGAACCGATCGGCCTCAAGCGCCTGCTGGCACGCCCTACCGCCACCCTGTCGGTGGAAGCGCAGGAACGCCGCGAGCGCATGAAACGCCAGTACGCAGACTGATTGCTGTTGGCCGCAGCACAAGGGCACCCCGTGGGGTGCCCTTTTGTTTTGCCGCAGCAGGCTTGGCACGGCGGGTGCAAGCAGGTAATGTTGCTATGCAAAGAGATAGCCAGACAGGCAAGGAAAACAATCATGCACCGCCAGACCGATGACGTAAGAATCCGTGACATCAAGGAACTGCTGCCCCCGATCGCGCACCTGTACGAGCTGCCGATCAATGAATCTGCAGCCGAGCTGATCTACCATACCCGCCGCGATATCGCCCGCCTGCTGCGCGGCGAAGACGACCGCATGCTGGTGGTGATCGGTCCCTGTTCCATCCATGACCCGGCCGCGGCCGAAGAGTACGCCCGCCGCTTGCTGCCGCTGCGCGAAAAATACGCCGGCGAACTGGTGGTGGTGATGCGCGTGTACTTTGAAAAACCGCGTACCACCGTGGGCTGGAAAGGGCTGATCAACGATCCGCACCTGGACGAGTCCTACGACATCAACGCCGGCCTGCGCATCGGCCGCCGCCTGCTGCTCAACCTCAACAGCATGGGCATGCCGGCCGCCACCGAATTCCTCGACATGATCACCCCGCAGTACCTGGCCGACCTGATCAGCTGGGGCGCCATCGGCGCGCGCACCACCGAATCGCAGGTGCACCGCGAACTGGCGTCCGGCCTGTCCTGCCCGGTGGGCTTCAAGAACGGCACCGACGGCAACCTGAAGATCGC
>CAMLGD010000212.1 GCA_946479405.1 uncultured Vogesella sp.
GCAATAAGGGTTTGCTGCTTACCTTCCAGTAATGCCGAAGAACAGGATGCGGCCAACAGTTAATGTTGGCCGCATCCTGCCGGCCAGCTGGCGCCCTGAATCGTCACCTGTTTTGTATGCGGCGATGCTCCCAACTGACCAGGTTGCTGGCGATAGCAACTCGGTGCGAGCAGGACAGGAGCTGATTATGCGGTGACGGCTGAATGGTCATTGTGAATCCGGTAACAGTAGTGGCGTGCTGATACCGAATTGCCGGCATTAAAAATCTGACGTGGTGTTTAATTGGAGTGCCATGGTTTTTATTGCATTGTTTTATGTGGAGATAAGTGAAAAAATAACTGCTCTATATGCAAATTAATGCAATGCCAGAAAAATAGGGGTAAAAAATAGAAAGTGAAAAGATAAACGATAGTTTAAGAACTTACTTTTTAATTTTTGTGTTATTTGGCGGTAAGTTAATTTTTGTTTTTTCTGGTTTTGTAAGGTAAATTGTTATTGCGATGCATTTCGATTGATTTTTTTGGGTAATTGTGATTTGAAAAATAACCGTGCCAACAAGTGTACAGTAAAATATATGGCCAATATTTAATATTGGCACAATGGATTAAATTTATACTGCCGGCAGTCTGTGGAGTTATTGGCTCGTGAACTAAAAGTATCAGCAGGGAGAAAGTTGCTGGATCGTTTTGCGACAAGCGTGCCTGTGCCCGGCGAAATAACTGACCTGGCGCCATGGCGGGCCACGGTGGCATTGGCGAGTTCTGCACAGGGTCACGATCACGCTGTCGTTGTCAGCTGGGAGCGCTAGCGGACACCGTAAGGTATGCCGCCATGCTTGCCGGATTCGTCAGCTTGGTTAAGTAGGGTTTTTCTTGCGTTAAGGTTGGTATTTTCTTGATTCAGTTTGCTGGCGCATACCAGTGCCGGAGCGTTAGTAGCAGCGAATATATGTCAGTGCCCTGATGTAAAACATGGTGCAAGTTTGGTTGCTGTGTTAGCGCGACCGACTCTGCAATGGTGAGCATTTACGTTTGGTGGCATTTTTCAGTGTGGCTTTTTGCGGTGTGCAATCGATGGTGACGATTTTTGGGGAATTCTGGGGGATTTTGGGTAATTCCATGTCGACTGCGGTAATGTCGTTTTTGTCCCGATATCTGTCGTGTTTGGCAAAGGATGGTGGCACTGATTCTTCAATATTCAGCGAAACAATAATGTCTGCCACGGAAAATGTATTTACATTTCGTGGCGACCTCTTGCCGCGTAAGCGGTAAGAGACCATGTGTCATCTTGCAAAATTGCAAGTCATGAACAGCCTGTGCATATAAAAACCACCACCAATAAATCAATCAGGAGAATAGAAATGAAAACTTCCAAGAAGCTGCTGGTCAGCTGTATCGCCTTTGCCTTTGGCTGCATGGTTCCCAGTGTTGCGCTTGCCGGTGACCAGGTTGTGAAAATCGGTCTGACCGGACCGCTCACCGGGCCGCAGGCTGCTACTGGCAAGGACGATGAAAACGGGGCCAAGATGGCGCTGGACTACATCAACGCACAGGGGCTGGTGATTGGTGGTAAAAAAACCCGTTTCGAACTGGTCTCGGAAGATGATTCGGCTGATCCGCGCACCGGCATGCTGGTAGCACAGCGCTTTGTCGATGCCGGCGTGAACGCAGTGCTTGGGCCCTACAACTCCGGTGTCGCCATTCCAATCTCCAAGTTGCTGAACGATGCGGAAATCGTGATGGCTACCGTGGCCTCCAATCCCAAGGTGACGCAGGGCGGCTATCAGTATGTGTTCCGGATCGGCAGCACCGACAGCCAGTCCGGCACTCGCATGGCGGTATTCGCAGCCAAGAACATCAAGGCGAAGAAGTTCGCGGTGATTGATGATCGCACTGCCTATGGTCAGGGCCTGGCCGATGAATTTGAACGCGCCGCGAAAGGTAGCGGGGTGCAGATTGCCACCCGTGAATACACCAATGACAAGGCTACCGACTTCACCGCGATTCTTACCCGGATCAAGGGCATGAAAGTGGACGGCGTGTTTTATGCCGGCTACCACGCGCAGGGCGGCCCGCTGCGCAAGCAAATGACCCAGCTGGGTCTCAATGCCTACCTGCTGGGCGGTGACGGCATCTGTAACGATGAAATGTTCAAGCTGGGTGGCAAGACGGTAGATGACAAGGTGTTCTGTCCGCAGGGCGGCCCGGTACTGGATCAGAGCAGTGCCGGCAAGACCTTCAAGACTGCCTACAAGAAGCGCTTCAATAGCGAGCCGCTGACTTACGCCGCATCCATGTACGATGGCGTGATTCTGCTGGCCAAGGCCATGCAGAAAGCCAACTCGATCGACCCCAAGAAATACAAACCGGCACTGGCTACCATCAAGTACCAGGGTGTGGCTGGCATGTATGAGTTTGACGACAAGCACGACCTGAAAAACTCGCCGATCAGTGTTTACACCTTCAAGAACGGGCAGCTGGTAGCGCTGTAAGCTGCACGGTTACGTTGCAAATCGCCCGCCGGTCTTAACTGGCGGGCGATTTTGCCATCTGGAGGCGCGCTTTGCCGCATGGGGATCACAAGCGGCATGCGGCGGCGGAAAGTGCCAACAAAAAACGGAGCCCGATGAATGGCTCCGTTGACGCTTAGGGTGCGAGTCGTTCTGTTTCAGAACGGAATGTCGTCGTCCATGTCGTCCATGCGCGGCGCCGGTTTCGGATCCATGCGGCGCGGTGCAGCCGGCGGGGCGGATGGAGCCTCCGCACGCGGTGCCGGGGCGCTGTAGGCATCGTCCATCGGCGGCATGTCGTCGCGACGGCCGCCTTGCAGCGACAGCTCGTTCACGCGCACGTCCGGCGAGGTGCGCTTCACGCCTTCCTTGTCGGTCCATTCGCGCAGGGTCAGTTGGCCGTAAACGGTAACTTGCTGGCCTTTGGCCAGGTAGTTCTTCAGCGATTCACCGCGCTTGCCCCATACCTGGCAGCTAAACCAGTTGGTGGTCTTGCGCTCGCCAAAGCCGATGTCGCTGGCAACGCGGAAGCTCAGCACCGGCTCGCCGCTGGGGGTGTAACGCAGCTCGGCGTCGGCGGCCAGACGGCCATCAAAACTAATGCTGTTCATGGAGTTCTCCGGAAAATTCAATCGAACAGGGCGCCGTTTTCCGGCACGCCTGCGCAGTGTAGCGGTAAGGCCTGTTCATGACTATGGCTTGGCGATGGGCAACAGGCGGCGCACGCCGGCCTCATCCCAGCCGTGCTGCGCTACCTTGAGATAGGCCACGCCTTCATCCGGCATGATCACCACTTCGCTGATGCCATCCAGCGCCAGCAGGCGGCTGGACAGGGTGCTGCTGTCGCCGCGCCAGTTGTCGTCTAGGTGGAACATCTGGGTTTTCACTGCCTTGGGCGGTGTCATGGTGATGGCTAGCAGCAGCCAGCTGGCCATCAGCACGCTGGTAAAGCCGAATACGCCGGCAGCGCCGAAGCGGCCATACAGCCAGCCGCCGAGTGCGGCGCCAAGGAACAGGCCGACAGACTGGGCAGTATTATACACGCCGATGGCGGTGCCCTTGGCGTCTGCCGGTGCGATCTTGGAGATCAGTGACGGTAGGGTGGCTTCCAAGATGTTGAAGGCGATGAAATACAGCGTCAGCCAGATGACGATCATCCAGAAGCTGGACAGCGCCAGCGCCATCCCCAGCTGCGCGGCCGTCATCAACGCCACGGCGGCGACGAACACTTGCTTGAGTTTGGCCTTTTTCTCGCCGTAGATGATGGCGGGCACCATCAGGAAGAAGCCGGCCACCACCACCGGCAGATACACCTGCCAGTGGTCGGCCTTGTCCAGGTGACCGGTGCTGGTCAGCGCAAACGGAATGGTGACGAACATCGCCATCTGCGCCGCGTGCAGCGCAAAGATGCCATAGTTCAGCCGCAGCAGTTCCGGGTGTTTCAGCACCGCCGGCAGGCGTTTGGTATTGGCTTCGGCATCGGAGTGGAAACGCGACACCACCGGGTCCGGAATCACGCGCCACACGCCCAGCAAGGCCAGCAGCGACAGCACGCCGGTGAGGGTGAAGATGCCGTCCACGCCGATATGCTTGGCCAGCAGCGGCCCCAGCACCAGGCTGACGGCAAAGGTGGTGCCGATGCTCATGCCTATCATCGCCATGGCGCGGGTACGGTTTTCTTCGCGCGTCAGGTCGGCCAGCAGGGCGGTGATGGCGGCGGAGATGGCACCGGAGCCCTGGATCACGCGGCCGATGATCAGCCAGGTAATGTCGTGAGCGTTGGCAGCGACAAAGCTGCCGGCGGCGAACAGCAGCAGGCCAAAGTAGATCACCTTCTTGCGGCCAATCTTGTCGGACAGCATGCCCAGCGGCAGTTGCAGCAGTGCCTGCACTAGGCCGTAACTGCCTAGTGCCAGACCGATCAAGGCGTGGTTGTCGGCGCCTTGCAGCGTGGTGGCATACAGGGCGAATACCGGCAGGATGAGAAACATGCCCAGCATGCGCAGGGCATAGATACCGGCCAGCCCAAGGCTGGCGCGCAGTTCGAGTGCAGTCATTCGGAGTGTGTTCAGGCTAAGCGGGCAGCAACGCGATGGACAAGCTGCCGGTGCAGTGTAGCGCGGGCGGGTTCTACTTTACGTTTCAACAGGTAACGACGACGCGATGCCTGCATCGCCAAGCGGGTAGAGCGCGGTACACCAAGTCCGGTATAGTAGCAGGTTCCCCGAATCACGGTGAGACAGGCATGGATTCCATCCGCATCCGCGGTGCGCGCACCCACAATCTCAAGAACGTCAACCTCGACCTGCCACGGCACCAGCTGGTGGTGATCACCGGCCTGTCCGGCTCCGGCAAGTCGTCGCTGGCCTTCGACACGCTGTACGCCGAAGGGCAGCGCCGCTACGTGGAAAGCCTGTCCGCCTATGCGCGGCAGTTCCTGCAGCTGATGGAAAAGCCGGATGTGGATCTGATCGAGGGGCTGTCGCCGGCGATTTCCATCGAGCAGAAGGCCACCAGCCATAACCCGCGCTCCACCGTGGGTACCGTCACCGAGATCCACGACTACCTGCGCCTGCTGTACGCCCGCGTTGGCGACCCGCACTGTCCGGACCACGACGTGCCGCTGGCCTCGCAAACGGTGAGCCAGATGGTGGATCACGTGCTGGCGTTGCCGGCCGAGACGAGGATGATGATCCTGGCGCCGGTTATCGTTGGCCGCAAGGGCGAGAACCTCGACCTGTTCGAAGACCTGCGCGCGCAGGGCTTCGTGCGCGTGCGCGTCGATGGCGAAGTGTACGAGCTGGAGGCTGTGCCCAAGCTGGACAAGAACAAGAAGCACACCGTAGAGGTGGTGATCGACCGCCTCAAGGTGCGCGCCGATATGCAGCAGCGGCTGGCAGAAAGCTTCGAAACCGCGCTGCGCCACGCCGACGGCCGAGCCATTGCCGTGGAAATGGATAGCAGCCAGGAGCACTGGTTCTCCGCCAAGTTCGCCTGCCCGGTGTGCAGCTACAGTCTGCCGGAGCTGGAGCCGCGG
>CAMLGD010000213.1 GCA_946479405.1 uncultured Vogesella sp.
TGGAAGCGGCGCGCCTCGCCGCCTGGCCGCGCCAGCCGCGCAAGGCGCCGGTCGAACCGCCGGTGGCCTACCCGGAAAAGAACCTGAGCTATCTGGCCAACGTCTACAACGCGCTGGCGTGGGATTTCTACAAGCAGCACGGCGTCGAGGTGATCGAACCGGCCTACGAGGCGCACCAGGAGGAGGGCGAGGTGAGCCTGATGATCACCAAGCACTGCCTGCGCTTCTCCTACAACCTGTGCCCGAAGCAGGCCAAGGGCGTGAAGGGGGTGATGGGCCAGGTTCGCGCCGACCCGATGGTGCTGAAATCCGGCGACGAAACCTACACCCTGAAATTCGAATGCCGCCCGTGCGAAATGCACGTGATGGGCAAGATGAAGAAGCACATCCTGAAATCGGCGCCGCCGAGCGACATCCCGGCCATGGCACCGATCACCTTCTTCAAGCAGCGTCCCGCTTCGTAACGCAGCGCCTGCGGACAACGTTGGCCGCATGGTTTTTGCGCAGCAAACAACAAGGGCAAGCCATACGGCTTGCCCTTGTTGTTTGCGACCGCGTATGCACGCATAGCCTAGCCCTTTGCCGCGGGCAAACCGATGCGCGCTACCTAGCCGCGCGGAGGTGCCAGATGCCCCACCTTCACATAGATCAGCGCGCCCTCGGTGCCGGTGTACGGCGTGTGCTGGCTGCCACAGGGGCTGCGCAGCCAGCTGCCCGCCGGGTAGCTGCCGGCGTCATCGCAGAACACGCCCTGCAGCACCAGTATTTCCTCGCCGCCCGGGTGGCGGTGCGGCTGGAACACCGTGCCGGGTGCCCAGCGCACCAGCGCGGTGTGCTCGGCGCCATGCTGATGCAACGGCAGCACCTGCAGGCCGGGCACCAGCCCCGGGCGCCAGCTTGCAGTGGTGGTGTCGATGCGCACCGTGGCGGCATCGTCCGGGGCGAACTGGCGCAGCTTGACCAGCAGCCGGCAGCCGCTGCGGGAATACGGCGCGTGGCGGCTGCCCGGCGGGTTGCGCAGATAGCTGCCGGCCGGGTACACGCCGTGCTCGTCGGCAAACTCGCCGGATAGCACCAGTATCTCTTCGCCGCCATCGTGCTCGTGCGCATCGAAGCGGGCGCCGGGGGCGTAATCGACAATGCTGGTGGCGCGTGCCACTTCGCCACCGACGCGGTCCAGCATCATGCGCTGCACGCCGGGCAGCGGCGAGGGCACAAACTGGTAATCGCCGGGCAGCACCAGCGCGCGTTGTGTCATGTCGGCACGTATCAGCATGTGTTCTCCTGTGGCCAAGTCTGTCCTGGGCGCCAACCTTAGCACCAGGCCAGCCGCGCCGACAGCCCGCCGGCGGCGTTCCCGGTGGTGTTCGGCGCCCGGCCACAAGCAGCAGGAAGGGGACGAGTGCACACCGGAAGGCCGCTACCTGCTGGACGACAAGAAAGCCGACAGCGGCTACTACAAGGCGATCCATATTTCCTACCCCAACGCCGCCGACCGTGCCGCCCGGCGGGCAGGTGATGATTCACGGCCAGCGCAATGGCTTTGGCTGGGCGGCGGCGCTGACCCGGCGCATCAACTGGAGCAATGGCTGCATCGCGCTGAGCAACGCCGACATGGAGCAGGTATGGCAGGCGGTGCCGCCCGGCACGCCCATCGTGATCCGCCCGTGAGGCTTTTCTCCCGCCGCCTGCTGGCCTACAACGCAGGCATCAGCCATCGCCGGGAGAACATCATGCGCATCATCATCCTCTGCAGCCTGCTGCTGACCGCCTGCGGCCCCAGCGGCAAGATCGCCGAAAGCCAGCGCCAGGAGCTGGACAAGGCCAAGGCGGTGCAACAGCAGGTAGACCAGTACGGCGCGGCGCAGCGTCAGCAGCTGGAAAGCTCCGCCGCGCAGTAAGCCGGCTGACTGCAGCCGTCCTTTGTGCCAGCTGGCCTTGACCTGCCCGCCGCACGGCGCCAGATTGCGCACACCACCAGCCAGGAGCCAGCCAGATGGAGCAGAAAACCAGCCGCAATGCCGACGGCGCCTGTGAGCCGTTTAGCGCCGACAGCGTGCCTTGGGACAGTTATCAACAGGGCAGCCGCTTCGGCATACGTTATCAACAGCTGGGCGAATTCGGCGGCGCGCAGCACGTCGGCGTGTGCCGCGAGGAGCTGGCACCCGGCAAGCAATCCTGCCCGCTGCACTACCACATGCAGGAGGAGGAACACCTGATGATCCTGGATGGCGAACTGACGCTGCTGCTGGGCGAGCAGCGCTACCGCATGCAGGCCGGCGACTACGTGTGCTTTCCCGCCGGGCAGAAGGTAGGCCATGCGCTGTTCAACCACAGCGATGCGCCATGCCGCTACCTGATCATCGGCGAACGCAACCGCAACGAAGTAGTGGTGTACCCGGAAAGCGGCCGCGTTGGCGTGCGCAGTCTGGGGCAGGGCTTCGACGGCAAGGCCACCATGGACTACTGGGACGGCCAGGCCGGCAGCCAGGACTGAGCACCGGCACCCGCCCGGTAGCGCATCGCCCACACGTAAACACCGCAGCACGGTTTTCGCCTGCTCTGGCGCTGGCCCGCCAGCAGCCCGGCGCGCGGAACACAGCGTTGCTTGCATGCCATCGGCGTTGGCGGGATCATCGCCGCTCCCACTCACTGGATTTCCCCATGAACGCATTTTTCCTGCCGCTGGCCTTCGTCATCGGCATCGTGGTGCCGTTGCAGGCCGCCAACAACAACCAGCTCAAGGCGCTGATCGGCGGCAGCCCGATCATGGCGGCACTGGTGTCCTTCCTGGTCGGCTCGGTCACCCTGGCCATTGCCGCGCTGCTCACCGGCCAACGCTGGGTAGGGTTGGCCGCATTGCCGAAGGCGGAGTGGTGGATGCTGACCGGCGGTGTGCTGGGCGCGCTATTCGTGTTCGGCACCACCTTGCTGGCGCCGCGGCTGGGGGTGGCGGTGATGCTGTCGCTGATCATTGCCGGCCAGGTATGCGCGTCGCTGCTATTTGATCGCTATGGCTGGCTGGGCATGCCGCTGAAGGAGATCAACAGCTGGCGCCTGCTGGGCGCGCTGCTGGTGATTGCCGGCGTGCTGCTGGTGAACCTGGGCGACAAGATCGGCCGTGCCTGAACACGGTTGCGGCCAACATCGGCATGCGCATAGCGCCGCAGCAATCGCCGATCGGCGCCGCGTTTCACGTGGAACCGTGCCGGCATCCGCCTGGCCGGCACGGCCGCCAAACCGGCCAGCCGAAGCAGCGGGACCACGGCTAGCCACAGGATGACAGCCCGGCTCCATACCCTCAAACCCGTGGCGATTGTTGCGCCGCACACAACAAGCCGCCACCCACAAGTTGGCCGCAACCCGTGCCGGCTGGCGGGTACCAGTATGCGGATACATTTTTGCCGCGCACCTTAGCTGCATTGCAACAAAGTTATGGCTATGCTGGTAAAAACTGTCTCCGGAGCCAGCCATGCCCAGCGCAACCCTGTTCCACGACCTGAGCGCCTATGTCATCGATGCCTGGCAACGCAGCATCCTGACGCTGGACGTGCTGCGCGAGCGCGGCGACGTGTATCTGAAGCACCACGCCGACGGCAAACCGCCAGTGCTGGCCTTCGACTACAACATCATCCTGGACGGCCGCAAGCTGCCACAGCCGGTGAACTACGCGCTGGCCGCCATCCACCCGCCGGCCGGCAGCCCGGCCACCGACCCGGACAAACGCCCCTTCGTGGTAATCGACCCGCGTGCCGGCCACGGCCCGGGCATCGGCGGCTTCAAGATGGACAGCGAGATCGGCATCGCGCTACGCCAGGGCCACCCGTGCTACTTCGTGATGTTCTTTCCGCAGCCGGAGCCGGGGCAGACCATTGAATACGTGCTGCAGGCGGAAAAAGCCTTTCTGGAGCGCATCAACAGCCTGCACCCCGGCCACAGCGGCAAACCGTTCGTGATCGGCAACTGCCAGGGCGGCTGGGCGCTGGCGCTGCTGGCGGCCACGGCGCCGGACAAGGTCGGCCCCATCCTGCTGGCCGGCTCGCCGCTGGCGTACTGGTCCGGGGTGCAAGGCAAGCACCCGCTGCGCTACAGCGGTGGGCTGAATGGCGGCACCTGGAGCGCCTCGCTGGCCGGTGACCTGGGCGGCGGCTTGTTCGATGGCGCGCACCTGGTCAGCAACTTCGAGAACCTGGACCCGGCCAACACGCTGTGGAAAAAGCCGTACCGGCTGTATGCCAATGTGGATGACGAGCGCGAGCGCTTTCTGGAGTTCGAACGCTGGTGGGGCGGCCATTTCATGCTCGGCAAGCAGGAAATGGAGTGGATCACGCAGAACCTGTTTGTCGGCAATCACCTGTCCGCCGGCGATATCGAACTGGAGCGCGGCAACAGCCGCGTCGACCTGCGCAACATCCGCTCGCCGATCATCGTGTTCGCCAGCTGGGGCGACAACATCACCCCGCCGCAACAGGCACTGAACTGGATCATCGACCTGTACCACAGCGGCGACGAAATCCGCGCCAACGAGCAGACCATCGTCTACTGCCTGCACGAGCAGGTGGGGCATCTGGGCATTTTCGTGTCCGCCGGCGTGGCCAACCGCGAGCACAGCGAACTGGCCAGCGCGCTGGACCTGATCGACGTGCTGCCACCGGGGCTGTACGAGGCTGTGATCACCGACACCCACCCGGAAACGCCGGGGCTGGACTACCTGCAGGGCCGCTACATCGTGCGCTTCGAGCCGCGCGACATTGCCGACATCGCCGCGCTGGACGATGGCCGCGACGACGAGCTGGCGTTCGAGGTGGTGCGCCGCGTGGCCGAGATCAACCAGCAGCTGTACGACAGCTTCGTGTCGCCGTGGCTGCGCGCACTGATCAAGCCGGCGCAAGCCGAGGCGCTGCGCGTGCTGCACCCGGCACGGCAGGAGCGGCTATGGCTGTCCAGCTACAACCCGTGGCTGTCCTGGTTGCCGCAGGCGGCGGCGCAGGTGCGCCAGCAACGCCAGCCGGTGGCAGCCGACAACCCGTTCTGGCAATGGCAGCAGCAGGGCAGCCAGCTGCTGGCCGGCATGCTGGAACAGTGGGGCGACTGGCGCGACCGCTGCTTTGAGCAAAGTTTTCAACTGCTGTACGGCGCACCGTGGCTGCGCGCCGCCGTCGGCCTGCCGCCGGCCGACAGCTGGCAGCGCGAGGCACAGTCCGGCCGCTGGGAACGCGAGGAGATGCTGCGCCTGAAGCGTGCCGAACTGGAACAGCATTACACCGCCGGCACGCCGTTCGACGGCCTGCTGCGGCTGCTGGTGTACACCGCCATCGGCACCGGCGTGGTGGATGTGCGCCCGTTCAACGCCATCCGTCGGCTGATGACGGAAACGCCGCTGGGCGAGGGCGTGGCGCTGCCGGCGCTGAAGGACAGCATCCGCCGCCAGACCTGGCTGGTGCGCAACGACGAAACCCGCGCGC
>CAMLGD010000214.1 GCA_946479405.1 uncultured Vogesella sp.
GCACCATGCACCCGTGCGGCTCCTGCCGCATGGGCGAGGACGACATGGCGGTGGTGGATTCCGAGCTGCGCGTGCGCGGTATTGCCGGCCTGCGGGTGATCGATTCCTCGGTGTTCCCCACCGAGCCGAACGGCAACCTCAATGCGCCCACCATCATGCTGGCCGAGCGCGCCGCCGACCTGGTGCGCGGGCTGGTGCCGCTGCACAGCGACGAGGTGCCGGTGGGGCAGGTGGCCGGCTGGGAACACAGCCAGCGCAGCGGCCAGCCCAAGCGCCAGTACGTGGCCTGATGACTTCCTCCCGTGCGGCCAACCTGTTTAGCGGTTGGCCGCTTTTTTTATGACCGCCGCACGGTGGCGGCTACGGCTGCAGCGGCGGCAGCCGGCGCAGCACCGGGCTGGCCTTGACGATGCTGGTGGCGGTGGTGGCCAGCTCGGCAAAATCGTCCAGGATCTCGTCCAGCTGGCTGATGTCGCGCAGCAGCAGGCGGGCGATGAAGCAGTCTTCGCCGGTGACCTTGTCGCACTCGGTGATCTGCGGCGTGGCGACGATACGCGCCTGCAACGGCTTGAGCTGCCCCGGCAGCGGCCGCAGCCGCACGATGGCCTGCAGGCTGTAGCCCCACTGCGGCCAGTCCAGCTCCGGGGTGTAGCCGCGGATGGCGCCGTGTTCCTCCAGCCGCTTCAGCCGTTCCGACACGCTGGGGCCGGACATCTTCAGCTGCCGCGCCAGCTCGGCAATGCTCTGCCGCGCGTCCTGCTGCAGCAGCCCCACCAGCTGTACGTCGATCCAGTCTTTCATTGCAGGTAATCCTGTCGATTTGGCGATATTTGCAAGGTAGCAACTGGCTTTTGCCTTGCAAAGCCCATTCAGCCAGCTGTGCGACTTGCTTATGCTGTTGCACACTAGCCTGCAAGGAGAGCTTGATCATGACACAACAAAATTTACGCACCGGCGTATGGCAGATGCTGGCCGCCATGGCGCTGTCCGGCACCATCGGCTGGTTCGTGCTGCAATCCGGCCAATCGGTATGGAACGTGGTGTTCGTGCGCTGCGTGCTGGGCTCGCTGGGGCTGGGGCTGTACGCCTGGTGGCGCGGACAGTGGCAGACGTGGCCGTTTACCCGTAGCAGCCTGCTGTGGTGCATCGGCGGTGGCGTGGCGCTGGTGGGCAACTGGCTGCTGCTGTTCAACGCCTATCACTACAGCTCGATCGGCATCGCCACCGTGGTGTATCACACCCAACCGTTCTGGCTGCTGCTGCTGAGCCGGCTGCTGCTGGGCGAGGCGCTGACGCTGCGCAAGTTGGCCGCGGTGGCGGTGGCGTTTGCCGGCATGCTGCTGATCGTGCAGCCGGGGCAGGGTGGCGGCGGGGCGCTGCTGGGCATCCTGCTGGCGCTGGGCGCCGCCATGCTGTACGCGGTGGTGACGCTGATCAGCAAGCAGCTGCCCAAAACGCTGGCACCCACCCATATCGCCTGCGTGCAGACGCTGACCGGCGTGCTGCTGCTGTGGCCGCTGCTGGACAACGGCAGCCTGTGGGTGGCCGGCAGCCACTGGGGTTATCTCGCCACGCTGGGGCTGGTACACACCACGCTGATGTACATCATCATGTACGCCGCCTTCCGCCAGCTGCCCACCCACTGGATCGGCCTGCTCGGCTTCAGTTACCCGGTGGTGGCGCTGCTGGTGGATTACCTGGCCTACGGCCATCTGCTGGATGGCTGGCAGCTGCTGGGCGTGTTGCTGATCATTGCGGCCAACGTGTGGGGGCTGCAGCGGGTGCCGGCGGCGCTGGCCAAGCCGCAACGCGCCTGAGTCAGCCGTGCGGCGCGGGCTGCATTACCGCGTCGCACAGCGCAATCAGCCGCTGCGCCAGGTCGCGCACCCGCTGCGGTACTTCCGCGCGGGTGTGCAGCACCAGCTCCAGTGGCGGCAGCGGCGGAAAGCCGTCGTCACTGCTCAGCTGGCGGTGGCCGGGCAGCGCCAGCCGCGCCGGCAGCAGGCTGATGCCCAGCCCGCTGGCCACTGCCGAGCGCACGCTGGCCAGGCTGGCGCTGCTGTAACCGATGCGCCAGCGGCGGCCGCTGCTTTCCAGCGCGTGAATCATCTCGTCGCGGTACAGGCCGCCCACTGGAAACACCACCAGCGGCAGGATGTCGCGCTGCCAGGTCGGGTGCTCGCGGCTGTCCAGCCACGCCAGCGGCTCCGGCCACGCCGCCGCGCCGACGGTATGGCCCTGGCGCTGTTTCACCAGCACCAGATCGTAGCTGCCGGCACAGAACTGCTGCCACAGGGTATTGCTCAGCCCGCTGCTGACTTCCAGCCGGATGGCCGGATTGTCGCGGGCGAAGGCGGCCAGCAGCGGTGTCAGCAGATCGGCGGCGAAGTCTTCCGGCACCCCCAGCTGGATTTCGCCCTGCACCTGGCCTTCGCGCAGTTCCGCCACCGCGTCTTCCATCAATGCCAGTAGCCGCCGTGCATGCACCAGCAGCCGCGCGCCGCTTTCGGTGGTCACCACGTAGCGGCCGCTGCGGTCCAACAGCTCGCTGCCCAGTTGTTCTTCCAGCCGCCGCAGATGCTGGCTGACGGTGGACTGGCTCAGGTGCACGCGGTCGCCGGCGCGGGTGAAGCTGCCGCTTTCCACCACCGCCACGAAGCTCTTCAGCAGTACCGGGTCCAGCATCGGATCAGTCATTACGTTTCCCACTGCAAGCTAGTTAAACATTTAATTTCTAAATTATAGCGCTGCTCCCTAGACTGCAAGCAAGCCAATCGTGCCTGCACTTTTGCAGGTTTACCGGAGCAGAACCATGTCGCCTTCCCGCCTGATCGCCCCCATCCCTCGCGCCGCCGCCGGCGCCGCCCGGCCATGACCGTTGCCCGCACTGCCGCCTTGCCGTTGCCGCGCCAGCACGCGCTGGTGGCGCTGCTGCTGCTGGCGCTGATCGCGCTCAACCTGCGGCCGTTCCTGACCTCGGTGGGACCGGTGCTGGACCTGCTGCGCAGCGAAACCGGGCTGGGTTTTCGCGCCGCGGCGGTGCTGACCGCTTTGCCATTCGTGCTGATGGGACTGCTGGCGTTTGCCGGCGCGCGCCTGGCCGGCTCAATCGGCGAGCACCGTACCGTGGCGCTGGCGCTGCTGCTGCTGGCCGCCGGCTGCGCTTCGCGCGCCTGGGTCAGCGACAGTGCCGGCTTGATTGCCGGTGCCGGCGTGGCCGGGGCCGGGGTGGCCGCCATCCAGGCGCTGATGCCGGGCGTGGCCAAGCGCCTGTTTCCCGAGCGCGTCGGCCTGGCGATGGGGGTGTATTCGGCGGCGCTGGTGGGCGGCGGTGCGCTGGGCGCGCTGGCCAGCCCGTGGCTGGCGCAGTTCGGCGGCTGGCGGCTGGCGCTGGCGGTATGGCTGCTGCCGGCGCTGCTGGCGCTGTTGCTGTGGTGGCGGCAGGGCGGGCAACAGGCGGCGCCGACGACTGGCCACGCCGCGCTGTCGCTGCGCGCCTGTGGCCGCAACCGCCGCGCCTGGCTGCTGGCGCTGTACTTCGGCCTCACCAATAGCGGTTATTCCAGCCTGGTGGCGTGGCTGCCGTCGTTCTATCGCGAACAGGGCATGACGGCCCAGGCTGCGGCCAACCTGCTGGCCGGGCTGGCGCTGTGGCAGGCGCTGGCGGCGCTGCTGTTCCCGCTGCTGTCGCGCCGGCATGGCGATCATCGCCCGCTGCTGTGGCTGGCGCTGGCGTGCCAGGCAGTGGCGCTGGCCGGCTTCGCCTGGTGGCCGCTGCTGGCGCCGTGGTGCTGGGCGGTGCTGGCCGGCGTCGGCCTTGGCGGTTTCTTCGCGCTGTGCCTGCTGCTGGTGCTGGAGCACCTGCCGGATGCGCCGCGCGCCGGCACCCTGGCGGCCTTCGTGCAGGGCTGCGGTTTCCTGCTTACCGCCGCCGGGCCGTGGCTGATGGGCTGGTGGCGCGAACGCGGCGGCCAGTTCGCCGGTGGCTGGAGCTGGCAGCTGGCCATCGTGCTGGCCATGTTGCTGCTGACCGCAAGATTTTCCCCGGCAAGCTATCCGCGCAGCATGCGCGGCCTGTGACCCGGGCGGGCGGTGGGCGCAAGCCTGCCGTCCAACCACGGCCAACCATTACAACAGCAATCCCAAGGTTGGCCGCAGCTCGCTGTACCCGTCGCAACAAAGGAGATTATCGAGATGAAAAAACTTGCCCTGGCCACCCTGCTGGCCTGCATCGCCACCGGCGCCGCCGCCCAAGACTGGAAAGTCATCCGCTTCGGCGTCAATCCGAGTTACGCCCCGTTCGAATCCAAGGCCGCCAGCGGCGAGCTGGTCGGCTTCGACATCGACCTGGGCAACGCGCTGTGTGCCAAGCTGAAGGCCAAGTGCGTGTGGGTGGAAAACGCCTGGGACGGCATCATCCCGGCGCTGAAGGCGAAGAAGTTCGACGCAATCCTGTCGTCGATGGCGGTGACCGAAAAGCGCCTGCAGCAGATCAGCTTCAGCGACAAGATCTACAACGTGCCGCCGCGACTGGTGGCGAAGAAGGGCAACGCGCTGCAGCCGGCGCCGGACACCCTGCGCGGCAAGCGCATCGGCGTGGAGCAGGGCTCCACCGCCGAGGCCTACGCTAAGGCCTACTGGGAGCCGAAGGGCGTGACGGTGACCTCGTACCAGAACCAGGACCAGGTGTACCAGGATCTGACCTCAGGCCGGCTGGATGCGGCGTTCCAGTCCTCGGTGCAGGCCGAGCTGGGCTTCCTCAAGACCGCCGCCGGGCGTGACTACGCCTTCGCCGGCAACGGCGTGGCGGACGTGAAAACCCTGGGCGTCGGTGCCGCCATCGGCCTGCGCAAGGAAGACGGCGATCTGGCGCAGCAGCTGAACCGCGCGCTGGCCGAGGTGCACAAGGACGGCACCTACAAGCGCCTGGCCGCCAAATACTTCTCCTTCGACATCTACTAAGCCGCCGCCGGCCCGGGGCTCGGTGCCCCGGCCGGCAGGGAGATCATCATGTTACAAGGCTATGGGCCGCTGATCGCCAGCGGCACCTGGATGACGCTGCAGCTGGCGCTGCTGGCGCTGGCGGCGGCGCTGCTGCTGGGCCTGCTTGGGCCAGTGCGCGGCTGTCGGCCAGCCGCCTGCTGCAAACGTTGGCCGCAGGCTATACCACGCTGATCCGCAGCGTGCCGGATCTGGTCACCATGCTGCTGCTGTTCTACAGCCTGCAGATCGCGCTGAATCACCTGACCGACTGGGCCGGGCTGGCGCAGATCGACATCGACCCGTTTGTGGCCGGGGTGGTGACGCTGGGCATCATCTACGGCGCCTACTTCACCGAGACCTTCCGCGGCGCGTTCCAGGCGGTACCACGCGGCCAGCTGGAGGCCGCCGTGGCCTACGGCATGACGCCGTGGCAGGTGTTCCGCCGCGTGCTGTTCCCGCAGATGATGCGCTTCGCGCTG
>CAMLGD010000215.1 GCA_946479405.1 uncultured Vogesella sp.
GAGGATGTCGCTGCGACCGTTGTCGACGATGACGATATGCATCTGCCCACCGGGCCGCGCCTGCTGGAAGTGCGAAGTGTAAGTGGTGATCGGCGAGCCGATGGCCGAACGCGCCAAGAGGCGGGTAAACACACCCAGGTGTTCCTGTTTGGGGATGATCTTCTCCAGCCCCATGCTGGCGATGTGGATCGGCGGCAGCGCGGTGCCGAGGTCGGCATTGCCTTCGTTGGTGCACACCACCACGCCGCCGGTTTCGGCGATGGCGAAGTTCACGCCGGTGAGGCCGGCATCGGCGGTAAGGAAGTGTTCGCGCAGATTGGCGCGCGCGGCGTGGGTCAGGTAGGTCGGATCGTTGTTGCCGGCCTCGGTGCCCAGTTCTTTATGAAACAGCGCGGAGATCTGTTCCTTCTTCAGGTGAATCGCCGGCATCACGATGTGGCTTGGCGGCTCGTGGCGCAGCTGCACGATGCGCTCGCCGAGGTCGGTGTCGATCACCTCGATGCCGTGCTGCTCCAGATAGGGGTTCAGCCCGCACTCCTCGGTCAGCATCGACTTCGACTTCACCAGCTTTTTAACGTTGGCCGCAGCCAGGATGCCGTGCACGATGCGGTTGTGTTCCTCGGCGTCGGCCGCCCAGTGCACGGTGACGCCGTTCTGCTCTGCGTTACGCTGGAACTGCTCCAGGTACTCGTCGAGTTTTGACAGCGTGTGCGCCTTGATCTGCTGCGCCAGCACACGCAGCTGTTCCCACTCCGGCAGCTGCTTGGCCTGCATGTCGCGCTTCTGCCGTACCCACCAGATGGCGCTGTCGTGCCAGCGCGCCTGTTCGCGGTCCTGCAAAAAGGCCGCCGCTGCTTCGGCGTGGTTGATGTTGTCGTTCTTCATGCCGCGCCCCCGCGTCCGGTGAGGATCTCGACGATGTGCAGCGGACGGATGGGGCGGCACTTGTGGCGGATGATGCCGCCCATGTGCATCAGGCAGGACGGGTCGGCGCCGACGATGAATTCGGCACCGGTGGCCTCGTGCTGCGCCACGCGGTCTTCGCCCATCGCCACCGACACTTCCGGCTCGTCAATGCTGTAGGTGCCGCCAAAGCCGCAGCACTCGTCGCGCCGCTCCGGCAGGCGCACGTCGACGCCGTCCACCAGTTGCAGGATGCGCTCCAGCCGCGAGTGGTAGGGGATCATCAGCTCCGACGGCGCGGCGTGGCCCAGCTGGCGCAGGCCGTGGCAGCTCTGGTGGATGGACACCGGGTGCGGGAAGTACACCGGCTTGGGCAGCTTCTCCACTTTCAGCACGTCCTGCAGGAATTCGACGATCTCGTACACCTTGGGCTGCAGCCGCTGGTAGTCGGCGTCGTCGGCGATATACCAGCCGTAGTGATGCTTGACGTGCGAGGTACAGCTGCCGGATGGCGACACGATGTAGTCGTAATCCTTGAAGATGGCGGTAAAGCGGCGCGCGGCATCGCAGGCGCCCTGACTGTCGCCATTATTGCTGGCAGGTTGGCCGCAACAGGACTGTGCCAGCGGGTAATCGACTTCCACGCCGTAGCCTTCCAGCAGCTCGGCGGTGGCCATGGCCACGTGCGGATACAGTTCGTTGACGAAACAGGGGATGAACAGGGCGACTTTCATGGCGGTGTGGGGTGTCTCCATAATGGCGCCCTGTGCGGACGCGGGCCATGCTGTGGATTAAAGCCGTTGCCGTCGCCGCTGCCAATGCGGAATTACCCTTGTGTGCCGCTGCGCAGCGGTGTGACAAAGGGCTGCGGCCAACCTCTGGCATGAAAAAACCGGGGCATGCCCCGGTTGTTTGGGTGTTGCCGGCGCACTAGACCGGATCGACGTGGGTCATCACATCCAGTACCGGGAACGCTGCCATCACCCGTTCGCGCGCTTGCACCGCGATGTCGTGGCCTTCGCGCACGCTTTGCTCGGCTGCCAGTTCCAGGTGCACGTCCACCAGGATCATGTCGCCCATGCGGCGGGTGCGCAGGTCGTGCAGGCCGAGTACGCCGGGGGTGTCCAGCAGGGTCTGGCGGATGGCGGCCACGCTGTGCTCGTCGGCGGCTCGGTCCATCAGGTCGCCCAGCGCATCCCAGGCAAAGCCCCAGCCGGTCTTGCCGACCATGAAGCCCACCAGCAACGCGGCCACCGGGTCCAGCCAGGTGTAGCCCAGCAGGTTGCCGCCGATACCCAGCGCCACTACCAGCGACGAGGCGGCATCGGCGCGCGCGTGCCAGGCATTGGCCACCAGCATGCTGGAGCGCACTTTTTCGGCGATGGCCAGCATGTAGCGGAACAGGCCCTCCTTGCTCAGCAGGGTAATCACCGCCACCAGCAGTGCCGCCGGGTGCACGCTGCCCAGCGGGGTGCTGCTGGCAAACTTGCCTGCCGCCGTCCACAGCATGCCGGCACCGGCGGCCAGCAGCAGTACGCCCAGCGCCAGCGAGGCCGCGGTTTCATAGCGGTGATGGCCGTAGTGGTGGTCGTCATCCGCTTCCTTGCGGCTGTGGTGCCCGGCCAGCATGGCGACAAAGTCGGCCAGCAGATCGGACAGCGAGTGCATGGCATCGGCCACCAGCGCCTGCGAGCCGGCCAGCAAGCCGGTGACGGCTTGCAGCGCGGTCAGCGCCAGGTTGAGCGCCACGCTGACCCACAGGCTGCGGCGGGCGGCGCGGTGCTCGCCGGCATTGATATGTTCGTGATCTTGCATGGGCTGCATGGTGGGCATGATGGCTTTCGGAATAAAGTAGCTCGGCGGCGAGTCTAGCCGCGTTGGCTTAAGGCGAGATGAATAAGCACTCAGGCCGCATCCGGATCGTCGTCCGGTGCTTCATCCAGCGGTGGCAGTGACGCCAGCAGATTGCCCAGCAGGCTCTGCGTCAGCCACGACGGTACGTCCTGCAGTTGCCAGCCGGCCTGCGTGCCGCACAGCGCGACGCCGCGCAGCAGGCGGTGAAAGCCGGCACGGCTGAGCTTGAGGTTCAGCGTGCTGTCGCCGATCACGAAGCCGATGCTGGCGTAATTGCTGCCGGCCTTGGCATCCAGCCCGGTGCACAGCTGGATGTCGCCGTCGCGGGCACGGGCAGGCGGCTCGCTGCTGTATTGCATCGCCTTGCCGCCGTCGTCCTGCGGCAGGTCTTCGCCATTCATCGCCATCTGGTGCTCCAGCGCGATGCGCTCCTCGATACTGCCGGTGCCGGGGATGCCGCCGCCCGGTACCTGGCTGGCAAAAATACCGGCGATATCGTGAACGATGGCCTGTGCCAGGCGCCGGGTCAGCCACAGTTTGTGGGGGCCGGGCTGGATCACCACCAGCAGGCGGTCTTCGGCTTCAAAATAGGTAAATGATGTGCTCATGGGCAGATGGTAAGCCAGCTGGCGGCATGCGCAAAGGTTGGCCGCGGCGCATAATGGCGCGATGAGCACTTTACATCCTTATGCCGCCCTGACGCCGGACCTGATCCTGGATGCGGTAGAAAGCCTGGGCTTGCGCTGCGATGGTCATCTGCTGGCGCTGAACAGCTACGAAAACCGTGTCTATCAGATTGGCATGGACGATGGCCCGCCGCTGGTGGCCAAGTTCTACCGTCCGCAGCGCTGGAGCGATGCGCAGATTCTGGAAGAGCATCGCTTCGCCGCCGAGTTGGCCGCCGCGGAAATCCCGGTGGTGGCGCCGCTGCTGTTTGACGGCAACAGCCTGGCGCACTGGCAGGGCTTCCGCTTTACGCTGTTTCCGCGCCGTGGCGGCCGTGCCCCGGAGCTGGACGATCCGCAGGTGTTGCAGTGGCTGGGGCGTTTTCTCGGCCGCATCCACCTGATTGGCGCCGCGCGACAGTTTGAAGTGCGGCCAAGCTTGGATAGCCACAGCTTCGGCCATCAGGCGCTGATGTGCATCCTGGCCTGCGCACAGCTGCCGGCCCATCTGGCCGCACGCATGGAGAGCGCCGGCCGGGAAGTACTGCGGCAGGTGGATGCCGCGTTTGCCGCGCTGCCGGATATCACCTGGTTGCGCAGCCATGGTGACTGCCACGCCGGTAACGTGATGTGGACACCGGATGGCCCGCATTTTGTCGACCTGGACGACAGCCGCATGGCGCCGGCGGTGCAGGATGTGTGGATGCTGCTGTCGGGCGATCGCCAGCAGCAAGCGGCGCAGCTGGCCGAGATTCTGGCCGGCTACGAAGACTTTGCCGAGTTCGACTACCGCGAGCTGCGGCTGATCGAGCCGCTGCGCAGTCTGCGGCTGCTGCATTACTGCGCCTGGTTGGCCGCACGCTGGGAGGATCCGGCGTTTCCGGCGGCGTTTCCGTGGTTCGGCAGCGAACATTACTGGCTGGAGCGCATTGCCGAACTGGAAGGGCAGTGTGCGGCGATGGCCGAGCCGCCCTTGTTTGCCATGCCCTGAGTGATTCGGCATGCGTACAGTGGCTATCCACTTTTAATACAGCGCTGTATCCACCTGGCTATGTGCCATTTGCGGATGGTGCATAGCAAAAACCGCTATAAAAAACGGCCGCGGATGCCTTGCCAGCCGGGGCCGTCTCGGGCCAGAATCATCGTCCGACATCCAAACCCGATCTAAAGAAAACAAACATGGCACTTATCGTACAAAAGTACGGCGGTACCTCGATGGGCTCCCCGGAGCGCATCAAGAACGTGGCCCGCCGTGTCGCCAAATGGAAAGCCCAGGGACATCAAGTGGTGGTTGTCGTTTCCGCGATGAGCGGCGAAACCAACCGCCTGATTGCGCTGGCCAAGGAAATCCAGGATTACCCGGATCCACGTGAGCTGGACGTGATCATGTCCACCGGCGAACAGGTCACCATCGGCCTGCTGTCCATGGCGCTGAATGAAATCGGCGTACCGGCCAAGAGCTACTGTGGCTGGCAGGTGCGTGTCACCACCGACAGCTCACACACCAAGGCCCGCATCCAGTCCATCGACGATGCCGCCATGCGTGCCGATCTGTCCGCTGGCCGCGTAGTCGTGGTTGCCGGCTTCCAGGGTATCGACGAAAACGGCAGCATCACCACGCTGGGGCGTGGCGGCTCCGATACCTCCGCCGTGGCCATGGCCGCCGCGCTGGGTGCCGACGAATGCCAGATCTACACCGACGTTGACGGCGTTTACACCACCGACCCGCGCGTGGTGCCGGAAGCCCGCCGCCTGAAGACCATCACTTTCGAAGAGATGATCGAAATGGCCAGCCTGGGCTCCAAGGTGCTGCAGATCCGCTCGGTGGAGTTCGCCGGCAAATACAAGGTACGCCTGCGCGTGCTCTCCAGTTTCGAAGACGAGGGCGAAGGCACACTGATTACGTTTGAGGAAGATGAGAATATGGAAAAGGCCGTTGTTGCCGGTATCGCGTTTGACCGTAACGAAGCGCGCATCAACGTAAA
>CAMLGD010000216.1 GCA_946479405.1 uncultured Vogesella sp.
TGGGCGCCGGCTTCTACCTGGCGATGCACGACCTGGAAATCCGCGGCGCCGGCGAAGTGCTGGGCGAAGGCCAGTCCGGCGAGATGCAGGAAGTCGGTTTCAGCCTGTTCACCGAAATGCTGAAGCAGGCGGTGCGCGATCTGAAAAAAGGCCGCGAGCCGGACCTGGATGCGCCGCTGGGCGTCACCACCGAGATCAACCTGCACAGCCCGGCGCTGCTGCCGGACGAGTACTGCCCCGGCGTGCACGAGCGGCTGGTGATCTACAAACGGCTGGCCACCTGCGATAGCGAAGACGAGATCGACGCCATCCACGAGGAGCTGATCGACCGCTTCGGCCTGCCGCCGCAAAGCGTGAAGACGCTGATCGAAAGCCACCGCCTGCGCTTGGCAGCCAAGGAAATGGGAGTGCAGAAGCTGGATGCCAGCGAAGTGGCCATCCAGCTGACCTTCGTGAAGAACCCGCCGATCGACCCGGTGAAGATCATCATGCTGATCCAGAGCAAGCGGCACTACAAACTGGCCGGTCAAGACAAGCTGCGGGTGGAGCAGCCGCTGGCGGAAGTGGCGCAGCGCATCGTGAAGGTCAAGGAGCTGCTGAAGGAACTGGCGGCGTAAGCCAATCGCTTGCAGCAGCACCAAAACATGCGGCCAACCTTGGTACCAAGGTTGGCCGCATGTTTTTCAGCGCTTGCTTATGCCTCGGAGAAATCCATCTCCGGCGGGTTGCGGCGGAAGCCGCCGGTCAGGTAGGCCAGGTACAGCATGCCGATACCCAGCCACACCAGCCCCAGTGTCAGCGCCTTGTGGTCCAGGCTCACCAGCAGCCACAGGTCGGCCACGGCACCCAGCGCCGGCAGCAGCAGGTAGCGGATGAAGTCGCGCGGCGCCGGGCTACGGCGGCGCAGGTAGAAGTGCGCGATCACCGCCAGGTTGATGCAGCTGAACGCCAGGAAGGCGCCGAAGTTGATGAACGACACCGAGGTGGTCACGTCCATGAACAGTGCCAGCAGCGCCACCAGGCCGCACAGCAGGATCGCCGCCACCGGCGTCTGAAAGCGTGCGCTGAGCTGGCCGAACAGCGAGCTGGGCAGCACGCCGTCACGGCCCATGGCGTACAGCAGACGGGAGGCACTGGCCTGCGCCGACAGGCCGGAAGCGAACTGGCCGATGATCAGGCCGATCAGGAAGATGGACACGAAGATGTCGCCGCCGATGTTCTTGGCGATTTCCGACGCCGCGGCATCGGTGGAGACAAACTGGTAGCCGGGGTGCGCCAGCTGTACCGCGTAGGCGGTCACCACGAAGATGCCGCCGCCCAGCAGGGTAATCAGCATGATGGCGCGCGGAATCACCTGCTTGGGATTGATGGTTTCCTCGGTCAGCGTAGTCACTGCGTCAAAGCCGAGGAAGGAGTAGCAGGCAATCGCCGCGCCGGCCAGCAGCAGGCCATGCGGCACACCGGCCTGGTACAGCGGCGCCAGGCTGAACAGCGACTTGGTCGGGTCGCCCCACACATAGTGGAAAGCCAGCGCCACGAATGCCACCAATACCAGAATCTGGATCAGCATCATCACGTAGTTGACGGTGTTGGCCAGCTTGATGCCGACGATATTGATGGCGGTGGTAATCACGATGAAGCCGATGATCCACAGCGCCATCGGCACCTGTGGAAAGGCGCTATTGAGATACACCGCGCCGAACAGCCAGATCACCATCGGCAGGAACAGGTAGTCCAGCAGCACCGCCCAGCCGACTAGGAAACCGGCCTTGGGGCTGATGGCCTTGCGCACATAGCTGTAGGCGGAGCCGGCCACCGGAAACTCGGCCGCCATCACGCCGTAGCTGCGCGCGGTCAGCAGCATGGCCACCAGCGCCAGCAGATAGGCGCCAGCCACGGTGCCGTGGGTGCTGTCCGCCATGATGCCGAAGGTCCCCAGCACGATGATCGGGGTCATGTAGGCCAGACCGAACATCACCACCGAACTGAGCGTCAACGATCGTTTTAATGTGCTCATCTATTTCTCCTCTTGGCCCGCCGGCTACTTGCGGCGCGGTCGGGCCGACAATGTAGACATCAGGGAATCAGGAAGGCGGAAGCGCCCGCTGCGGTCGCACTGGTTTCTCCGGCCAGGGCGATGCGGCGTTGTGACAGGTAGTGATAGTCGCGGCGGCTGGCATCCAGCAGCGAGAAATCCAGCGTGCTGCTGGCCACGGCTTCGTCGCGTCCCAGCGCCAGCTGGATGTCGCCGGCTGGGGTCACCACCATGCTCTCGCCGGCAAAATCCAGCCCGCCGCCGCTGCCGCAGCGATTCACCATCACCGCGAACAGCTGGTTTTCCATCGCCCGCGCCTGCATCAGCGTGCGGTGCACTGGGCCGTACGGATCCATATTGCCGTTGGTGACCAGCAGCAGCTCGGCGCCCTGACTGGCCAGCGCGCGCGCGGTTTCCGGGAACTCGATATCGAAGCAGATCAGGATGCCGACCTTGCGGCCGCGCCAGGTGGCCACCGGCAGCTGGCTGCCCGGCTCGAACACGCCGACGTCCGACGCCCACAGGTGGGTCTTGCGATAGGCCAGCAGCACGCCCTCCGGCGTCAGCAATACCGTGGTGTTGTAGTAGCGGCCGTCCAGCACTTCGGCAAAGCCGATCGCCACCGCCACGTTGGCCGCACGTACCGCCTGCTGTACTGCCTGCAGCGTCGGGCCATCCAGCGGCTCGGCCACTGCGGCGATTTCGTCGGCAGTGGGAAAGCCCATCAGCGTGGTTTCCGGGAACACGATCAGGTCGGTGCCCGCCGGGGCGCTGGCGATCAGCGCCAGCACCCGCGCCAGATTGGGTGCGGTGTGGCCGTCCGTCAGCGGAATCTGTGCCAACTGTATTTGCAAGGTCGTCTCCTTCTTGGACTTGCCGGCCGCTTTGCCGATGCGGCCAACTTGTTTGTTGGGTCTGGCTTGTCTTACCCTGCCAGACTGGCCGCCAGGCACGGCGACAGTAGGGCCAGTATAAGAAGCCGCAGTGCGCGGCAAAATCACACGCGGGGGTTACCCTCGAAGGGGGAGCAGGATGCTGAATCTGGAAGACCTGGCCTGGCACCGGGGCATGGGCACGCTGCTGGAGGCGCTGGACCGCGAGGATTTCTGGCTGCGGCTGACGCGCCTGCTGGCGGATTATGTGCATTTCAACAGCTGGGTGGCACTGTGTTTCCGCGCCGATGGCCCGCCGCAGGTGCTGGCGGAAATTCCGCAGGATGACGGCCAGCCGGACACGCTGTTTGCCGAATACCTCGGCGGCCTGTATCAGCTGGACCCGTTCTACATCGCCGCCATCGAGCAGCGCAAGGAAGGGCTGCTGCGGCTGGACGAGGTGGCGGCGGAGCGCTTTCGCAGCACCGAGTACTACCACCGTTATTTCCGCCTCAACATCGTGGAAGACGAGGTGCAGATCAACTGTCTGCTGGAAGACGGCCGCACGCTGTGCCTGTCGCTGGGTGCCACGCAGCGCTTCACCCCTGCTGCCATGGCGCTGCTGGCGGTGCTCAGCCAGTGGCTGATTCCGCTGCTGAAGCAGCGCTGGCGGCTGGAATGCCAGCTCAAGGTGCAGCCGCGCCCGGCGCCGCTGCCCGGCGATGCCGCCAGCCACTTCCATTTTCCCGGCGCCAACCTCACCGCGCGCGAGCTGGAAATCAGCCAGCTGCTGCTCAGCGGTTATTCCTCCAAGGGCATTGCGCAACGGCTGGGCATTGCCACCGATACGGTGAAAGCCCACCGCAAGCACCTGTACAGCAAGCTGGGCATCAATTCGCAGGGCGAGCTGTTTTCGCTGTTTCTGCGCGACAGCGCGCGGCAACCCTGATCGCACACTGTCATGCAAACGGCACAAACCGTAACAGAATCAATCATGTAGATTAAAGCCAATCACCTATAACAAGGGCAGGATGGCGCTTGTTTGCGCCTCTTTGCGTCACGCATGCGGCCAACGTTGGCCGCAGTCAGGAGTACATCATGACCCTGCCTAAATCCCTTGTTATCGGCACCGCGCTGGCCCTGCTCACCGCCGGCTGCTCCAGCACCGGTGGCGGCTATATGTCCACCACCAAGCCCGCCAGCAACAGCAGTGCCGGCAATATCGCCAGCCAGAAACAGGAAATCGACGCCGGCTACGATGCCGCCCTCACCCGCCTGTACCATAACGCCCGTGGCTCGCAGGAGCTGGTCAGCAAGGCCAAGGGCGTGCTGATCTTCCCGTCGGTGCTGGCCGCCGGCTTCGTGGTGGGTGGTGAATACGGCAAAGGTGCGCTGCGCATTGCCGGTGCGCCTGCCGGCTACTACCAGACCGTCAGCGGCTCGTTCGGCTGGCAGCTGGGCGCCCAGTCCAAGGCCATCATTTTCCTGTTCATGACCCAGGATGCGCTGAACCGCTTCCACAACGGCAACGGCTGGACCGCCGGGGTGGATGCCTCTGTCGCCCTGCTGAAAATGGGCGCCAATGGTGACATCGACCTCAACACCGCGCAGCAGCCGGTGATCGGCTTCGTGATGACCAACGCCGGACTGATGGCCAACCTGACGCTGGAAGGCACCCGCATCACCAAGCTGGATATGTAAGCCAGACCACACCAGCAACGGGCCGCAACGCGGCCCGTTTTTATGGCCATCAACCGGCCTGGTGTCCCAGCAGCGCCGCCTGCTCCGGAGCGGCAAACCACTGCAACAGAAACGCCACCAACACCCGCTGCTTGGCCGGTTGCGGCAGCCGTTGCGGGTAGACCAGGTACAGGCTCTGCCCACCGCTGCGATAGCCCGGCAGCAGCCGCTGCAAACGCCCGGCCGCCACATCGCCGCCCACCAGATAGGCCGGCAGCCGCGCAATGCCCGCCGACTGCAAGGCCAGGTTGCGGATCAGGTTGTAATCGTTGACCGCAATCGGTGCGCGCACATCAACGGTCTGCAGCTCGCCGTCGCGCTGGAACACCCAGTGGCGGCCGTGCACAAAATGGCTGTTGCACAGGCAGTCGTGGGCGGCCAGCTCGGCCGGCTGCTGCGGGATTCCGCGTGCCGCCAGATAGGCAGGCGCCGCCACCAGCCAGTCCGCCACCTCGGCCAGCGGCCGCGCCACCAGCCGCTCCGGCGGCGGGATATTGGCGCGGATGGCCAGATCGAAACCGTCCGCTTCCAGGTCGCGAGTGTGCGACGACAACTCCAATTCGACCTGCAGCGCCGGATACTTCGCCCGCAGCGCCAGCATCGCCTGCGCCATGAAGACGCCACCAAAGCTGGTGGGCACTGTCAG
>CAMLGD010000217.1 GCA_946479405.1 uncultured Vogesella sp.
ATGGCGCGCATGCGCGTGGCGCTGTCGGAAATGGCGATTACCGGTATCAAGACCAACATCCCGCTGCATCAGGAACTGTTCCTGGATGGCGAGTTCCGCCACGGCGGCACCAGCATCCACTATCTGGAAGAACGCCTGTCGCAGTTGAAGAAAGGTTAAGTCATGGCCTGGCTGCAAGCCACCATTGAAGCCGACTCGGCGATCGCCGAGCAGCTTGCCGATGTACTGATGGATGTCGGTGCGCTGTCGGCCACCATCGAAGACGCGCTGGCCGGCACCGCCGACGAGCAGCCGATCTTCGGTGAGCCGGGCGAGCCGGTAGACCAGCTGTGGAGCCACAGCCTGATCAACGCATTGTTTGCCGAAGATGCCGACGTGGATCTGATGATCGCGGCGGCCGCCAACCAATGTCGCATGACAGTGCCAAGCTACACGGTTGGCCGCGTGGAAGAGCAAGACTGGGTGCGCCTGACGCAAAGCCAGTTCGACCCGATCCGCATTTCCGACCGGCTATGGATCACCCCGACCTGGCATGTATCGCCGGACCCGGCGGCCATCAACCTGCAGCTGGACCCGGGCCTGGCATTCGGCACCGGTAGCCACCCCACCACGCGGCTATGCCTGCAGTGGCTGGACAGCCAGATCAAAGGTGGCGAGAGCGTGCTCGACTACGGCTGCGGCTCCGGCATTCTCGCCATCGCGGCGATGAAGCTGGGCGCCGGCTACACTCGCGGCATCGATATCGACGCCCAGGCGGTGCGCGCCAGCATCGACAACGCGGTACAGAACGGCGTCACCGGCGACTTCGGTCTGCCGGGCAGCCTGCAGCCGGGCGAGTACGATGTGGTGGTGGCCAATATCCTGGCCAACCCACTGCGTATGCTGGGCGAATTACTGGCTAGCCATGTGAAAACCGGTGGTAAAATCGTGCTGTCCGGCATTCTGGCCGAGCAAGCCGATGAAATGTCGGCACTCTATGCGCAGTGGTTCGACATGGACCCGGCAGTCTTCGACGAAGGCTGGACACGCCTGAGCGGCAGCAAACGCGCCTGACGCGGCAGCAACATCGCCCCAGGGTCGCCGGCCATGCCGGCGGCCCTTTTTGCACGCCGGCGCCAAGTCGCGACCAACCTAACAAGGCAACACAGAACTCGCCATGAGCCATACCACGCAGTGCCCCAGCTGTCAGACCAAGTTCAAAGTCACCGACGCCCATCTGGCGCTGGCCGGCGGCATGGTACGTTGCGGCCGCTGCAGCCATGTCTTCCATGCCCCCAGCTACTTCGACAGCAACACGCCGCAGGCAGAAACCATGCCGCCGGCAGCCGTAAAGCCCCCGGCGCCAAGCCAGCCCGCGCGGCCACAGCTCGTGGAAGACGATTTCGAGCTGGAGCTGCCGGACTTCGAACCGGAAGCTACGCCCGCCAGCAGTGCCGACCAGCCCAGCCCGCAGCCCGCTCCTGCGGCAGCTGTAGCTCCGTTAGCCGAGCACAACGACGACGATTTCAAGCTGCCGGATTTCGACCTGCTGCGCGACCCGGAACCAGAAGCACCAGCTGCGGCTACACCCATCGGCCCGGACTTCCGCAATGCCGCGCGCGACGCCGAGCAGGATGGCCGCCAGCAGCTGGCTGAATTCCAGCAGGCACTGGCCGACGCCTTGCGCCCGCAACACAATGTGGAAGCCCCTTCCACCCCGCTGGCCGCCAACCCGTTCGAGGCCGATGCGGAGGAAGAGCATGCCCCGAGTGCTCCTACCGCTTCCATCTGGACCGCCGAACCGGAACCGGATGCCATCACCACCGCGATCATCGATACGCCCGCGGCCGACAACGATGCAGGCTCGCCGTGGTGGCGTAATGTGTTGCTGGCGCTGCTGGCCGTACTGCTGCTGCTGTTGCTGCTGGGCCAGATCCTGTTCATCAACCGCACCCGTGCCAGTGCCGAAATGCCGGAGCTGCGTCCGGCTTTCGAGGCCATCTGCGACGTGCTCGGCTGCGGCGTGCCATTGCCCAGCGACCGCCAGCTGATTCGCACCGAGTGGTCGGAGCTGTCCTTCATTCCCGACCATGAGCGGCTGATCCAGCTCAACGCCACGCTGAAGAACCTGGCACCGTATCCGCAAGCATTCCCGCTGATGGAAGTGACGCTGAAAAATGCCAGCGACCAGATCATGATGCGCAAGGTACTGCTGCCGCAGGAGTACCTGAAGCCGCAGGATTACCAGCTGGGCCAGTTCAATGCCAACAGCGAACTGAAGCTGCAGCTGCGTATGGAAGTCATCGGCGGCAAGGCGCAGGGTTACAGCCTGGATTTCTTCTACCGCTGAAGCACGCCACGCCCTGCCCCAGCACAAGGTTGGCCGCGGCCAACCTTGCTTTTTATGCGGGCTGGGCCACCATGAAGGCATGCCAACGCTACCGGCAATGGCCAGGTAGCAGAGCCGACAGGAGACCAGCATGGCACAGCATTTCTTGCGTTACGGCGATGAAAGCATGGCGGTGGGGGGCAGTTTTCCGGAGGCCGGGCAGCTGCTGCCCAGTTTCATGCTGGTGGATGAGCATCTGCGCGATGTGGCGCTGGAGCGCTTTCTCGGGCGTACCAAGCTGATTGTCACCCTGCTGTCGCTGGATGCCGACCAGGGAGGCCTTGCCGTGCTGCAGCAACTGCGCCGCAAGCTGGAAGGCTGGCCGCTGCTGCAGTTCATCGTCATCAGCGTCGATTCGCCGTTCAGCCTGCACCGGGCGCGCAAGGAGCACGGTCTGCCCAATGTGGTGCTGCTGTCCACCCTGCGTGGCCGCGACTTCCACAAGCATTTCGGCGTACTGCTGCAGGACTACCCGCTGGCCGGCATGACCTGCCCGGCACTGTGGCTGGTGGATGACGATGATCGCATCCTGTACGCGCAGCGGCTGGAAAACGCCGATGACGACTTCGACCTCGCCGGAATCCGCAACGCGCTGCTGGCCAAGCTGCCGGGCTAACGCGCAGCCAACATGAAAAAAGGCGCCCACAGGCGCCTTTTTTTAATACCCAGCCACTCAGGGCTGGCCGAACTCCGGCTTGGGCGTACGCCCCAGCAGGCTTTCCACCACGCTTTGCGGCGTGGCCTGGTGATACAGCAACTCGCACACCGCGGCGGTGATCGGCATGTCCACCTCCAATCGCTCCGCCATTTTCAGCACCTCGCGCGCGGTCGGCACGCCTTCAGCCACATGGCCCAGCTCGGTCAGGATATCGGCCAGTGATTTGCCTTCCGCCAGCTTGAGGCCAACCTGACGGTTGCGCGACAGCGCCCCGGTGCAGGTCAGGATCAGATCGCCGACCCCGGACAGGCCCTGCATGCTCTGCTGGCTGCCCCCCAGCGCCACCGCCAGCCGGGTGATCTCGGCCAGCCCGCGAGTGATCAGCGCCGCCCGGGCATTCATGCCGAAACCCAGACCATCGGCCACGCCGGTGGCAATTGCCATCACGTTCTTCACCGCGCCGCCGACTTCCACCCCTACCAGATCGTCGTTGGCGTAGATGCGCAACAGCGGGCTGTGCAGCTCGCGGGCAAAATCGCGGGCAAAACCGTAGTTTTCCGACGCCAGCGACACCGCCGCCGGCAGCCCCAATGCCACTTCCTTGGCAAAGCTGGGACCGGACAAGACACCAACGGTCTTCAGCCGTGGAAACTCCTCCGCCACCACCTGATGTGGCAGCAGGCTGGAGCCGGCTTCGAAGCCCTTGCACGCCCACAGCAGCGGCGCATCCACCTTCAGCCGCGCCAGCTCCTTCAGGGTTGGCCGCAGACCGGCGATCGGCGTTACCACCAGCACCAGCTCCACGCCCATCACCGCTTCGGACAGATCGGCCGACAGGTGCAGCTTGTCCGGCAGCGGGCAATCCGGCAGATAACGGCGGTTGAGGCGGTTGGCCTGCATGTCCACCATCTGCGCGGCATCGCGGCCCCACAGCGTCACCTCGTGCTGACGGCTGAAGGCAATCGCCAATGCCGTGCCCCAGGCACCGGCACCGATAACGGTCATTTTCATGCGCTTACAGTCCCCACAGCCCGCTGATCTGGGCATAGCCACTGCTGCCATCGCGGTGCTTGACCTTGACCCAGCTGCTCTGCGGCGGCTCGACCATATCCAGCACCAGGTCTTTTTCCGCCCAGAACAGCAGCTTGCCCTGATCGTTGGCCGCATCGCGCACCGCCAGCCGCTCTGCCGTCACCAGCAGCGTGCGGCGGTTGGACAGCGCTGCACCCGGAATCCAGGCGATGCTGCCGGTGGCGTCGCGCACGCGCGACCAGTCTTTCTGCGTGGCCAGCACTTCCACCGGATAGTAGCGGCTGACAACGAACTGTTTCTTGGCGGTAAGGGTCGGCGCCTCGTACAGCGCGACGCCGGTCTCCTTCACCGAACGGAATTCCAGCGCAAACGCCGTACCGGCCAGCGAGGCGAGTACGGCGGCAGCAACAAGCAGATGTCGCTTCATAGTGGTATCAGGCGTTGCCGGCTTCGGCCTGGGCAGCACGCTGTTGCAGGTACAGGGCTTCGAAGTTGATCGGCGACAGCAGTACCGGCGGGAAGCCGGCGCGGCTCACCAAGTTGGATACGGCTTCGCGCGCATAGGGGAACAGGATGTTCGGGCAAGCCACGCCCAGAATCGGGTCCACATCTTCTGCCGGCACGTTCTGGATCTGGAAAATGCCCGCCTGGGTCACTTCGCACAGGAACATGGTTTTTTCCGGCAGCTTGGCAGTCACGGTGATGGTGAGCGACGCTTCGAAGAAACCTTCATCCAGTTGCTGGCCGCCGTTGGCCAGCTGCATGTCGATTTCCGGCTGTGCCTGTTCCAGGAACACCTGCGGAGCATGCGGCACTTCGAAGGACATGTCCTTCACGTAGATTTTTTCGATGGAGAAAACCGGTTCCAGCTGTTGTTGTTCGCTCATGTTGTGCAATCTCGAAGGCACCCGGAGGGTGCGGGGTTGAAGTCTGGGCCGGCGCGGCAGCTAGTTGCCTGCCCGGCCGGCGTGTCGTGCATCATCGCACGAAAAGATGACAGTCGCACCGGGCTTAGCCGGCCAGCAACGGCTCCAGCTTGCCGGCGGCATTGAGCGCCACCAGGTCGTCGCAGCCACCGACATGGGTCTCGCCGATGAAGATCTGCGGCACGGTGCGGCGGCCGGTGATGCTCATCATTTTCTCGCGCTCGACCGGGTCCAGGTCGATACGGATTTCGGTGATGGCAGCCACACCCTTGCTGGACAGCAGTTGTTTGG
>CAMLGD010000218.1 GCA_946479405.1 uncultured Vogesella sp.
TCACGGTAGGTGTTCTGCGCCGGCAGCCACACTTCCAGGTCGTAGGTCTTGGCGGAGCCAAAGCCCATGTCGCCGGTGCACAGGGTAATCACGCGGTAGGGCAGGCCCAGTGCCTTCAGGATGTTCTCGGCGTGGCCCACCATTTCTTCCAGCGCAGCGTAGGAGTCTTCCGGCTTCTCGATGCGCACCATTTCCACCTTGTCGAACTGGTGCTGGCGGATCAGGCCACGGGTGTCGCGGCCGTAGCTGCCGGCTTCGGAACGGAAGCAGGGCGAGTGCGCAGTCAGCTTCTTCGGCAGCTCTTCTTCCTTCAGGATGCTGCCGGACACGGTGTTGGTGAGGGTGATTTCCGAGGTGGAGATCAGGTACTGGTCAACAGTGCCTTCCTCGCCGCCACGGGTTACCTTGAACATGTCCTCGGCAAACTTGGGCAGCTGGCCGGTGCCGAACAGCGCGCTGTCGTTGACGATGTACGGGGTGTAGTGCTCGGTGTAGCCGTGCTCGCCGGTGTGGGTGTTCAGCATGAACTGCGCCAGCGAACGGTGTAGGCGGGCAATCTCGCCCTTGAGCACGGTGAAGCGTGCGCCGGACAGCTTGGCGCCGGTGTCGAAATCCAGGCCCAGCGGTGCGCCCACGTCCACGTGGTCTTTCACTTCGAAGTCGAACTGGCGCGGGCTGCCCCAGCGGCGCACTTCCACGTTGTCGTTCTCGTCCTTGCCGGCCGGCACCGATTCGTGCGGCAGGTTGGGGATGGACATCAGCCAGCCATCCAGCTTTTGCTGCACGCCGGCAAAACCTTCCTCGGCGGCTTTCAGCTCGTCGCCCAGGTTGGCCACTTCGGCCATGATGGCGGATACGTCTTCGCCGTTCTTCTTGGCAATGCCGATCTGCTTGGAAACGGTATTGCGCTTGGACTGCAGCTCCTGCATGCGGGTCTGCAGGAATTTGCGCTCGGCTTCCAGTGCGTTGAAGGCGTCCACATCCAGGGTGTAGCCACGGGTGGCCAGGCGGGCGGCCACTTCCTCGATATTGCTGCGCAGCAGTTGAATGTCCAGCATGGTTGAATCCTGTTTTTTTGAATTGGCTTGTCGATTGCGCCCGCGCCTGGCGCGAGCGGGTCTGTCATCTTGTGCTTGCTGTGCCCGGCATGGCGGCGGTTGCTGGCCGGGTGTTGCCGCCGGTATCGATCCGGCTGGCGCAAACCGCAAGTGTAATGGCTAGCCGTGCGGTTTGTCCTGTCCGGCAATGCCGTGGCGATGATTTCCGGCGCAGAGGTTGGCCGCATGGCGACCGGTGGCTACTTCTTGCCGGCATCCTCGTCCAGCTGGCGCAGGAAGGCTAGTTTGTCGGCGATCTTGCTTTCCAGCCCGCGCGGTACCGGTTGGTACCAACCGGGTTCGGCCATGCCGTCGGGGAAATAGGTTTCGCCGGCGGCGTAGGCGTGCGGCTCGTCGTGGGCGTAGCGGTAGTCGTGGCCGTAGCCCAGCTCTTTCATCAGCTTGGTGGGTGCGTTGCGCAGGTGTACCGGTACTTCGCGGCTCTTGTCTTGCTGCACGAAGGCGCGGGCCTGGTTGTAGGCCATGTAGCCGGCATTGCTCTTGGCGGCGATGGCCAGATAGATCACCGCCTGCGCCAGTGCCAGCTCGCCTTCCGGGCTGCCCAGCCGCTCGTAGGTGGCGGCGGCGTCGTTGGCGATCTGCATGGCGCGTGGGTCGGCCAGGCCGATGTCTTCCCACGCCATGCGCACGATGCGTCGCGCCAGGTAGCGGGCATCGGCACCGCCATCCAGCATGCGCGTCAGCCAGTACAGCGCGGCATCCGGGTGGGAGCCGCGCACCGATTTGTGCAGTGCGGAGATCTGGTCATAGAAGTTGTCGCCGCCCTTGTCGAAGCGGCGCGCGCTGACGGTGAGCACTTCGGCCAGGAAGGCAGCGTCCACGCTGGCGGCCTTGCGCGCGCGCGCGGCGGTGATGGTCTGTTCCAGCAGGTTGAGGAAGCGACGCGCGTCACCGTCGGCGTAGCCGGCCAATGCCTCGGCGGCACCGTCGACAAAGCTGATGCCGTCCAGCCGGCCGCTGGCCTGTACTCGCTGCAGTAGTGCCAGCAGGTCGTCGTTCTGCAGCGATTTCAGCACGTAGACCTGGGCGCGTGACAGTAGCGCGGCGTTGACTTCGAACGAAGGGTTCTCGGTGGTGGCGCCGATGAAGGTGAGCAGGCCGGATTCGACAAAGGGCAGGAAGGCATCCTGCTGGCTCTTGTTGAAGCGGTGCACCTCGTCGACGAACAGGATGGTACGACGGCCACTCTGCTGCAGCGTGGCATGCGCGCGCTCCACTGCCTCGCGGATTTCCTTTACTCCGGACAATACCGCCGACAGCGGGATGAACTCTGCGTCAAAGGCATTGGCCAGAATGCGCGCCAGCGTGGTTTTGCCCACGCCGGGCGGCCCCCACAGGATCATGGAGTGCGGCACTTGTGCTTCCACCGCCAGCCGCAGCGGCTTGTCGGCACCGATCAGATGCTGCTGGCCGATGACTTCATCCAGCGAGGTTGGCCGCATCGCCTCGGCTAGTGGTTTTACCGGCTCGCGCGCAAACAGGTCCATGGTTTACTCGCTGACCACATCCACGCCTTTGGGCGGGGTAAAGCTGAAGTGTTCGGCACCCAGCGGTGGGTTTTTCTTGATGTTGCTGAAGCTGATGCGGGTGGTGTTGCCGAAGCTGTCAGTCAGCTCCATGGCCACCAGCTGGTTGGCACTGAAGCCCATCTTGATGGCGTCGAAGGTGTTGTCAGACTTTTTCGGCGTGGCGGCCAGCCATTCCACTTGGCCCTGGCGGCCAACCTCGCGCAGCAGGTAATCGCGCTCGATGGCGTTGCTGCCGGCCAGTAGCGCCGCCGGGCTGCTGCCCAGTGTGCCGGACTGGTTGCGCTTGGTGATCTGCGCCAGTTCCTTGTCGTACACCCACAGTGTCTTGCCGTCGCCGACGATCAGCTGTTCATACGGCTGGGTGTAGCTCCAGCGCAGCTTGCCCGGGCGCTGGATTTCCATCTGGCCGCTGGCTTTTTCCTGGCCGTTCTTGTTGGTCACGGTCTGGCTGAAGCTGGCGGACAGGGTCTTGGTACCGGCAACAAAGGCCTTGAGCTGGGCGATGGCGGCGGCGTTGGCCGGGGCGATCAGCGCGCAGCACAGCGCGAGACTGGCGAATGCTTTCATGGGGTTCCTGTCGGTGAAACGGTCCTGCATCTGACCATGCTTCACAGTGACTGTTCGTACGCTTTTGTTAACGAATGCGTGATGATGTTGGCCGCAAGCCTGCGGCCAACCTTGTTGCCACCGCTTACATGAAGCGGTTGGTGATCGGATAGCGCCAGTCCTTGCCGAAGCCGCGGTGGGTGATGCGCGGGCCTACCGGCGCCTGGCGGCGCTTGTATTCGTTGATCTTCAGCAGGCGTACCACCTTGTTCACGTCCGCTTCGGCAAAGCCGGCCTTGACGATATCGGCGGCAGACTGGTTGCCTTCCACGTAGCGTTCCATGATGGCATCCAGCACTTCGTACGGCGGCAGGCTGTCCTGGTCTTTCTGGTCCGGGCGCAGCTCGGCGGACGGCGGGCGGGTGATGATGCGCTCCGGAATCACCTCTCCCACGCTATTGCGCCAGCGACACAGTGCGAAAACAAGGGTCTTGGCCACGTCCTTCAGCACCGCAAAACCGCCGGCCATGTCGCCGTACAGCGTGCAGTAGCCGGTGGTCATCTCGGACTTGTTGCCGGTGGTCAGCACCAGCTTGCCGCTCTTGTTGGACAGCGCCATCAGCAGGGTGCCGCGGATGCGCGCCTGCAGGTTTTCCTCGGTGGTGTCGGCATCCAGGCCGGCAAAGGAGGGCGCCAGCGCGGCCATGAAGCTTTCGTACATCGGCCAGATTTCGATTTCGTCGTACTTCACCCCCAGGCGGCCGATCATGTCGCGGCTGTCCAGCACGCTGATGTCGGCGGTGTAGCGCGAGGGCATCATCACCGCGTGCACCTTGTCGGCGCCCAGTGCGTCCACCGCCACTGCCAGTGTCAGCGCGGAATCGATGCCGCCGGACAGGCCGAGCAGGGCGCCGGGGAAGCGGTTTTTACCTATATAGTCGCGCACGCCTACCACCAGTGCGCGGTAGATGCTTTCCAGCTCATCCGGCAGCGGGACGATGTTGGCCGCAGCAATGTCGCCATCCACCACGTCCACCAGCAGTAGTTCGTCGTCGTAGGCGGCGGCCTGCGCCACCACTTCGCCTGCCTGGTTGAGGGCGAAGGAACCGCCGTCGAATACCAGTTCGTCCTGGCCGCCGGTGAGGTTGACGTAGGCCATCGGCACGCCGGTTTCTTCCACGCGGTAGCGCACGACTTCGTGGCGGGTGGCGATCTTGTTGCGGTGGAACGGCGAGGCGTTCAGCGACACGATTACCTGCGCGCCGGCATCGGCGGTTTCCGCCGCCGGCTCCACCGACCACACGTCCTCGCAGATCAGCACGCCCACCTGCACGCCGTTCTGTTCGAATACCAGCGGCGCGGCGCCGGGAGTGAAGTAGCGGCACTCGTCGAATACTTCGTTATTCGGCAGCAGCATCTTGTGGTACTGGCCCAGGCGGTGGCCGTCGCGCAGCACGGTGGCGGCGTTGAAGCGTTCGTTGCCCAGCTTGACCGGGTGGCCGATCACCAGGGTGATGCCGTCCAGCATTTCCAGTTCGTCCAGGCCGCGGGCGATGTCGCGATAGAACTGGTCACGCAGCAGCAGGTCTTCCGGGCTGTAGCCGGTCAGTGCCAGTTCTGGCGTTACCAGTATGTCGGCGCCCTGTGCCATGGCGGCATGGGCGAGTTCGAGAATCTTCTGGGCATTGCCGGGGATGTCACCTACCACCGGGTTGAACTGGGCAAGAGCGATACGCATGGCTAAAGACAACTTGTAAATAAGTTAACGGGGGGATTCTACCTGATCGGCTGCCGACCCGCGTGCTGCTGCGGCCATGAGCGCAGGGTGCATGCGGCCATCGGAGCTTTGCCTGCCGGATCAAGCGCTTGCCGTCTTTGGTGTTGCCGGCAGGGTGCAGGGTTGGCCGCAAGCCGCCGGATGCTGCGCTTTTTTCTGCAAAAAAGCTTGCCAATAGTGGGTATGTCCCCTAAAATGCGCAGCCTCTGACGACGAAACGCCTAGTGCCGTTGTCAAAGCCATCTGGAGAGGTGGATGAGTGGTTTAAGTCGCACGCCTGGAAAGCGTGTTCAGGGT
>CAMLGD010000219.1 GCA_946479405.1 uncultured Vogesella sp.
ATCTTCGAGGCGCTGACCGCCTCCGACCGGCCGTACAAGCGGGCCAAGACGCTGTCCGAAGCCATCCACATCCTCAGCGGCTTCAAGCAGCGGCGGCATATCGACCCGCTGCTGTTCGACCTGTTCCTCACCTCCGGCGTGTACCTGCAGTATGCGCAGCGCTATCTGCAGCCTGAGCAGATCGATGAAGTGGACATCGCCCGCTACCTGGGCTGATGCCGCCAGGTTGGCCGCAGTTCCGGCGTGGCGGCCAGCCCGGACCGGCACTGCCATTTGACTTGCGTCATGGCGTTTGTGCCGGTGGCACCTAGAGTGAATCAGCAGCGGGCAGGGAGGCCTGGCCGCGGCAACGGACAAGGTTGGATATAGATATGCGGCCGGCGCCAGCAGGGCGCGGGCCTCAGGCATACAGGGTTTTGGGCGGCGGGTGCCATGCCTGCCGCCAACAGGACTCAGCGCCTTGCCGGGACTGGCTGGACCTTTTGGGAGGGGGAGCGTGCTTCATCTACGAAAGGAACAACATGAAATCCCCGCTTACGCTCTCCGCCATGCTGCTTGTCGGGCTGGCGGCCACCGGCAACGTCTGTCGTGCCGATACCCTGCAGAAGATCGCGGACAGCAACCGCATCACCGTGTCGTACCGCGAGGCAGCGGTGCCGTTCAGCTACGTGGTCAATGGCAACAACATCATGGGCTTTGCCGTCGACCTGACCGAGGCGGTAATCGACGACGTACGCCAGCAGCTCAAGCGCCCGGCGCTGCAGGTGGCATATATCCCGGTTACCTCGCAGACGCGCATCCCCATGCTGGTGAATGGTAGCTACGACCTGGAGTGCGGCTCCACCACCAATAACGTCGCCCGCAACAAGGACGTTGCCTTCTCCATCAACTACTTCTATGCCGGCACCCGGGTGCTGACCAGCAAGGCGGCCAATATCCGCAGCTATGCCGACCTGGCCGGCAAGACGGTGGCCACTACCGCCGGCAGTACCAATGAGAAAGTCATCCGTCAGTACAGTGAACAGCATGGCTTGGGCATGCAGCTGTTGCCGGCGAAAGACTATGCCGACTCGCTGGCGTTGCTGGAGCAGGGCCGCGCCGCGGCGGTGGCGTTGGACGATATCCTGTTGTACGGCCTGCGCGCCGGGGCGGCCAACCCTGCCGCGCTGGAAGTGGTGGGTGAGACGCTGCAGGTCGAACCGTATGCCTGCATGCTGCGCAAGGATGATCCGGCCTTCAAGACGCTGGTGGATGGCGCCATCGCCCGGCTGATGCAGTCTGGCCGCTTTGCCCGCCTGTATCACAGCTGGTTCGAAATGCCGATTCCGCCCAAGGGCACCATGCTGGCCATGCCAATGAGCGCAGCGCTGCAGGCCAATCTCAAGACCATGAGCGACAAGCCGGAACGCTAGCCACGTGGCAGCAGCGGGGCATGAGGCTGCCGGGGGCATGCTGCCCCCGCTGGCGGCTGCTAGGCTTGATCGCCATCCTTGAACCACAGCGCGTCCGGCAGCTGGCTGAACACGCTGCGCAGCCCCTCGCCCCAGCCCTGGCGCAGGGTCAGGAAGTAGGGGTCGTCCTCGGTAACGCGGTGGCGCGGCGCGAAGTCGAAGTGATCGCGCTGCTGCCACAACAGGTCAATCGGCAGCCCCACCGACAGGTTTGAGCGGATGGTGGAATCGAACGAGATCAGCGTGCACTTGATGGCCTGCGCCAGCGGCGTGTCGTGGCGGATCACCCGGTCGAGGATGGGCTTGCCGTACTTGGCTTCGCCTATCTGCAGGTAGGGCGTGTCCGGGGTGGCTTCGATGAAATTGCCCTGCGGGTAGACCTGGAACAGCCGTGGCGGCTCGCCCTTGATCTGCCCTCCCACCAAAAAGCTGCAGCCGTAGTCCACGCCTTGCGACTGGGTCTGGCCGTCGCCGTCGCGGGCAATGACCTCGCGCACGGTGCGGCCAACCAGCTCCGCCGCCTGGTACAGGCTGGGGACGGTGTGGAGGTTGGCCGCATCGTGGCTGAGCCGGCTTTTCAGCAGGCTCACCACGCTCTGGGTGGTGGCCAGGTTGCCGGCGTTCAGCAGCACGATCTGCCGCTCGCCCGGCACCGCCACCACGTTCATCTTGCGGAAGGTGGCCACGTGGTCCACCCCCGCGTTGGTACGCGAATCGGAGGCAAAGATCAGCCCCTCGTCCAGCACCATGCCGACACAGTAGGTCATTGCTGGTCTGCCTCCGTTACCCGTGCATGCGCCTGCAGCGCCTCGCTGCCACCGCCCCGGCGCACGCCGCGCACCGGGCTGGCATCGCTGTAGTCCAGGCCCACCGCCAGCTTCAGGTGGTGGCGGTCCGGGCGCATGCGGTTGCTGATGTCAAAGCCCAGCCAGCGGCCCGCGGCATGCACCTCGGCCCAGGCGTGGCTGGCCACGTGGGTGTCGCGGTCGCTCAGCAGGTAGCCGCTGACATAGCGCGCCGGCAGCCCCAGGCTGCGGCAGGCGGCGATGAACACATGGCTGTGGTCCTGACATACGCCGGCGCCCAGCGCCAGCGCCGCGCTGGCCGTGGTTTCCGCCGCGGTGACGCCGCTGCTGTAGGGCATGGCATCGGCTACCGTCAGCATCAGCGCGGCGAGGCCGGCTTCCGCATTGGCGGCAATGGCGGCGGCATGGCTGGCCGCCAGCGCGCAGATGGCGGCGTCTGGTTCGGTCAGCGCGCTGCCGCGCAGGAACACCGGCGGTGGCAGGGCCTCGGCCTCGTCCGCCCAGTCGTCGCTGGTTTCCACCACGCCGTGGGCGCGCAGGCGAATCTCGCTGTGCGGGGTGTCCAGGGTCAGCACATGCAGGATGTTGCCGTAGGCATCGCTGCTTTCACTGGCGGCCACCGGCAGCTCCAGCTGCCAGCTGATGATGCGCTGATGCGCTGTTTGCGGCGGCGTCAGGCGCAGGTACTGGGTGCTGTGGCTGACGGTGGCGTCGTAGTGGTAGACGGTTTCGTGCGAGATGGTCAGTTGCATATTGCCTCCTGCGGATAACGGCTAAAAACCGGTTTGCGATCTGCTACGTCTGCTCTCGATCGGGGCGATGCGGCGTTAAGCTCTGCACGGGAATGCGCCGTTGCGAGATGTAAACGCCGTCGTTTGCCTTGCCGCGCTAGCCTGCCAGCGCGGCATCAGCTGGCGAGTGAAAGTTGCCAGTAGGCCACGTCCAGCCAGCGGCCGAACTTGCGGCCAACCTGTTCGAAGCTGGCTACCTGCTTGAAGCCCAGCGCGCGGTGCAATGCGTCGCTGGCCGGGTTGGGTTGCGCCACGCCGCCGATCACGGTGCGCAGGCCCAGAGCGGTGAGCCGTTGCAGCAGCTCGCGGTACAGCAGCTTGCCCAGGCCCTGGCCTACGGTTGCCTGGCGCAGGTAGATGCTGGCTTCCGCACTGTGGCGGTAGGCCGGGCGCGCACGCCAGCGGCTGGCATAGGCGTAGCCGAACAGCTCGCCGTCCTCGGCTTCGGCCACCAGCCACGGCAGGCCCTGCGCCTGGGTGCCGGCGATGCGTTCGGCCATGTCGGCCACGCTTACCGGCTGCTCTTCGAAAGAGATGGTGGTGTACTCGATGTACGGGTTGTAGATGGCGCAGATGGCGGCCGCGTCGTGCGGGGTGGCCTCGCGGATGATCAGCTCGCTCATGCTGCCTCCAGGTAGGCGCCGTGCACGGCATCGCCCAGTGCGTGAATCTGGCTGAGGAACTGCGCCAGGTAGGCGTGCAGCCCGCCGGCAAGAATGCTGTCGATCTGGTCGTAGCTCAGCTCGGCATGCAGGGTTGCGGCCAACCTTTTGGCACGGTGGCCGGTGTCGCCCTGGATGCGCGGCAGCAGCTCGGCAATCTCGTCCACGCAGGCGCGCAGCGAGCGCGGCACGTCCGGGCGCAGGATCAGCAGCTCGGCCACCCGCCGCGCGCTCAGGCTGTCGCGGTACAGCTCGTGGTAGGCCTCGAAGGCGCCCAGCGAGCGCAGCAGCGCGCCCCACAGGTAGAAATCCGCCGCGCTGTCGTCCAGCTCGTGGCCCACCAGGTGCGATTTCACGTCGATCAGCCGTGCGGTGTTGTCGGCGCGTTCCAGGAAGGTGCCAAGGCGGATGAAGGAAAACGCGTCGTTGCGCTGGATGGTGCCGTAGGTGGTGCCGCGGAACAGGTGCGAGCGCTCTTTCACCCAGTCGAAGAAACCGGCCAGCGGGCGGCCCTCGGCGGCCATCTGCCGCGCTTCCAGCCAGCTGGCGTTGATGTTTTCCCACATCTCGCCGGTGATCTTGCCGCGCACGGCGTGGGCGTTTTCGCGGGCGTATTTCAGGCAGCTGATGATGCTGGCGGGGTTGGCCGCATCAAAGGTCATGAAGTGCAGCACGTCGGCGGCGGCAAGCTGCGGGTGGCGGGCGCGGCAGGCGTCCAGCGCGCCGGTGGTGGCCAGTGCGGCGGCAATGTCGGCGCCGCCTCGGGATTGCGGCAGCAGCGACAGGCTGTGGGTCACGTCGAGAAGGCGCGCCAGGTTTTCGGCGCGCTCCATGTAACGGCTCATCCAGTACAGCTGGGAAGCGGTGCGCGAGAGCATCATGATCATTCCTCCAGTATCCAGGTGTCCTTGGTGCCGCCGCCCTGCGACGAATTCACCACCAGCGAGCCCTGCTTGAGCGCCACGCGGGTGAGCCCGCCGGCCACCATGCTGATTTCGCGGCCGGACAGCACAAAGGGGCGCAGGTCGATGTGGCGCGGGGCGATGCCGGCCTCCACGAAGGTGGGGCAGGACGACAGGCACAGCGTGGGCTGCGCGATGTAGTTGGCCGGGTCGGCGAGGATGCGCTGGCGGAAGTCCTCGATCTCGGCGCTGCTGGCGGCGGGGCCGATCAGCATGCCGTAGCCGCCGGCGCCGTGAACTTCCTTCACCACCAGCTCGGCCAGGTTGTTCAGCACGTGGTCCAGCTCGGCCGGGCGGCGGCACATCCAGGTGGGCACGTTCTGCAGCAGCGGCTCCTCGCTCAGGTAAAAGCGGATCATGTCCGGCACGTAGGGGTAGATGGATTTGTCGTCCGCCACGCCGGTGCCGATGGCATTGGCCAGGATCACGCCGCCGCTGCGGTACACCGACAGCAGCCCGGGCACGCCCAGCATGCTGTCGGCGCGGAAGGCCAGCGGGTCGAGGAAGGCGTCGTCGATGCGGCGGTAGATCACGTCCACC
>CAMLGD010000220.1 GCA_946479405.1 uncultured Vogesella sp.
ACCCCTACTCCGCCCACATCGACGGCATGGGCGGCGCCACCTCCAGCACCAGCAAATGCGTGATCCTGTCCAAAAGCACGCAGCCCGATCATGACGTGGATTACCTGTACGGCCAGGTGGCCATCGACAAGGCCTTCGTGGACTGGAGCGGCAACTGCGGCAACCTGAGCACTGCCGCCGGCGCCTTCGCCATTCACGCCGGCCTGGTGGACCCGGCGCGCATTCCGGACAACGGTGTGTGTGTGGTGCGCATCTGGCAGGCCAACATCCACAAAACCATCATCGCCCATGTGCCGGTAAGCCATGGTCAGGTGCAGGAAACCGGCGATTTCGAACTGGACGGCGTCACCTTCCCGGCGGCGGAAATCGTGCTGGAATTCATCGATCCGTCTGATGACGGCGATGAAGGCGGCAGCATGTTCCCCACCGGCAAGCTGGTGGACGATCTGGAAGTGCCCGGCGTCGGCACCTTCAAAGCCACCATGATCACTGCCGGCATCCCTACCGTATTCGTCAATGCAGCCGACATCGGCTACAGCGGCACCGAGCTGCGCGAAGCCATCAACAGCGACCCGACCGCGCTGGCCCGCTTCGAAGCCATCCGCGTGGCCGGCGCGCTGCGCATGGGGCTGATCAAGACCCCGGAAGAAGCCGCCACCCGCCAGCACACACCCAAGATCGCCTTCGTGGCGCCGCCCCAGGACTACACCGCCTCCAGCGGCAAGCAGATCCTGGCCGGCGACATCGACCTGCTGGTACGCGCACTGTCCATGGGCAAGCTGCACCACGCCATGATGGGCACCGCCGCGGTAGCCATCGGCACCGCCGCCGCCATCCCCGGCACCCTGGTGAACCTGGCAGCCGGTGGTGGCGAGCGCCAGGCGGTGCGTTTCGGCCACCCGTCCGGCAGCCTGCGCGTGGGTGCCGAAGCCAGGCTGATCGACGGCCAGTGGGCGGTAACCAAGGCCATCATGAGCCGCAGCGCGCGCGTGCTGATGGAAGGCTGGGTGCGGGTGCCGGGCGACGCGTTCTGAACGGCTAACACCGTCTGAAAACATTGCGGCCAACCTGTCAGCAGGTTGGCCGCAATGTTTTTCTGATCCGGACAGCGCCGGTCAATGTGCCAACGCCGATACACGGCAGACAAATCCGCACACTATCCAGCAGCGACAATGCGACGACTCACCCGAGAGCGTCCATGTCCCGATCCTGCCTCCGGCAGTGGCTGCTGTGCCTGCTGCCTGCCCTGCCACTGTCTGCCAAGGCCGAAGGCCCGCTCACCAGTTTTTACTGTGTGGTGCAGTCGGTGGAATCCAGCAGCGGCTTCAGCTGCCAGCGTTACCGGCAGCAGCCGGGCAGCGAGCGCATTTTGCGCAGCAGCGTGCGCGTCAGCCTGCTGGGCTATCAGCCGCCGCCTGACAGCCACCCGCTGGCCGCGCTGGCGCATACCGAGCTGGGCAATATCCTGCTGTACCAGCAAGTAAGGGTGGATGTGTTTGCCGTGGACAAGCACGGCCGGGATCTGGGGCGGGTACGGCTGTACAAGGCGGATATTACCGAGGCACTGCTCAAGCGCGGGCTGGGCAGCGTCGACCGTACGCAATTTGGCGCCTACTACTATGTGCCGTTCGAACGCGAGGCGCAGAGCCAGGGCAAAGGCATCTGGTCCGCCAGCCGCCACAGCCAGCTGTGACAGCAGCGGCCACGCGGGTTGGCTAGTCTAGCTTTCCACCCGGTTGCGGCCATGCATCTTGGCCCGATACAGCAGCGCGTCCGCCCGTTTCAGCCAGTCATCCATGCATTCGCCCGGTTGCCAGATCGCCACGCCCAGGCTGGCGGTAATCTGCAGCCGGCGGCCATCGGCCAGCTGCAGCGTGGTGGCGACGGCATCGCGCAGCCGCTCGGCCACCTGGCGGGCGTTATCGCTGCCAGTATCCGGCAGCACCACCACAAACTCCTCGCCGCCAAAGCGCACCACCCAGTCGATGTCGCCACGCAGCTGGCTGCGCAGCCGCGCAGCCGCTTCGCGCAACACTTCGTCGCCGATCAGGTGGCCGTATTCATCGTTGATCTGCTTGAAGTGATCGATGTCACAGAACACCAGCGCCAAAGGTTGGCCGCTACGCTGTGCGCGGGCGGTTTCCTGCGGCAGCCGCTCGCTGAGAAAGGCACGGTTGTAGCAGCCGGTCAACGCATCATGGGTCAGCAGGGCGCGAATCTCGGCCAGCGCCCCTTCCAGCTGCTGCGTGCGCTCCTCTACCTGATGGTCCAGCGAGTCGATGTGCTCGGTCAACGCATTCTGCAAGGTGACAAAGCCGGCCGCCACCAGGTCGATTTCATCCTGCGTCGGCCGCTGCGCACGCTGCAACTGCAGCGGCGAGGTCAGGGTCTGCGGCCCCAGCCGACCGGCAAAGGCAGCCATGGCGCGCATCGGTTGTTCCAGATCGCGCCGCAGCACATACACCACCAGGGCGCAGATCAGTACGGTCAGCAGCAGATAGCCCATTAGCATGCCTGCCAGCGACAGCGCCACCTGCTGGTAGATGTAGCCGTCCTTCACCACGATCAGCAGTTCGCCCAGTGGTTTGCCGCCACCGGCCGGCGTGGGGATGAGAAAGCGCGACACCCGGTTGTGGTACAGCAGCGAGGCATCGCCGGACTCGAACATCTGGCCAGTGACCACGTTGACGCGCACAAAGCCCACCCCGGGCCGGGCAGCAATCACGTCCAGCTGCCGCTGCACCACTTCCGGTTCGATATCCCACAGCGCTACCGACAGCATCGGCACATTGCTGCTGGCCACATACTGGATATTGCCCAGCAGTTGCTGCTGCACCGAGTGATAGATCCACACCCCCTGCACCGCGCTGAACAGCAGGGTGCAGCCCATCGCCAGCAGGGCCAGACGGCGGATCAGCGCAACGGCAAGCGAACGGAAATTACGCGGCAAAATACATCTTTCTCATTTGAGCAGTTGCTGAAAACCAAAGTCATAGCGCTTCAGCCGCGGGTTGAGCGCCTTGCTATAACGGCGAAAATCCACGCGCGCAAAATCCAGCTCGCCGTAGTAGCGCATGAAGCGCTCGGCACTGGCCGCCGTGAACAGGGTAAACATCGGGCGATCCAGCTCCAGGCCCTCGCTGGCGAAATCCACCCCGCGCTGGTAGTCGTACAGCATCACCAGCGCCCAGGCACCGGCGATGAAATGGCCGCCGGACAGCGCCGCCAGATTGCCGTCGCGCAGCGCCTGCATGGCTTCGGTCGAGGTGTTGATGCCACTGAAGAATGCATCCTTGCCAGGTTGGCCGCCACGCTTGCGCCAGCTGTCCATGGCACCGAAGGCCATCAGGTCGTTGCCGGCCCACACCATGCGCGCCTGCGGATAGCGCTGGTACAGCCAGTCACTCTGCTCGGCGCCACGCTCGCGGTTCCAGGCGGCGTACACCTCCTGCACCAGCGCCACGTCGCGCGCCTCGGCCACCGCGCGGCGCAGGCCGGCATCGCGATGGATGGAAGTGGGGGTGGAACGATCGCCGCCGATGGCGATCAGCTGCAGCTTGCCCCCCACGCGGGGCAGCCCCGCCTTGCGTGCGCGCTGGATCAGCGCCTTGGCCGACTGGTAGCCGGCGTCTTCGGCATGCGGCTCCAGCGAGCCCAGCCACTGCCGGTATTGCTGCCGCGGCGGTCCGATGGCCTCGGCACCCTTGTCATCGCCACGCCCGCTGAACGCCATGAAGGTACGGATGCCGGCACCGTCGAACAGCTTGAGCATCTCCGGCGCGGTGGCGTAATCGTTGGAGAAAATCACGTAATCCGGCTGCTGCGCCTTGGGACGGGCAATGATCTGGCGGGCGAACTCCACCGCCCGTGGGTGATTGCGCTCGGTGTACAGCACCTCCAGCTTGACGCCCAGATCATCGGCCGCCGCCTGCATGGCGCGCGAGGCCGTCAGCCAGTAGGTCTCGTCGACCTTGCCCGGATTGATGAAAGTCACCGACATGGCCTGCACCAGGCTGCAGTAGCAGATACAGCCCAGCAAGAGCAGTGTTCGTCGCACGGAACATCCTTTATTTTCAACTTATTTTTAATGAAACAACAGCAATAACCGCTAGCGCATTTGGCATAGCGGTATTTAAGGTTTCTATTTTAAACAAAAGCAAAAATAAACTCGAAACAAACCGTCACTACACGTCGCCAGCGCACAACAACCGCATGGCATGACGACGGCAAAGCCTTGCCCCTGCCCGCTTCATGCCAAGCAGCTAGCGGTTATGCCCCCGTGCGTCACGCCAGAAACCGCTACCACCGCTAGCGGCGCTGGCACCAAGATGACGCTGCGACCAACGTGAGCGCCCCGGCACTAGATGCTGGCCAAGCGCTGTTGCAGCGCCGTCGCCTCCTGCTGCAGCAACGCGACAAAACGTGCGGCCAACGGTGTCGACGGGCGGAACTGCGGCAACACTACGCTGACGCCAAACGGCACCGACACCGCGAAACGTCGCAGCTGCAAGCCCTGCCCGGCCATCGCCAGCGCGGTGAGCGGGTTGACGATGGCCACCCCCAGCCCTTCGCGCACCAGCGCGCACACCGACACCGCGCTGTGCGTCTCCCACACCAGCTGCCGCGCCACCCCGGCCGCGGCAAACACCGCATCCAGTTGCAGGCGGTAGGCATCCTGCGGCGACAGGCTCACAAACGGCTGGCCGGCAAAATCCTGCGGCACCAGCACGGTTTTTTGCAGCAGCGGATGGCCATCCGGCAGCACACACACTTCGTCGGCGCTGAGCAGCGGCAGCAGGCTGGTGCCCGGCGGCGCCTCCGCCGATTCGGTAAGGCCGAGGTCGAAGCGCTGCGCCGACAGCCACTCTTCCAGCAGCGGCGACTCCTGCGGCGTGATCGCCACCCGCACCAAACCGGCCTGCTGCTGCAAACGCCGGCACACCGCCGGCAACAGCGCGTGGGCAAACGCCGGCAGGCAGGCTACCGCCAGCTGGCCGCCATCCGGCCGCGCCAGGTTGGCCGCAGCCTCCACGATGCGCTCCAGCCCGATGTAGGAACGCTGCACCTCGTCGAACAGCGCCAGCGCCGGCGCAGTGGGCAACAGCCGGCCCTTGACGCGGTCGAACAGCACAAAGCCCAGCAATTGCTCCAGCCGCGCCAGCTCACGGCTGACAGTGGGTTGCGAGGTGTGCAGC
>CAMLGD010000221.1 GCA_946479405.1 uncultured Vogesella sp.
AGCCGGGGCGGTTGAATTCTTCGCCCAGCAGGCGTTCGGCCAGCGCCATGCCGACCGCGTTGGTGATGCCCTGGCCGAGCGGGCCGGTGGTGGTTTCCACGCCGGGGGTGATGCCATATTCCGGGTGGCCGGCGGTCTTGCTGTGCAGCTGGCGGAAGTTCTTCAGCTCTTCAACCGGCAGGTCGTACCCGCTCAGGTGCAGCAGCGCATAGATCAGCATCGAGCCATGGCCATTGGACAGCACGAAGCGGTCGCGGTCGGCCCAGTGCGGGTTGGCCGGGTTGTGCTTCAGGTGCCGGCCCCACAGCGCCACGGCGATATCCGCCATGCCCATCGGCGCACCGGGGTGGCCGGAGTTGGCCTGCTGGACGGCGTCCATGGCAAGCACGCGGATGGCATCGGCCATCAGCTTGGCGGGCTGGGAAGCAAAGGGACTCGTGGCGGGATGGGCTAGGGCGGACATTCGGGCGGTCTTGGACGTGAGCTTGGACGCGGCGGGCGTGAGCCTGTCGGCGGGAAAACCGCAATTTTAGCAGAAGCTAAGGGGTTTTCCGGACTCCCGGACACCGGCGGCGGGCATGCCTCGGGGATCACCCGCGGGCCGGGCGCGGGCCGCTGCACTGCACTTCGACAGCGCCGCGCCACGCGCGTAAGATGCACACTCGCACCGCGCGGCCCCGCTTAGTGACAAAACAGCGACTGACCGCGCCGGGTTTCCCGCATGACAGGAGACGATCATGAGCAGACCGGCCAACACCCCCTGGCTCACCCCCTACCTGACCGTCGCCAACGGGCGCGACGCACTGGATTTCTACAGCCGCGCCTTCGGCTTTGCCGCCGGCAACGTGGTCGATGAAAACGGCGTCCCAACCCACGCCGAAATGCACTACCAGGGCGAACTGGTGGTGATGTTCGCACCCGAAGGCGCCTGGGGCAGCACCGCCCGCACGCCCCGCTCGCTGGGCGTGGAGTGCCCGCAAACCTTCTATGTCTACTGCGACGATGTCGACGCGATGCACCAGCGCGCGGTCGATGCCGGCGCTGTCAGCCTGATGGCCCCCGCCGACCAGTTCTGGGGCGACCGCTACTGCATGGTCGAAGATCCGGACGGCTACCGCTGGGGCTTCGGCAAGTCACTGGATCAGGACGGAGGCCAGGCAAGCTGATGGCCCCGCGTTTCTTTGTCGGCGGCGCGGAAGCAATCCTGGCCGCCGAAGCCGATTTCCCCCTGCCCGAACCGGTGGTACGCCACGCCCAGGTGTTGCGCCTGGCGCCCGGCGACGCCATCACGCTGTTCGACGGACGCGGCGGCAGCCACGCCGCCACCCTGCTTGAACTGGGCAAGCGCCATGCCGTGGCGCGCATCGGCGCGCACGACGCGGCCGAGGCCGAGCCGCCCTTCCGTGTCACGCTGGCGCAAGGTCTGGCCGGCGGCGACAAGATGGACTGGCTGATCGAGAAGGCTGTCGAACTCGGCGTTGCCGCGATCCAGCCGCTGCAGGCCAACCGCTCGGTGGTGCGCCTCACCGGCGAACGCGCGCAAAAGCGCCAGGCGCACTGGCAGGCGCTGGTGCAGGCCGCATGCGAACAATGCGGGCGCAATCGCTTGCCGGCAGTGGCCGCGGTCGCTAACTTTGAGACATGGCTGGCGCAGTCCGGCAGCGGCGCCGGGTCACGCCTGCTGGTGTCGCCGCGTGCGGAGCAATCGCTGCCGGTGTACGTGGCTGAGCGCCGCGAGGCATTGCTTGCCGATGGCGTCACGCTGCTGATCGGCCCGGAAGGCGGGCTGTCACCCGATGAGGAACAAGCAGCGCGGCAAGCCGGCTTTACCGGCGTGTCGCTCGGCCCGCGCATCCTGCGTACCGAGACCGCCGGGCTGGCCTGCCTGGCGACGCTCAACGCCGTGCTTGGCGGTTTCTGACGGCGGCGGCCATCCGGCCAGCGCCAACCTTGACTGAAGGAGTCGACCATGGGACTACTCGATAGCGTGCTGGGCGGCGTGCTTGGGCAACTGGGCAATACCCGCGGCGAAGACGGCAGCGCCGGCGGCGGCGGGCTCAACCCGAAGCTGATGATGGCGCTCGGGCTGCTGGCGATGCTGGCAATGCGCAACCGTGGCCAGGAAAGCGGCACCGCAGCGCCGGTCGACGATGGGCTGGGCGGCCTTGGCAGCCTCGGCGGCTTGCTGGGTGGCGTGCTCGGCGGCAATGCCAGCGCGCCCGGCGCCACCGGCGGGCTCGACCTGGGTTCCTTGCTGGGTGGTCTGCTTGGCGGCCAGGGCGGCGCCCCGGCCAACAGCCAGGCACTGGGCGCTGCCGCAGGCGGCATCGGCGCGCTGCACCAGATCCTGGCGCAAGCCGGGCTGGGCGAGCAGGTGGATTCGTGGATCGGTACCGGCGCCAACCAGCCGGTTACGCCGTCGGCGCTGAGTGACGCGCTGGGCGGAACCGGTGCGCTGGACACGCTGGCGCAATCGACCGGGATGTCGCAGGACGACGTGGCAGCGCAACTGAGCGAAGGGCTGCCCGAGCTGATCGACCGGCTGACACCGCACGGGCATGTCCCTGCACAAGAACAGCCATGAAAAGGGCCAACGGTGGGTGCACCCAACCGCCCAGCTAACCTAAGCGGGAAGGGAGAGCAAACCCGCAGTACGCAGAGCCTTCAAATGCAAAAAGCCCGCATTCGCGGGCTTTTTGCTTGATCAGGCCGGTCAGGCGAACGAGTAGAACACTCGGAACTGCACCTTGCGCTCGCCCCAGAACTCGGCCGCGTCGCGAAACACGTCCAGTAGCACCTCACGCGCCTCTTTGTCGAACTTCTGCGCGATCGGCAGGCCTTCCAGCACGATCACGAAACCCGGCTGCGGCCCGGCCTTGTAGATCAGGTCGGTCAGGCAATCCGCCAGCGCATCGAAGTTCTTGCCAAAATGCTTGGGGAAGATAAACGACGTTGCGATCGTTTCCAGGATTTCGGCCTTGCTGGCGCAATGCGCGCAGTTGGCATACAGGAAATGCTGGCCGAGATCCGCGGCCGCCTGGGCCAGCTCGGGCACGCGGAAGGCGCGAATTGACTGGACGATGTTCGGACGCACCGTCTTGAACAGGTTCATGGCCCCCTCGCTGGTGCCGTCATTCCAACCGGGACCGGCGGGCATGGCCACGGGCGCGGTCGCGGGCGGGAGTTTTTGCATGAGCTCCTGGCTCGGCATCATCAGCACGTTGTCGTATAGGTTCTGGGCCTGCTGCTGAGCCCGCTGCCAGCCATCTCCGGCGCCGCGCTCTTCGCGGGCGGCAAGGGCGTCGCCCAATCCGAAAATGTCAGTCATCATTTGAGTATCCGTTTGAAACTGTTGTAGTGATCTTCCGTGTAGTAACAATCGTTGGCAGCGCGTTGTTCCCCGCCGCAGACGATCCGCTTGGCTCCCCGGTTCCGGCTCCTGGCGCTCTTGACCGTGTATTCGCGGTAATACTCGCGTTCACGTTGCGGCAGGATGCGCTCGTAGTTGCCGAATCTCGATCCGTCCTTGTCATACAGGAACGGGCCGCCGGCTTCGATGCGCTCCAGGGTCTGCCGTGCTTCGTTGGGCAACTGCTGCACTGCAATGGTTCCCATGCCTTCGGTCTGCGCCTGGCGCGCCAGCGCCGGCTGTGCCAGGGCCAGCACCAGCGCCGCGCCGGTCATCGACCGGGCCAGCATCCGCACTGCCTGCCGCATCAAAGGTACTTGGGAAACCACGTTGCTTGTCTTGTTGAACCGGAAATCGAGCCTGCCGCTGTTTGGGTAGACGATCTGTCCGGGCCACCCTGGCCGGCAACCTCGCGCGCCTTGTCATGCACGCGCCGGATGCCAACCGCACCGGGGCGCTCATGGCGAGCGCCTGTATCAAAGGCGTAAGGTTACGCGCATGCACGCAATTAATCAATCCCGGCCCTGTCGCCGCGGGAATTCCTCAATTGTTTCAATATGTTAAGCGTATGTGTGCGCATACTAACCATTATCGTCCAGTGACAAAAAAGCCGGGCGAACCCGGCTTTTCCGCAAGCTTGCAAGGCAGGTTGGCTTAACGCTTGGCAGCAGCGTCCACCACCACCAGCGAGGTCATGTTGACGATGCGGCGCACCGTTGCCGACGGCGTAAGAATGTGCACCGGCGCCTTCACGCCCAGCAGGATCGGGCCGATCGCCACGTTGTTGCCCGCGGCAACCTTGAGCAGGTTGTACGAGATATTGGCGGCGTCGATGTTCGGGCATACCAGCAGGTTGGCTTCGCCCTGCAGCGTGCTGTCCGGCACCAGCTGGTCGCGCAGCTTCTGGTCGAGCGCGCTGTCGCCGTGCATTTCACCGTCGACTTCGAGTTCCGGCGCGCGCTCGCGCAGGATGGCGAGCGTATCGCGCATCTTGCGGGCCGAAGGCGCCTCGGAGGAGCCGAAGTTGGAGTGCGACAGCAGGCCAACCTTGGGCTCGATACCGAAGCGCTTCAGTTCTTCGGCAGCCATCAGCGTGATCTCGGCCAGTTCCTCGGCGGTCGGGTCCACGTTGACGTGGGTGTCGACCAGGAAGATCTGGCGGCCCGGCAGCACCAGGCCGTTCATGGCCGCGTAGACCTTGCCGCTGCCGCCCAGCACCTGGTCGATGTAGCGAAGGTGCGCCGCGGTGGTGCTGACGGTGCCGCAGATCATGCCGTCGGCCTCGCCCTGCTTGACCAGCATGGCGCCGATCAGCGTGGTGCGGCGGCGCAGTTCCAGCTTGGCGTACTGGGGCGTGATGCCCTGGCGCGCCATCATGCGGTAATACGCGTCGGAGTAGTCGCGGAAGCGCTCGTCGTGCTCGGGGTTGACCACGGTGAAGTCCACGCCGGCGCGCAGGCGCAGGCCGAAGCGCTCGATGCGGTGCTGCAGCACGGCCGGGCGGCCGATCAGGATCGGGTTGGCCAGCTTTTCGTCGACGATCACCTGCACCGCGCGCAGCACGCGCTCTTCCTCGCCTTCAGCGAAGACGATGCGCTTCTTCTCCATCTCGACCTTGCGCGCGGCGGCGTAGATCGGCTTCATCAGCGTGCCCGAGTGGTACACGAACTGCTGCAGCTGCAGGCGGTAGGCGTCCATGTCCTCGATCGGACGGGCGGCCACGCCGGACTTCATCGCGGC
>CAMLGD010000222.1 GCA_946479405.1 uncultured Vogesella sp.
AATTGGTCGTTGCTGCTGTTCATTGCGTGGCTCCTGTGAGCGCGGGTTGATGGTGTTAGCTTGCAATAGAACTGTAGGTGAGTTAAATCACATCTTTCTCACGTTAAGTTGAGTGTTTGTTAAACATGAGCAAGAAGGCATCCCTGAGCCAGGTCAGCGATTTCGATATCCGCCTGCTGCGCCTGTTCAAGACCGTGGCCGAGTGTGGCGGCTTCTCGGCGGCGGAAAGCGTGCTGGGCATCAGCCGCTCGGCGATCAGCCTGCACATGGGCGACCTGGAAAAGCGCCTCGGCATCCGGCTGTGCCAGCGCGGCCGTGCCGGCTTTGCGCTGACCGACGAGGGGCGCGAGGTGCTGCATGCCAGCCAGACCCTGCTGGCGGCCATCGAAGGCTTCCGCAGCCAGGTGAACCAGCTGCACCAGCAGCTGCGCGGCGAGCTGAACATCGGCATCGTCAACAGCCTGGTCACGCAGTCGCGCATGCGCATCACCCAGGCGCTGAGTGCGCTGAGCGAGCAGGGGCCGGGGGTGCGCATCAATATCGGCATGATGACGCCCAGCGATATCGAGTTGAAGGTGTTGGATGGCCAGCTGCATGTGGGCGTGGTGCCGCTGGTCAGCCCGTTGGCAGGGCTGGATTACATCCCGCTGTACGACGAAGACTCGCTGCTGTACTGCAGCCAGGGCCACCCGCTGTTCTGGCGTGCCGATGCCGATATCAGCGATGCCGACATCGCTGCCGCGCCAGCGGTGATACCGGGCTTTCGCCTGCCGCCGGAGGCGCAGCAGTGCCAGCAGAGGCTGGGCGGCAGTGCGACTGCCAGCGACCGCGAGGGCATCGCCTTCCTGATCCTGACCGGGCGCTACATCGGCTACCTGCCGGACCACTTTGCCGCCAGCTGGGTGGCGCAGGGCAAGCTGCGCGCCATCCGCCCGGCCGAGCTGCATTACCAGGTGCCGCTGACGGTGGCCACGCGCAAGGGGCGACGGCCTAACCTGGTGTTGGAGAAGTTCCTGCACGAGCTGGCGGTCAGCAACGACTGACACGCGGCGTGCGGGCAGGGCGGCGGGCAAACGGCTATCGCCGCCGCCGTTTTTATCGCATGCTGCGCAGCATTGTCGTGCGGCCAACGTTGGCCGCGGCGACCGACTCATTCCATTCGGGAAGCGCATGGCTACCACCCTGAAACTGTCCGAACTCATCAGCGCGCTCAGCTACGCGCTGGATATCACCGAGGGCCAGCCGGAAGGCCACTGCATCCGCAGTTGCTGGATAGGCATGCACATCGGCCAGGCACTGGGGCTGACGGCGCAGCAGTTGTGGGATCTGTACTACACCATCCTGCTGAAAGACCTGGGCTGCAGCAGCAACGCGGCGCGCATCAGCGAGCTGTACCTTACCGACGACCGCCAGTTCAAGCAGGACTTCAAGCTGGTCGGCACCAGCCTGCCGCAGATGCTGGGCTTCGTGTTCAGCAACACCGGCACCCACGCCAGCAGCTGGCGTCAGCGTGCGCAATCCATCCTCAATGTGCTGCGCCACGGCAAGGAAATGGCCGACGAGCTGATCAACACCCGCTGCCATCGCGGTGCCGACATCGCGCGCCAGCTGCGTTTCAACGACAACGTGGCCGCCGGCATTCAGGCGCTGGACGAGCACTGGGATGGCTCCGGCCGGCCACTGGGGCTGCTGGGCGAGAGCATTCCGTTATTGTCTCGCATTGCGCTGCTGGCGCAGGTGCTGGATGTGTTCCATGTCACCCACGGCCGCCATGCCGCACTGGCCGAGGTGCAGTCGCGCACCGGCAGCTGGTTCGACCCGCAGCTGGTGGCGGTGATCGGCCAGCTGGGCGCCAGTGCACCGTTCTGGCAGCAGCTGGAAGCCGACGATATCGATCAGGCGGTGCTGGCGCTGGAGCCGGCACAGTTTGCGGTGCCGCTGGACGAGGACTACATGGATGAGATCGCGGAAGGCTTTGGCCAGGTGGTGGATTCCAAAAGCCCGTTTACCGCCGGCCACAGCCAGCGCGTTGGCCATTACGCCGACTGCATCGCCGCCGAGCTGGGCATGGCACCGGCACGGCGTCGCTGGCTGAAACGCGCTGCCTTGCTGCACGACGTGGGCAAGCTGGGGGTCAGCAACACCATCCTCGACAAACCGGGCAAGCTGGACGCCGACGAATGGGCGGCAGTGCAGCGCCATGCCGGTTACACCGAATCCATCCTCGAGCGCATCGGGCACTTTGCCGAAATGGCGCGGGTGGCCGGCGCGCACCACGAAAAGCTGGACGGCAGCGGCTACCCGCGCGGGTTGGCCGCCGACGCCATTGCACTGGAAACCCGCATCATCACCACCGCCGACATTTTTGACGCCATCAATGCCGAGCGCCCGTACCACCCGGCCACGCCGGTGGCCAAAACGCTGGGCATCATGCGGCAGCACCTGCACAGCGCCATCGACGCCGACTGCTTTGCCGCGCTGGAGCGGGTGCTGCGCGCCGAAGGGGCGTTCTAGGGCGTCTGCGCAAACTGGACGGTCGCGTATGGAAAGCCCCGGCTTCAACGACGATACCGACCGGGTGGTGCTGTGCTATCCCTTGGTATGGTGAAAGCGCGACCTGGCGGCCATCCTCGCCTGTTACCACTTGGACATCGAAGACCACGATCAGTGGTAGAACCGGGGCTCGTCGCGCCGAGCTGCAGCAAGGCGCGGCTGGCGTATGCCGACCGCAGCCGCGTGCATGGTGTACTGCCTTCATTCAGAACCAGCTGGGGTTGTTGGTGTGGCGCGGGGTATGGACGGCTTGATGCAATAGCGGGTGGCGGCAGGGGCGGCATGGCTTCGGCGCTGGCACCGCGGGCCTTGCTGCTGATTGTGCCGGCAGCAAGTACCAGCTGGCGCGGTGCATGGGTGGCTTGATGCCGCTGTACACCGGCGGTGTGCGGCCAACAGTAGCAGGGTGGCCGCCGTGGCCACCCCGCCGTCAACTAGTGCGCTGCCGGTTGCCAGCTGTCGTCGGCCTGCAGCGCCTCGCGCACGATGGGGCTGAGGTTGGCCGCATCCTGCTGCAGGATCTGCTGTAGCGCGCGGCGCATGCGTGGCTCCCAGAAACGCTGGATGTGCAGGCTAATACCGGCCAGTGCTTCCTGGTGATCCGGCATCGCTTCGAAGAAGCTGCCGATCTGGTTGGCCATGTGGGTCAGGTGTTGGTTGTCCATGAGCGTTCTCGGGGTCAATCGCAGGAGGAGTCGGGGGCGGCGGCGCGGATGCGCTCGGCGTGGCTGTAGGCCACCCAGCGTTCGGGGCGGGCAAAGCCGATCAGGCACAGCCCGGCCGCCTGCGCCAGCTCGGTGGCCAGCCGGGTGGGGGCGGAGATCGCCACCAGGCAGCCAAAGCCGGCGGTGACGGTTTTCTGCACCATTTCCATGCTGGCGCGGCTGGTCACCACCACAAAGCCGTCCAGCGTGGCGGGGCGCGATTTCAGCACCGCGCCGATCAGCTTGTCCAGCGCATTGTGGCGGCCAACGTCTTCGCGCACTACGCGGATGCTGCCATCGTCGCCGCACCAGGCGGCGGCGTGGGTGGCACCGGTCAGCTGTTGCAGCGTCTGGTGCTGGCGCAGCTCGGTCAGCGCGCGGCGGATGGCTGCCTCGTGCACCACGCCGGGGTGGGGCAGCGGCGGCAGCGGCCGCACGGCGTGCGCCAGGCTTTCGGTACCACACAGGCCGCAACCGGTGCGGCCGGTGAGGTTGCGGCGCATTTCTTTCAGGCGGGCAAAGCGGGCGCTGGCGATCTCCAGCTTGACGGTGATGCCGTCGCAGCCGCTTTCCTGCTGGATGTCGAACACCTCTTGCACGCTGTCGACGATGCCTTCGCTCAGCGCAAAGCCGAGCGCGAAGTCTTCCAGGTCCAGCGGCGTCGCCAGCATCACTGCGTGCGAGACGCCGTTGAACTCCAGCGCCACTGGCAGTTCTTCTGCCAGCGTGTCCTGCTGTGTGCTCACCGCGCCAGCCTGCCAGGTTTGTACCCGGCAGTGACTGGCGCCGGCGGGGGCGGGTGGTTGTTCCGGTGCCATCATGCCTTACCTTCTGGGCCGCCTGCCTGCTCCAGCAGCTCAAGCTGGGTGCGGTTGAAGCGCTGGTAGTCCTGCTGCCATTCCGACGGCTGCGTCACCGGCAGTACCTGTACCGCAGTCACCTTGTATTCCGGGCAGTTGGTGGCCCAGTCCGAGTTGTCGGTGGTGATCACGTTGGCGCCGGATTCCGGGAAGTGGAAGGTGGTGTACACCACGCCCGGCTGCATGCGCTCGCTGACCTTGGCGTGCAGCACCGTCTCGCCGGCACGGCTGGTCACCGCCACGCTGTCGCCATCCTTGATGCCGCGCTCCTCGGCGTCGTGCGGATGAATCTCCAGCACGTCTTCCGGATGCCACATGCTGTTGGCGGTGCGGCGGGTCTGGGCGCCGACGTTGTACTGCGACAGGATGCGGCCGGTGGTGAGGATCAGCGGGAAGCGCCGGTTCACCTTTTCATCGGTGGCGATGTACTGGGTGACGAAGAACTTGCCCTTGCCGCGCACGAAACCGTCGATGTGCATGGTCGGGGTGCCATCCGGCGCGTCGTCGTTGCACGGCCACTGCACGCTGCCGTGCTTGTCGATCTTCTCGTAGCTGACACCGGCAAAGCTCGGTGTCAGACGGGCGATCTCGTCCATGATCTGCGACGGATGGGTGTAGTCCATCTTCATGCCCAGGGCGTTGGCCAAGAGCTGGGTGACTTCCCAGTCGGCGTACTTGGCCAAGGGTTTCATCACCTGGCGCACGCGCGAGATGCGGCGCTCGGCGTTGGTGAAGGTGCCGTCCTTTTCCAGGAACGACGAGCCCGGCAGGAACACGTGCGCGTACTTGGCGGTTTCGTTGAGGAAGATGTCCTGCACCACGATGCATTCCATTGCCGACAGCGCGGCGGTGACGTGCTGAGTGTTGGGGTCGGACTGCACGATGTCCTCGCCTTCGCAGTACAGCCCCATGAAGCTGCCGGACAGTGCGGCGTCGAACATGTTCGGGATGCGCAGGCCCGGTTCCGGGTCCAGCGTCACGCCCCACGCCT
>CAMLGD010000223.1 GCA_946479405.1 uncultured Vogesella sp.
GCTTCTCGGCATAGGCCAGCAGCTTCTCGCGGGACAGCAGGTCCCACTCGCGCCATGGGGCAATTACTTTCACGTCCGGCTTCAGGCCGTAGTAGCCCAGCTCGAAGCGCACCTGGTCGTTACCTTTGCCGGTAGCACCATGCGACACGGCGTCGGCGCCGGTCAGGTTGGCGATCTCGATCTGGCGCTTGGCAATCAGCGGGCGCGCGATGGAGGTGCCCAGCAGGTATTCGCCTTCGTACACGGTATTTGCGCGGAACATCGGGAACACGAAGTCACGCACAAACTCTTCACGCAGATCGTCAATGAAGATGTTTTCTTGCTTGATACCGAATTGCAGTGCCTTCTGGCGTGCCGGCTCCAGCTCTTCGCCTTGCCCCAGGTCGGCGGTGAAGGTCACCACTTCACACTGATAGGTGTCTTGCAGCCACTTCAGGATCACCGAAGTATCCAGGCCACCGGAATAGGCCAGTACCACTTTATTGATGTCAGCCATCGTTTTCTCTTTCCACAGGTGTGAGTTTGCGCCGGCTCAGTCGTTGAGCTGACCCAGCAACAGGTATTCGATCAGGGCCTTCTGGCCGTGCATGCGGTTTTCCGCCTCATCCCAGACCACGCTTTGCGGGCCGTCGATCACATCGGCGGCCACTTCTTCACCGCGATGGGCCGGCAGACAGTGCATGAACAATGCGTCCGGGTTGGCCGCACGCATCAGCTCGGTGGTCACCATATAGCCGTCAAAGGCTTGGCGGCGCGCCTCGGCTTCCGCCTCGTAGCCCATGCTGGTGAACACGTCGGTGGTCACCAGATCAGCGCCCTCTACTGCCGACTGCGGATTATGGAATGCTTCAAAGCAATCGCTACCGTAGTGCTCGCCATCCAGCGTCGCCAGCTCGTAACCCACCGGGGTGGCAACCTTGAGTTTGAAGCCCAGCAACTTGGCCGCCTGCAGCCAGGTGCGCGCCATATTATTGCCATCGCCGATCCAGGCCACGGTCTTGCCGCGGATATCGCCGCGATGCTCAATATAGGTCAGGATGTCGGCCAGAATCTGGCACGGATGGTATTCATTGGTCAGGCCATTGATCACCGGCACGCGCGAGTTGGCCGCCAGGCGTTCCACCAGGCTCTGCTCAAAGGTGCGGATCATGATCACGTCGCTCATGCGCGACAGCACGCGGGCGGTGTCTTCCACCGGTTCGCCGCGGCCGATCTGCGAACTCTTGCCATCCAGAAACATGGCGTGCCCACCAAGCTGGGCCATGCCGGCTTCGAACGACACACGGGTGCGCGTGGAGTTCTTCTCGAAAATCATCGACATCACCTTGCCGACCAGCGGCTGGTACAGCTGACCGGACGACTGTCGTCGCTTCAGAACCTGGGCACGCTGAAACAGGTATTGGTATTCTGCCGCGGTAAGGTCGCTGAACTGGAGATAGTGTCTGGGTTGGCTCATGATGAATTCCGAAAAAATTAATGCCACCGCAGCGTGAAAACTTGGCGTTTTCATGCGCAGTGGCACATTACTACACGCAAACCATCCGTCATTGAATGAAGGAGCGCAATTGTAGAGGCCCGACGGGCCATGATTTACAAAATTGCGACATGGTTATATGTATCCGAAATCCAGTGCGCTGACAACCCCGCCACGCCCGCCACGCCGGGTCCGGCGGCCACTCCCGAACAGCCTCCCCCGACAAAACAATGACTTAGCCAAACAGGCCGTGTTTAGGATTATTAACGTCCACACACCTCACTGACCGCCACCGAACGACAACCGTCCCAAAGATCAGTTGAACCAGCCCGCACTAGGCAAGGTGGCCAGTTCGTCAGCCCGCAGTACCCGTACACAATACTCACCCTCCTCAGCCAGGCCGTGCATTTCGATTGACTTCTGCGTTTTCAGCAGCCGAGCCAGGTAGGCCAGAATCGGTGCTTCGATCACCTGCCCCGGCACCAGCACCGGAATCCCCGGCGGATACGGCACGATCTGATCACAGCACACCCGCCCGCACAGGGCGCCGTTGGGCTGACCGTCGTCGTCCAGCAGCGGTAGCCGTTCGCCGGACTCGTAGAAAGCATCACGCGGCAGACAGGCAAGGCGCGAAAAACCCGGAATCTCCGGCAGGCGGTGATACTGCCGCGGCGTGCGCTGCTCCTTGGCCAGCCGTAGCAGCGCATCGAATAGCCGCGACACCTTACTGCGCGTGGTGCCCAGTGTCAGCAACAGCGTAATAGTGTTGAAGGTGGATTTTTCTATCTGGATATTGAAACGCTCGAACAGCACCTGTCGCAGCTCGTCGCTGGAATAGCCGGATTGCGCGATATCGACGGTAATCTTGGTCGGGTCCAGTTGCACCCCTTCCCCCCGCATGCTTTCCGGCAGCAGATCCTCCAGCTCCAGCACCCGGAAGGCACCGGTGGAGCCAATCTTGCCGCGCAACTCCTGCGCCAGATGCAGCGCACGGTCCAACAATCGGTAGCCCTCGGTCACCGCCTGCTTGCGCGCCACGTCCAGCGAGGCGATCAGGTTGTACTGCGGACTGGTGGAGGTGTGCATATTGAAATTTTCGCGGAACAAGTGCTCGTCGAAGGCCGGGTCGTTGACGTGAATCATGCTGGCCTGCGAGAACGCCGACAGCACCTTGTGCGTACTCTGCGTCACGTAATCCGCCCCCGCCTCCAGCGCCGTGGGGCGGAACGCCGGATGAAACCGGGCATGCCCGTACCAGGCCTCATCCACGATCACCTTGATGCCGGCAGTGTGCGCGGCGGCGATGATGGGCGCCAGGTCGTAGCGCAGGCCATCGTAGGTGCAGGAAGTCAGGATCAGCACCCGCGCATCGGGGTTGGCCGCAATGGCATCGAAGATCAGCTGCTTGGGCACCGGCCCGAAGATGCCATAGTGGCGGTTGAGCGAGGAATCCAGATACACCGGCCGCGCGCCGGACAGAATCACGCCATGATGCACCGACTTGTGGCAGTTGCGGTCCAGCAGCAGCTTGTCGCCGGGCGCCAGCAGGGTCTGGAAGATCACCTTGTTGGAGGTGGAAGTACCGTTGGTGGCGAAGTAGGTCTTCCGCGCGCCAAAGGCCTTTGCGGCCAACCTTTGCGCTTCGGCGATTACCCCGGTGGGATGCAGCAGCGAATCCAGCATCGGCACCGATACCGACAGGTCGGCACGCAGCATCTCCTCACCGACAAAGTCGTAGAAATCGCCCACCCACGGGCTGCCCTTCAGCGAATCGCCGCCGGAGTGCCCTGGCGTGTGCCAGGAATCCTTGGCCATCGCCACGTACTGCTTCAGCCGGTCGTAAAACGGCGTCGCCGCCTTCTCACCCATCTCCGCCGACAGAATGCGAAACCAGCCGCTGACATCGTGCTCGTCACGATAGAAATAGCCATCGATGGCATGGCTGGCCAGCTCTTCCATCAGCAGCTTTTCGTCGTCGTCCTGCAGCAGGATGTACAGCGACAGCTCTGGACGCAGCTGATTGATGCGATTGGCCAGCGTCACCGCTGGCTGCGGCTCACCGTTCTCGCGCAAGCCCTTGTCGATCAGCACGATCTGCACCTCACCATCGGCCAGCACGCGCTGCTCCGCCTCCCGACTGCCGGCCACGCCCTCCGCGCACAGCCCGTACGGATTTTCCAGGTTGGCCGCAGCCAACAACAGGCCGGCCACCACCTCAGCCCGCCACGGTGCGTCGCTGCTCACGATCAACACCCTGCTTACCGGATTCATGTTCGCCCCTTTCCACCGCGCCGGCGCCTCACCCATGACGCGGCACTGACTTCATCCTAAGCCGCGCCCGCACAGCATGCCACGTTGGCCGCAAGCGGCGCACCCATGGCGAATCCGTTACAATGCGCGCCATGCTGACCGATGCCGAAAAAAACCTGCTGCGCGACCACTACCGCGCCATTGCCGACAACCTGCCGGGCTTCCGGCCGCGTGCCGCCCAGCGCCGCATGCTGGCCGAGATCGCCAATGCCTTTGGCCGCGCCGTCCCGGTGAACGCCGACGGCGAGGCGGTGGAGCGCAATGGCGAGAGCATCGCCGTGGTGGAAGGCCCCACCGGGGTCGGCAAGAGTCTGGCCTATCTGCTGGCCGGCGGCGTAATGGCCAAGTGCCGCAACAAGAAGCTGGTGGTCACCAGCGCCACCATCGCGCTGCAGGAGCAGCTGGTCAACCGCGACCTGCCGTTCCTGATCGAAAAAAGCGGGCTGGCGCTGACCTTTGCCCTGGCCAAGGGCCGTGGCCGATACCTGTGCCCGTACCGCCTGTACCAGCTGACGTCCGACCACGCCCAGGGCGAGCTACTGGCGCCAGACCCGACCATGGCGCTATGGGAGCGCAAGCCGGAGCAGGCAGAGATCGACGCGCTGCGCCAGCTGTCCGACGCTTTCTACTACCGGCGCTGGAACGGTGACCGCGACACCTGGCCGGAGAACATCGAGGACGACCTGTGGCGCCGCGTCACCAACGACCGCCACGGCTGCCTGAAAGCCGGCTGCCCCAACCGTGCCGAGTGTCCGTTCTATCTGGCACGCGAGACACTGGAAACCGTGGACGTGGTAGTCGCCAACCACGACCTGCTGCTGGCCGACATCACCATGGGCGGCGGCGTGATCCTGCCGGCGCCGGACCAGAGCTTCTACTGCATCGACGAGGCGCACCATCTGGCCAAGAAGGCGGTGAACCAGTTTGCCGCCGAGCACAGCGTGGCGCAGGCCATGGGCTGGCTGGACAAGGTGCCGGCACTGGCCACCCGCGTGGATTCGCTGATCGACAAGCCGGAGCTGTCGACCAATGCCATCGACGCCGCCGGCGCCTGCATGGAAAGCCTGACCGAATGGTTGTGGCTGCTGCAAAGCGAGCCATCGCTGGAGGCCGCCAGCGACAATATGGAGCCATCCTGGCTGGTGGAAGACGGCACCCTGCCGGAGCACATGAAAGTACCGGCGGCCAACATGGCCCTGTCGGCACGCATGCTGTACAAAAACCTGGCCGGCATGGCCGATGCGCTTACCCTGCAACGCAAGGACAAGCAGCAGGATGCACTGCTGCTGGACAAGACCGGCGCCGACGCCGGCTTCTT
>CAMLGD010000224.1 GCA_946479405.1 uncultured Vogesella sp.
CCGCGTTTGCCACCATTCCGGCGCAGAACGCCACCGGCAACTGGATCAAGGTGGTACAGCGCCTGCCGGTGCGCATTGCGCTGGACCCGGCCGAGCTGCGGGCACACCCGCTGCAAGTCGGACTGTCGATGACAGCGACTGTCGATACCGCCGCGCAGTAAGGACGCCGCCATGTTATCCATCAGCGCTCCCGCGCCCATTACCCCGCTCAGCGGCAACAAGTTGTGGCTGGCCGCCATGTTGCTGGCTGCGGCCAACTTTGTGGCGGTGCTGGACACCACCATCGCCAACGTGTCGGTACCGAATATCGCCGGCAGCCTGGGGGTGTCCGCCAGCCAGGGCACCTATGTGATTACCTCGTACGCGGTGGCCGAAGCGATTACCGTGCCGCTGACCGGCTGGCTGGCGGCGCGCTTTGGCACCGTGCGGCTGTTTGCCAGCGCCATGATGCTGTTCGGCGTGTTTTCGCTGCTGTGCGGCATGGCCACCTCGCTGGAAATGCTGATCCTGTTCCGCGTGCTGCAGGGGCTGGCCGGCGGCCCGCTGATGCCGATGTCGCAGACGCTGCTGCTGCAGATCTTCCCCAAGGAAAAAGCCGGCGCCGCCATCGGCCTGTGGAGCATGACCACGCTGGTGGCGCCGATCATGGGGCCGATCCTCGGCGGCAAGCTGTGCGATGACGCCAGCTGGCCGTGGATCTTCTACATCAACGTGCCGATCGCGCTGGCCTGCGGCTACTTTGGCTGGCAGCTGCTGCAGCGCTACCAGAGCCGGTTGCAGAAGCTCAGCCTCGACACGGTCGGCCTGGCGCTGCTGGTGCTGTGGGTCGGCGCGTTCCAGCTGATGATCGACGAGGGCAAGAACCTGGACTGGTTCAATTCGCCATTCATCACCGGGCTGGCGGTAATCAGCGCGGTTGGCTTTGCCGCCTTCCTGATCTGGGAAATGACCGAGCGCAACCCGGTGGTGAACCTGCGCGTGTTCCGCCACCGCGGCTACTGGGTCAGCGTGCTGACCATCTCGCTGGCGTTCGGCTCATTCTTCGGCGCCACGGTGCTGACGCCGCAGTGGCTGCAAAGCTATATGGGCTACACCGCCACCGATGCCGGCTACGCCACCGCCATGAGCGGCATCCTGGCGGTGCTGGTGGCGCCGCTGGCGGCGCAGCTGTCGCAACGCATGGACCCACGGCCACTGGTGTTTGCCGGCGTGATGTGGCTGGGCGCGGTCACGCTGTACCGCAGCTTTGCCACCACCGATATGGACTTCTGGCAGGTGGCGCTGCCGCTGCTGCTGCAGGGCATCGGCATGCCGTTTTTCTTTGTGCCGCTGACCGGGCTGGCCATGGCCAGCGTCGATAACGACGAGATGGCCTCCGCCGCCGGGCTGATGAGCTTCATGCGCACGCTGTCCGGCGCCTTTGCCACCTCCCTCGTCACCACCGCCTGGGACGACAAGGCCAGCTACTACCATGCCGAGCTGGCCGGGCTGGTGGACAGCAGCGGCCAGGCGCTGAGCCAGCTCAGCCAGTCCGCCGGGCTGGAGGCTGGCCGCCAGCAGCTCAACCAGCTGCTGCAGTCGCAAAGCATCATGCTGTCCACCAACGAGCTGTTCCTGCTGTCCGGGCTGTCCTTCGTGGCGGCGGCCTGCGTGATCTGGCTGGCACCCAAGCCCAGCCGGGTGGCGGATACCAGCCAGGCGCACTGAGCCGCCCCAGCGCAAGCCGTAGCCTACTGACCGCAGCTTGCAGTCGCCGGCTGCGGCCAACCTTGCCGACGGTAGTGTGCAAAAGTGACGGGCGTTTTTTGACGGCAGGCAGTATTATATGAAACGACTACAAACCATATAAAGGCAACCGCGGTGGGCATCATCAAGATCTCGGAACACATGCACGAAAACCTGCGCGTCAGCAGCAGCGCACTCAGCCGCTCGATCAACGCCCAGGCCGAGCACTGGCTGCGGGTCGGCATGCTGGCCGAGCTGAACCCCAACCTGCGCTACGGCGAAATCTGCCAATTGCTGATCCAGCTGGAACAGCAGGCCAGCGCCGGCAAAAACACCGCGGAACCCAGTACGGAACAATCATTATGAAACCCACCAGACGCATCACCCTCCGCAACGAAGCCGAAATCGCCCTTGCCCGCCGCGCCGGCATGTTGGCCGCAGAGGTGCTGCACATGATCGCCGAACATGTGAAACCCGGCGTGACCACCGATGAACTGGACAAGCTGTGCCATGACTACATCGTCAAGGTGCAGGGCGCGATTCCGGCCAACGTCGGCTATCACGGCTACCCCAAGACGGTGTGCACCTCGGTGAACCATGTCATCTGCCACGGCATTCCGTCCGACCGCAAGCTCAAGCACGGCGACATCATCAATATCGACGTCGCCATCATCAAGGATGGCTGGTTCGGCGATACCAGCCGCATGTACTTTGTCGGCGAGCCGGACACCCTGGCGCGGCGGCTGGTCACCACCACCTATCAGGCGATGCTGGCCGGCATCCAGCAGGTAAAACCGGGCGCCACGCTGGGCGATGTCGGTCATGCCATCCAGCGCGTCGCCGAACAGGCCGGCTTCAGCGTGGTGCGCGAATACTGTGGCCACGGCATCGGCCAGATCTATCACGACGAGCCACAAGTGCTGCACTACGGCCGCCGCGGCGAAGGCCTGCGGCTGGAGCCGGGCATGATTTTCACCATCGAGCCGATGATCAACGCCGGCAAGGCGGCAATAAAACACCTGCCGGATGGCTGGACGGTGGTGACCAAGGATCACTCGCTGTCCGCGCAGTGGGAGCACATGGTGGCGGTCACCGCCAGCGGCTTCGAGGTGCTGACGCCGTGGCCGGACGGCTATGGCGACTACCCGGCCATCAGTTGACAGGCTGGCCGCGCCGGCCGATCACCCGCCGGGTGAGTAAGCCGCGATGCTTGCCGGCCCAGGTGGCCCGGCGACAAAAAACCCGCAGCGCACGGCGTGCTGCGGGTTTTTTTACGGGCTGGCACTTCACTGGCAATGGCCGCGCCAGCCATCACGCGAGAGCGGCGACCCAAACGTGGCACAGTTCGGCCGCACAAAAAAGAAAAGGCGACCTTGAGAGTCGCCTAAGTCTTTGCTCTGTCTGAATGGTGCCCCGGGCCGGGGTCGAACCGGCACAGCCGAAGCCGAGGGATTTTAAGTCCCTTGTGTCTACCAATTTCACCACCGGGGCATCGGACAGGGGGGCGATTCTAGCCGAAACCCCGCCCGGCCGCTACCTGCCCGGCCTGATCAGCGCTGCAGAATAGCGGTGACACCCTGGCCGCCAGCGGCACAGATCGAGATCAGGCCGCGGCCGCTGCCCTTTTCCGCCAACAGTTTGGCCAGCGTCGCCAGCACGCGGCCACCGGTGGCGGCAAACGGGTGGCCGGCGGCGATGGAGCTGCCGTTGACGTTGAGCTTGCTGCGGTCGATGCTACCCAGCGCACCGGACAGGCCTAGCCGCTGACGGCAGAAATCGTCTGACTCCCATGCGGCCAACGTGCACAGCACCACGGCGGCGAAGGCTTCGTGGATCTCGTAGAAATCGAAATCCTGCAGTGTCAGGCCATGCTTGTGCAGCAGGCGCGGAATGGCATACGCTGGCGCCATCAGCAGCCCTTCGCGCTCGTCGACAAAATCCACCGCGGCAGTTTCTCCGGCCACCAGCCAGGCCAGCACCGGCAGATTGTTGGCCGCCGCCCATTCCTCGCTGGCCAGCAGTACGGCGGAGGCGCCGTCGGTAAGCGGCGAGGCATTGGCCGCAGTGATGCTGCCATTGCTGCGCTCGAAGGCCGGTGCCAGTGTCGCCATTTTCTGCAGAGTGCTGTCGGGACGCAGGTTGTTGTCACGCAGCAGACCGTGGTACGGCATCACCAGATCGTCGAAAAAGCCGCGTTCATAGGCTGCAGCCAACTTCTGATGGCTGGCCAGCGCCAGCTCGTCCTGTGCCTGCCGGCTGATGCCGTAACGCTGGGCAGTGATTTCGGCATGCTGGCCCATGGATTTGCCAGTACGCGGCTCGGCGTTGGCTGGCAGCTCCGGCAACAGGTGCGATGGCTTGAGCGCACGCAGCAGATGCCGCAGCTTGTCGCCGCTGCCCTTGGCGGCATTGAGGTCCATCAACGCCCGTTGCAGGCCGCGGTGCACCGCCACCGGCGCATCCGAAGTGGTATCACTGCCGCAAGCGATGCCAACGTCGATCTGTCCCAGCGCGATCTTGTTGGCAACCAGGATCGCCGCTTCCAGCCCGGTGCCACACGCCTGCTGCACGTCGTAGGCCGGTGTGGCAGGGTGCAGGCCGGACGACAGCACGCATTCACGCACCAAGTTCCAGTCGCGGGCGTGCTTCATCACGGCACCGCCCACCACCTCCCCCAGCACTTTGCCCTGCAGACCGTATTTGTCCACCAGTCCTTTCAGGGTGTCGGTCAGCATGGTCTGATTGGAAAGCTGGGCATAGGCAGTGCCGGAGCGGGCAAAGGGAATGCGGTTGGCGCCGACAATGGCTACCTTGCGGGGAGTTCCGTTAAGCATGGTGGATGCGCCTCGTGTGGTGGTGTTGTGCTTATTATGGTGTGCCGCTGGCACCCGCCCACCAGAGTTAAACATCCGTTTTAATTTCACACAAGTGGAATGCGCTTGGCTGCCGGCACAGTCACCGCAACCAGGATCTTGCGGCTGGCCGGCATGGAACGCGACAACCGTCCGGCCAACGTTGGCCGCAGTGCCGCGCCTGTCGGCAGAGTGGATTTTGCACCAGCGCCAGTACAGAGATTATTCGCTGGATGAGCATGCAAGCGGTAGCAAAGTTCGGCCACCGAACGTTGGCCGCGAAAAGCAAAAACCCCAGCAAACTTTTGTTTGCTGGGGTTTTTATTGGAGGCGCGGGCCGGAGTCGAACCGACCTACACGGATTTGCAATCCGGTGCATAACCGCTTTGCTACCGCGCCGTAAACTTTATTGCCCGAACTTACATCATTCAGACAATTTGAACAAACTGTGGAGCGGGAAACGAGGCTCGAACTCGCGACCTCAACCTTGGCAAGGTTGCGCTC
>CAMLGD010000225.1 GCA_946479405.1 uncultured Vogesella sp.
GCCGCTGCCAGTGGAACTGCACCTTGATGCGGCCGTGGGCGTCGGTGTGGACTTCCTCATTGGCCGGGCCGACCACGGTGGCGGTCTGCGCGCCGCGCGCGGTGGGTTTGGCGTGGGCGGAGTCGGCATAGGGCGGGGTGAGCGGCAGGCCGCGGCGCTGGGCGTCGAAGGCGGTGCGGAACGGCGCGTCATCGCCATCGCTGCTTGCGGCCAACGTTGGCCGTAAGGCGGCCGGCAGGCTGCGCGCCAGTTCGACCGGCAGGTTGTTGCGTACGTTCAGTGTCTGGCGGGTAACCACGAATTCGCGCTGCTCGGGCGCATCGCCATCGTGTGCAGGGTGGTCGTCGAGGCGGAACCACTGCCCGGCGGTGAGGCCGCGCACCGAGCCGCCGCCGCTAAAGGTCTTGGCCTGCGCATCGTGTGCCTGCTGCCGCAGCCGCGCGTAGTGGCTCAGCTGCTCGGCGTCGCTGGCGTAGTAGGCGCCGGGGGCGTCGTAGTGCTGCAGGCTGCTCTGTAGCCGGCTGCCGTCCAGCCCCTGCTCGACGCTGCTCTCGTCGCCGCTGTGGCCGGTGGCCACCGGCTGGTAGTCGAAGCTGGCCAGCGCCACGCTGCCGGGCACGATCTGCCGCGCGCCGTCCCAGCGGGTGAGACCATCCTCTTCTTCCGTCGCATCGCTGCGGTGGAAACGTACCCGCTCGACGTTGGCCGCCGGCAAGGAATACGGGTCGTCGAAGGCCTGCAGTTGGACCTGCGGCGTGTCACCGTCCAGGTGTTCGTAACGCCAGGCGAGTCCCTCTTCGCGCAGCAGGCGGCAAATGAAGTCGTGGTCCGATTCGCGGTACTGCAGGCAGTAGCTGCGCGCCGGCAGCGGGCCGGACAGCACGAAGTCCAGCCCCTGCAGCGCAGCGAATACCGGGTTGGCCACAGCGTGCTCGGCAAAGAGCTGGCGCACGATGGCGTCCACTGGCAGGTCCTGGAACACGCGCGCGGTCTGGCGCAGGCGCAGCAGCGCGAACGGCGGCTCCACGGTCAGCGCGTATTTGGCAAAGCCGCCATCGCTGGCCAGCGCCTCCGCGGCGCTGACCACGCCGCAGCGCAGGCTCTCGCTGCCATCGGCGCCGGCAATGCCGAGCCGTACCGGCAGGCCGAGCAGCGATTTGAGTTCGATGCTGTCACTGGCGGACAGGCACTCGACGCGGAAGCGGTAATCGCCGGCCAGCGCCTCGTCGCCCGTCAGGTTCAGCGGCAACAGCGCCTCGCCCCAGCGGCTGCCGTCGCCCAGTTGCAGGCTGAGCAGGCGCTGCTCCTGATTGAAGGCGGACGCGAAGCTGGCGAGCAGGTCGGGGAGGTTCATGGTGAGCGTGACTTAGCCGTTGAAGGTGACCCGGACGGCATGCAGCCGCTGCTGGGTATCGATCTTGGTGAGAATGCGGTTGGCCGCAATGCCGTTTTCCACCAACAGCTTCTTGACGGTTTCGGCGCGGGCCTTGGCGGCGGCGGGAGCGTTACCCACTTCGCGACGATCGCAGTAGCCGGTGACGATGATCTGTTTGGCAATGACCAGGGCCGGGGCCAGGGCACGTACCTGTTGTTCGGTGAGCGGGGTGAGCTTGGCGCTCATCTTGTCGAACGGCACCAGGGTGGGGTCACTGACAACGTTCTTGTTGCCGGTGGCTTCCACCACCTTGGCGGTGGCTTGCTCCACGCCTTCGGCCACTTTGACGACGATGGCCTTGCTTGCCTGTGCCTGTGCAACGGAGGGGTCGACGGTTGGTGTGGCAGTTTTGCGGGTGTTGGCACAGCCAAGCAGCAGTGCGCTGCAGGCAATGAGGGTGGTCAAACGGTAGAACATCGGGCACTCCTTACAAGGCCGGCACCATGGCTGGGCCACGGAGCCGACCGGCAAAACGGCTTAGGCGATTACTTTGTTGGCAGTCAGGTCCCAACCGGCGCTGACGTTACCGCCACCGGCGCCGTCAGCACGTTTCTGCTGGGTGTAGGTCCACTTGATCTTGCCGTAGCTGAAGCTCACCTTTTCGGCCGGGAAGCCAGCGTCGTTGGCGGAACCGCTCGGCTCAACCTTGGAGATCAGCACCTGTTCCATCTTGATTTCCATGTACTTCACCTTGTCACCGCCGGCGCGACACAGCTCGATGGTGACATCCTTGATGTGCTTGCCGGTGCAGCACGCTTCGTAGATCTTCGGGCTGGCCTTGTCCAGGAAGTGGGCGATTTCGTACACGCCGTGGTTGACGCGTTCGGCGGTGGCGCCGCCGGCGGAGCTGGCGGTGGCCTGGGCCGGCTGCTCGATCAGGTGGGCGAAGGACTGGATTTCAATCCAGTCCTTGTGCTGGTCATCGGTGCTTTCACCGGGGATGCCGTCGATTTTCAGAAAGGCGTCAAATGCCATTTGGATTCTCCTAGGGTCATAAAAAGGAAGCAGAGCTTCCTGAGCAGATGCCCACACGGCTGCTGTATAGGGCGGCCATGTGGGTGAAGGGCATTAGCCTGCGGGTTGCGGCAACTCGGCTACCAGGCGCAGGGAAATGGTGAGTTCGTCCAGCTGGAAGTGCGGACGCAGGAAGGCTGCAGCGCGGTAGACGCCGGGCTTGCCCGGCACTTCCACCACGTCCACGCGGGCTTCGCGCAGCGGGTACTTGGCCTTGGCTTCCTGGCTGGCGGAGTCGTCCAGCAGCACGTATTGCGCCAGCCAGGTATTCAGGAAGTCCTGTACGTTCTGGCGCGAGGCGAAGCTGCCGATTTTGTCGCGCATGATGGATTTCATGTAATGCGCAACGCGGGATACCGCGAAGATGTAGGGCAGCTGGGTGGACAGGCGCGCGTTGGCGTTGGCCGCATCGGTGTTGTAGGTCTTGGCTTTCTGCACCGACTGGCCGCTGAAGAAGGCGGCGTAGTCGGTATTCTTGCAATGCACCAGCGAGATCAGGCCCAGGTCGGATAGTAGTTTCTCGGTGCGGTCGGTGATGGCCACTTCGGTGGGGCACTTCAGTGCCACTTCGCCGTCGTCAGTCTTGAAGGTGTGCGCCGGCAGGCCTTCCACCAGGCCGCCGCCTTCCACGCCGCGGATGGCAGCCAGCCAGCCGTACTGGGCGAAGGCATCGGTGAGGCGGGCGGCGTAGGCGTAGGCGGCATTGGTCCACAGGTATTTGTCGTGGTGGCTACCATCGACGTTTTCCTCGAAGTCGAAGGCTTCCACCGGCACGTTGTCGCGGCCGTAGGGCAGCCGGCCCAGCACGTGCGGCAGCACCATGCCCACGTAGCGGGAGTCTTCCGATTCGCGGAACGATTTCCACTTGGCGTATTCGACGGTGTCGAAGATCTTGGCCAGGTCACGCGGCTTGCCGATATCGGTAAAGCTTTCCAGGCCGAACAGGCCGGGAGCGGCGGCGGTGAGCAGCGGCGCGTGTGCCGAGGCGGCAACGTGGGAGAGTTCGTCCAGCAGGTAGAAGTCTTCCGGGTGCCGGGTAAATTCGTAGTCGCCCACCAGTGCGGCATACGGTGCACCACCGAAGGTGCCGTACTCTTCCTCGTAGATCTTCTTGAACAGGGCGCTCTGGTCGAATTCCGGCGAGGCCTTGAAATCCTTGACCAGGTCTTTCTTGCTGGCGTTGAGCACCTTGATCTTCAGCATGGTGCTGGTTTCCGACTGCGCTACCAGGTATTTCAGACCGCGCCAGGAGGCTTCCAGCTTCTGGAACTCGGCATGGTGCATCACTTCGTTGAGCTGGGCGGACAGCAGGGCATCCAGTTCGGCAATGCGGGCGTCGATGCTGGCGGACAGGTCGCGCGATACTGTCACACTGCCTTCCAGTACCTGGGCCACCAGCTCGCCGATCAGGTCGCGGGTGTGACCTTTTTCACTGTCGTTGGTGGCAATACGGCTTTGCTCAATGATGCTGTCCAGCAGGCTGCCGGCATCCAGGGCGGCAGGGTTGGCCGCAGTTTCGAGTTGTTGTGCGCTGCTCATGATTACTCCCCGGTGTGGTCGCTATTGGCGGACTGGCTGATCTGGCGCAGTTTCTCGGTGTCGCGCACCACTTCATCCAGCAGCTCTTCCAGCTTGTCGTTGCCGGCCATCTTGTTGCGCAGGTCGGCCAGGCGAGTGCGTGCTTCCAGCAGGCGCTGAAGCGGCTCGACCTGGGCCACCACGTTCTGCGGCTCGAAGTCGGCCAACTGATTGAAGTTCAATTCCATGGCCAGCTGGCTGCCGTCTTCCTGTAGTTTGTTATCCACCTTGATGGCCAGGCGCGGCGCCATGCCCTTGAGCACTTCGTCGAAGTTGTCGCGGTCGATCTGTACGAACTTGCGTTCTTTCATCTTCGGCAGCGGCTGTTTGCTGTGGCCGGAGTAGTCGCCCAGTACGCCCAGTACGAAGGGCAGTTCCTTGGTTTCGATGGCGTCGCCGATCTCGACGTCGTAGGTGATCTGCACGCGGGGCGGGCGAACCCGCGACAGTTTTTTCTGGGTGCTTTCTTTGCTCATGGTGTGGCTCTCGAAAAAGATGGTCTGTCAGGGTTGAACGGTGTCAGGCGATGCTGCGGGCAAGACTGGCTACCAGGTCGCGCAACTGCGCGAGGTTGAGTCCGGGGTCGTTCAGGCGGCGCCCCAGGATGTAGCTGGCCTCGGCATAGGATTGGTGGCGGCGCCACGGGGCCTGTTCGTCGGCAATGTCCACCACATAGCGCGCATTCAGCGGCTGGCCCCAGCACTGCGCCACGATGTGGGCATCCGGCGAGCGAGGCTGTAGCGCCAGGAAGCGGCCATCCGGACGGTTGATCAGCAGGCATTGCGCGTTGTCGGCGTCCTGCGTGCCGGCGGCAGCCTGATACAGCGACAGCCAGGTGGCTGCGGCCAACATGTCTTCGCCGTCGGTGGCCGGCAGCGGCAGCAGGTAGGTCTGCGCGCACAGGCTGTCGTGGAAGCGGCGCTGCATCTGGCATGTGCATGTTCGACGCGCTGCGGACGATCTCGGCCGGATCCAGCGGCGGCTGG
>CAMLGD010000226.1 GCA_946479405.1 uncultured Vogesella sp.
CCGGCTCCTTGACAGGGAGCCTTCCCGTTTCGGGGCAGCACAACACTGATCGTAAGGAGTAAACATGCAGGAACTGGTTGATTTTCTGAATGGCTGGATCTGGAGCAAAGGGCTGATTTTCCTTTGCCTGGGCGTCGGCCTGTTCTTCTCGCTGCGCACCCGCTTTGCGCAGGTACGCCATTTTGGCGAAATGATCCGCCTGATGTTCGATGGCAAGTCCAGTGACAGCGGCGTGTCGTCGTTCCAGGCGCTGGCCATGACGCTGGCCGGGCGCGTGGGTACCGGCAACATCGCCGGTGTAGCCACCGCTATCACCTTTGGCGGCCCGGGCGCCGTGTTCTGGATGTGGATGGTTGCCTTCCTTGGCGCCAGCTCGGCTTACGTGGAATCCACCCTCGGCCAGATCTACAAGGAAAAGATCAACGGCGAATACCGCGGTGGTCCGGCCTTCTACATCGAGAAGGGGCTGGGCATGAAGCGCTATGCGCTGTTCTTTGCCGTCGCCACCATCTTTGCCTGCGGCCTGCTGCTGCCGGGCACGCAGTCCAACTCCATTGCCGCCGGTCTGCAGAACGCGCTGGGCATCGACCCGAACGTGACTGCCGCGGTGCTGGCACTGGTGCTGGGCTTCATCATCTTTGGCGGCGTGAAGCGCATTGCTTCCTTTGCCGAGATCGTGGTGCCGTTCATGGCGCTGGGTTACATCCTGGTGGCCTGCGTGGTGGTGGCGCTGAACATTCATGAGCTGCCGCACGTGCTGGCGCTGATCTTCAACAGCGCGTTTGGTTTTGATGCCGGTTTTGGCGCCATCCTGGGCATGGCGATCCAGTGGGGCGTGAAGCGTGGCGTGTACTCCAACGAGGCCGGCCAAGGCACTGGCCCGCACGCTTCGTCCGCCGCCGCCGTGTCGCACCCGGCCAAGCAGGGTCTGGTGCAGGCGTTCTCGGTGTACGTTGACACCCTGTTCGTGTGCTCGGCTACGGCCTTCATGCTGCTGATTACCGGCCAGTACAATGTGCAGGGTGCCGATGGCAAGGCGCTGTACAGCGGTATTGCCGGTGTGGCTGCCGGTCCGGGCTACACCCAGACCGCGATGGAAAACATCATGCCGGGTTTCGGTTCCATCTTCGTGGCGGTGGCGCTGTTCTTCTTCGCCTTTACCACTATCGTGGCGTACTACTACATTGCCGAAACCAACATTGCCTACATCAATCGCAAGATCAACCGTCCGTGGCTGACGCTGGTGCTGAAGCTGGCGCTGATGGTGTCCACCGTGTACGGCACGGTGAAGACTGCCGATCTGGCCTGGGGCTTGGGCGACATCGGCGTGGGCCTGATGGCATGGCTGAACATCACCGCCATCCTGCTGTTGCAGAAGCCGGCCTTTATTGCGCTGCGCGACTACGAAGCACAGAAGGCTCAGGGGCTGGACCCGGTGTTTCACCCGGAAAAGCTCGGCATCAAGAATGCCGATTACTGGACTGGTCACCAGTCGGAAGACAATCTGGAAGAAGAGCGCAAGCACGGCGGCCAGCCGGTGTACGACAAGGTGTGATAGCCTTGCCGCGATCCGCGTAACCATTTGACGCCGGGGTTTCCCGGCGTTTTTTCATTTCGGGGCCACTCCATGGATTTACTGCATTCCACCTGGTTCTGGGTGCTGATGATCATCGGTCCCATCGTCACCGTTGTCGGCACGCTGGCCCGCTTGTCCAAAAAGCAGGGGCCGATCAAGTTGCCTCCGGGCGTGATCCCCGGCACCTACGCCACCGACAAGCAGGATGACGACGAAGACGACGACTGGCCGGCGCGCAAGCCGTAAGCGGTGGCGCCCGGCGGTGCGGCCAACCTTGCTCCGCAGCAAGAAAGCGTGAACCAAGGCTGGGCGTCGCGGTCTGGCTTTGCTATCGTGCTAGCCGTTTTTCATCTCTCTCCCGCCGAAAGTGCTGCCCATGTTCACCAATCGCTACTTCCCCGCTACCCGCATGCGCCGCATGCGCCGTGATGATTTCTCCCGCCGCCTGATGCGCGAGAACGTGCTGACCACCAACGATCTGATCTACCCGGTGTTCGTACTGGAAGGGCAGGGGCGCGAGCAGGCGGTGGCATCGATGCCGGGCGTGGTGCGCCAGAGCCTGGACAAGCTGCTGTACACCGCGGAAGAAGCGCTGCAGCTGGGTATTCCGATGCTGTCGCTGTTCCCGGTGATCGAGACAGGCAAGGATAACTCTGGTGAGGAAGCCTTCAACCCGGACGGCCTGGTGCCGACCGTGGTGCGAGAGCTGAAATCCCGCTTCCCGGAGCTGGGCATCATGACCGACGTGGCGCTGGACCCGTACACCGTGCACGGCCAGGACGGCATCCTCGACGACAGCGGTTACGTGCTGAACGACGAAACCACCGAAATCCTGGTGCAGCAGGGCCTGTGCCATGCCGCAGCCGGCGTGGACGTGCTGGGCCCGTCCGACATGATGGACGGCCGCATCGGTGCCATCCGCAGCGCGCTGGAAGACGAAGGCTACATCCACACCAAGATTCTGGCCTACAGCGCCAAGTACGCATCCGCCTTCTACGGCCCGTTCCGCGATGCGGTCGGCTCGGCGGCCAACCTGGGCAAGGCCGACAAGTACACCTACCAGATGGACCCGGCCAACCTGGACGAAGCGCTGTACGAAGTGGCGATGGATCTGGAAGAGGGCGCCGACATGGTGATGATCAAGCCGGGCATGCCGTATCTGGACGTGATCCGCCGCGTGAAAGATCACTTCAAGGTGCCGACCTACGCCTACCAGGTGTCCGGCGAGTACGCGATGCTGAAGGCGGCGTTCCAGAACGGCTGGCTGGATGAGGAAAAGTGCATGCTGGAAAGCCTGCTGGCGTTCAAGCGCGCCGGCGCCGACGGCATCCTCACCTACTTCGCCATGGATGTCGCCCGCCTGCTCAAACGCTAAGCGCCACCCCGGCAATACATGCGGCCAACCCTGTAGCGGGGTTGGCCGCATGTTTTTTGGCGCGGCCATTACGTGCGGTTACCTGGGCGGGTCGGGCGGCGCCGATTCGGCCCGCCATGTAACGCCGGGTAACGGTAGCGCGCGGCGGCCAACATGCGGTAACAGCTGCCTTACATACCTTGGTCGGGTGGCGGCATAGGATGACGTCAAGGGCAAGTCGCATGGGTGACACCCGGACTTCACATCTCATATCACAGGAGTGAGCATCATGAAAAAACTGACCGCACTGACCGTCGCTGCCGTACTGGGTCTGACTTCCATGGCAGGTTTTGCGGCCGATGCCGCCAAGCCGGCCGCTGCAGCAGCCAAGCCGGCCGTGGTACAGAAGGCTCCGGCCAAGAAAGCCATGCACAAGAAAGTGCTGCACAAGAAGCATGCCGCCAAGCATCACAAGGTTGCCATGAAGAAAGCCGCTTCCGCCGCCAAGTAAGCCGGACGCCTTTTGTCACCGGGCCATGCCATGTGGCCCGGGCTGTTGATTCGAATTCTCAGGAGTTGCCATCATGAAAAAACTGACCGCACTGACCGTTGCCGCCGTAATGGGCCTGACCTCCATGGCCGGCTTTGCTGCCGATGCCGCCAAACCGGCTGCTGCTGCCGCCAAGCCTGCCGTGGTGCAGAAGGCGCCGGCCAAGAAAGCCATGCACAAGAAAGTGTTGCACAAGAAGCATGCTGCCAAGCACCACAAGGCTGGCATGAAAAAAGCGGCTTCCGCCGCCAAGTAAGCGCTAGACGATGAACAGGCTGATCCTCACCGCGGTGGCAGCCCTGTGCGGGCTGTCTGCCGCCGGGGGTTTTGCCAGCGAGCCGCCAGCGGTGAACATTGTGGTGGCGACCACGCTGCAACGGCCGCTGGCAGCCAAGCCTGTGCATCACAAGCACCCGCACAAGCACATCGTGCATGCGCACAAGGTGCCCAGGCCGTCGTCGCCCATACTACCTGCCGTGCAGTAGCGCCAACCCCCGCCATGCGGGGGTTTTGCATTTGTGGGGGCGCCGGCCTGCCATGCGGCCAACCTTGTGTTCAGCGCGGTGTTTTCGGGGCAAAGGTCTGGCAGTCGCGGCCGGTGGCCGCGCGCACTTCCTGCAGCGGCAGGCGCTTGCTCTTGAAGTCCATGGCGCGACAGCCATAGGGAAAGCGCACATCGTGGCTGATGTAGTAGTGGCGGCAGAAGCGGCAGTGCAGGGGCGGCGGGCTGGTTTTCACGATCGGGCGGACGGTAGCGATGGCGTATTGTCGCATGCCGTAGCGGCTATGCTGTAAGACAACGGTAACACCGGCAGGCGCAAAATCGTCGGCAACTGTATCTGAACGAGCAAAATGCCGGGGTCTACAATGGTGACAGTATTGCCATGGCTGCCGCGATCCGGCGGCGGGCACCGACCCAAGGAAACCAGGATGAACCATACCTACCTTGCCCACCTGCAAGCCACGCTGGCGCAGATCCGCGCCGAAGGTTACGAGAAACCGGAGCGGGTGATTGCCTCGCCGCAGCGCGCCGACATCAATCTGGCCGGTGGCCAGCATGTGCTCAATTTCTGCGCCAACAACTACCTGGGCCTGGCCGACGATCAGCGCCTGATCGATGCCGCCAAGCAGGGCATGGACGACTACGGCTACGGTTGTGCCTCGGTGCGCTTCATCTGCGGCACCCAGCAGGTGCACAAGGACCTGGAGGCGGCCATTTCCGGCTTCCTCGGCACCGACGACACCATTCTGTATTCCAGCTGTTTCGACGCCAACGGCGGTGTGTTCGAAACCCTGCTGGGCGAGGAAGATGCGGTGATCTCCGACGAGCTCAACCACGCCTCCATCATCGACGGCGTACGCCTGTGCAAGGCCAAGCGCTTCCGTTACAAGAACAACGACATGGCCGATCTGGAGACCCAGCTCAAGGCGGCCGAGGCGGCCGGTGCGCGCTTCAAGCTGATCGTTACCGATGGCGTATTCTCCATGGACGGCATCATTGCCGACCTGAAAGCCATCTGCG
>CAMLGD010000227.1 GCA_946479405.1 uncultured Vogesella sp.
CCGATCGGCTTCTGCGGGTTGCCGAGGCCGGAGCGCGACATCTTGATGGCTGCGGCCAACGCATCGATGGCCTTGTCTTGGCCGAACACCACGTTTTTCAGGTCGCGATCCAGGTTCTTCAACACATTGCGGTCGTCGCTGGAAATGGTCTTGGCCGGAATGCGCGCGATCTTGGCAATGATGTCCTCGATCTCGCCCTTGTTGATCACCTTCTTCTGCCGCGACTTGGGCAGGATCTTCTGCGCCGCGCCGGCTTCGTCGATCACGTCGATGGCTTTGTCCGGCAGGTGGCGGTCGTTGATGTAGCGGGCGGACAGTTCCGCCGCAGTCGACAGTGCCGCCAGGGTGTATTTCACGCCATGGTGCGCCTCGAAGCGGCTCTTCAGCCCTTTCAGGATTTCGATGGTCTGCTCTACCGATGGCTCGGGCACGTCGATCTTCTGGAAGCGGCGCGACAGCGCGCTGTCCTTCTCGAAGATGCCGCGATACTCGCCATAGGTGGTCGCACCAATGCAGCGCAGGCTGCCGTTGGACAGTGCCGGCTTCAGCAGGTTGGACGCATCCAGCGTGCCGCCGGACGCCGCGCCGGCCCCGATCAGGGTGTGAATTTCGTCGATGAACAGGATGGCATGGCTGTCTTCGGCCAACTGCTTGATCACCTGCTTCAGGCGCTGCTCGAAGTCGCCGCGATACTTGGTGCCAGCCAGCAGTGCGCCCATATCCAGCGAGTACACGGTGGCGCGGGTCAGTACCTCCGGTACTTCGCCGGCTACGATACGGCGTGCCAGGCCCTCGGCGATGGCGGTCTTGCCCACACCGGCTTCGCCCACCAGCAATGGGTTGTTCTTGCGGCGACGGCACAAGATCTGGATCACACGCTCCACTTCCTGCTCTCGGCCGATCAGCGGGTCAATCTTGCCGTCGCGTGCCTGCTGGTTCAGGTTCTGGGTGTAGTTTTCCAGCGCGCCACCCGGCGAACCGTTGCCATCCTCGCTTTCGCCCTCGCCACTGTCGTGGTGGTCCTGGCTGCCGGAGCTGGAGGCTGGCTTGGAGCTCTGTTTGGTAATGCCGTGGGAGATGAAGTTCACCACGTCCAGACGCGAGATGCCTTGCTGGTGCAGGTAGTACACGGCGTGCGAATCCTTTTCGCCAAAGATGGCGACCAGGATGTTGGCCCCGGTAACTTCCTTCTTGCCGGAAGACTGTACGTGCAGGATGGCGCGCTGAATCACGCGCTGGAAACCGAGTGTGGGTTGGGTTTCCACGTCGGCATCACCCGGCACGGTGGGGGTGTGTTCGTCGATAAAGTCGGTCAGCTGTTTCTTCAGCTGCTCGAGATTGGCACCGCAGGCACGCAGGACTTCGGCCGCAGACGGATTGTCGGTCATCGCCAAGAGCAGGTGCTCAACGCTGATGAATTCATGCCGCTTGCGCCGTGCATCCATGAACGCCATGTGCAGGCTTACTTCCAGTTCCTGGGCAATCATCAGTTTTCCTCCATGACACACTGCAGCGGATGCTGGTGCGTCTGTGCGTGCTGCAAAACTTGTGCAACTTTGGTGGCAGCAATGTCTTTGGTGTAAACACCACAAAGGCCCCTGCCTTCATTGTGGACCTGCAACATGACGCGGGTGGCTTTTTCCGCATCCATATGGAAGAAGTGCTGCAAGACTTCAACCACAAAATCCATCGGGGTAAAATCGTCGTTTAACAACAAGACCTTATACAGCGGTGGCGGATTCGCCCGGACTTTGCTGGCCTCGGTCGAGACATCATCCTTGTACTGCGTAGACATGGGAACCTTCTGCGAATTCGCGCTCAATTCAATTTTGGTTCGGGCAGGAGCTTTTTCAAGGTCTGCCGCTTTCTATTGCATTGTCTTGACGTTGTCACAGGCGAAGCGTAGAAAGGCAGTCGGTGTTCCGCTGCGACGTGTCAGCCGTATGCATTACTGTACCTGCTGCTGCGCGCAAGCTCTCAATAATTTGCAGGCCTCACCAGCCTGCTACCGTCTACTTGAGGTTTAGTGACACATGGCAACTGGTATCGTTAAGTGGTTCAACGACGCTAAAGGTTTTGGTTTCATCACTCCGGATGAGGGTGGTGAAGACCTGTTTGCACATTTCTCCGCAATCAATGTGCAAGGTTTCAAATCGCTGGCTGAAGGCCAGCGCGTAAGCTTCGAAGTGACCCAAGGCCCGAAGGGTAAGCAGGCGTCCAACATCCAGAAGGCCTGATCGCATTACGTGATTGCGCCGGCAAAAACCCGCATCGTCAGATGCGGGTTTTTTATTGTCGCGGCGGCTCAGGCGGTTTGCAGCTTGCGCAGCGGGGCGGCCAGCAATTGCCGCTGCAGCGCCAGCATGGTGATGATGCCGACTGCCGTCAGGACCAGCCACGGTAGCGCCGGGGTAGACATGGCGCGGGAGAGATCCAGCAACCAGCCGCCGCCCAGGTAGCCGGCAGCTCCGCCCAGCGCCAGCCCCAATCGGCTGGTGCCGGTGTAGCTGGCACGGGCATCGTTGCTGGCCATGCTGGCCAATAGCGTTTCACGGGCCGGCTCGGTGATCAGTGAGCCAATGTAGAACAGCGCCAAGATCACGAACGCCGGTAGCGGCTGCCGCACCATGCTCATCAGCAGCAGGCTGAGGCACATCAGCCCGATACCGCACAGAATGCGCCCGGCAGGAGTGAAGTAACGCTCGCCCAGCCGTGCCAGCGGATACAGCAGGCTGAGCGACAGCACCGTCTCCAGCGCGTACATCCAGCCTACCGCCTGATTGCTGCCCGTCAGCTGTTTCAGTACCACCGGCACCAGCAGCATGATCTGCACGCCCAGCGCGTAGTAGCCGCTCAGGGTCAGCACCAGCCGCATGTAACGGCGATCGGCCAGCACGGTGCGCATCGACGCCAGTGGCGAGGTGCGGCGCGCGGTGACGCGATAGGCCGGCAGCAGCCACAGGTTGGCCGCAGCCGTCAGTACAAAGATGGCGCAGCCGCCCATGCCCACCCACCAGAAGTTGAAATGCAGCAGCCAGGAGCCGATCATGGCGCCGGCTACTCCGGCGGCACTCTCGATCATCATCAGCAGGGTATAGAAGCGGCCACGCTCGGTCGGGCGAGTCAACTTGATGATCAGCGCCGAGCGCGGCGGGTCGAACAAGGTACCACCCAGCCCGGATAGCACACAGGAAAATACCAGCAGCGGTGTGCTTTCTGCCGCGGCCATGGCGGCGAAGCCGGCGGCGCGCAGCAGCATGCCGGCCACGATCAGCGGCCGGGCGCCGTAGCGGTCGGCCAGCGAGCCGCTCAGCAGCCCCAGGCCCTGCTGCAGCAGCTGGCGTACGGCCAGCGCCAGCCCGACGGCGGCGGCGGCCCAGCCCAGCTGATCGACAAAGTGCAGGCTGATCAGCGGGAACACGATGAAAAAGCCGAACACCACCAGCGCGGTATCCAGAAAAATGAAATAGCGCCCCAGCCGTCGCGCCTGTGCCATGCGTGCCATGATCGCCCCATGCCCTGAAATGGTGCTCTATTGTCATGGTGGACGAGCTATCATTGAAGCCGTTAACAGCTAATATTTCCTATTGGATTTTGTTATGGCTATCACTGTGGATGACCTGACGCTGCTACTGGATATCGTCGCCTGTGGCAGCTTCAGTCAGGCGGCGGCAAGACGCGGCTGGTCGCAGCCGCAGGTCAGCCAGCGCATCGCGGCGCTGGAGGTGGATATTGGCGCACAGCTGTTCCATCGTCATCGCCGTGGCGCGGTGGCTACCGCCGCCTGTGAGGCATTCTTGCCGGCAGCGCGGGCGGCGCTGGAGTCGCTGGAGCTTGGCCGCAAGGCGGTACAGGGGGCACCGGCGCTGCCGCGGCTGACGCTGGCCTGCCTGCCGTCGCTGGCGTCGGTGGTGTTTGGCCCGGTGCTGCTGGCGCTGGCCGAGGCGCCGTTCGAGATCCGCTGCAGCACCGATCACTCGCCGGCCATCATGGAGCGGTTGTTGACTGGCGCGGTGCAGGTTGGCTTTGTGCTGAAATGCCCGCCGATGGCCGGTATCCAGATGGAACGCATCTGGCGTTCGCCCATTGTGCCGGTGGTGCACAAGCGCCATCCGTTGGCGCGTGCGGGGGTGTTGACGCTGGCCGAGGTGGCCAACCAGCGGCTGGCGCCGCAGTTCTGGGGTGAGGGCTGCGACGAGCTGATGGCGCTGCTGCGGCCGCACCGCACCGTCAGCGGGCCGCTGCATGCCATCCAGCCTGCCAGCGCCGCACGCGAGCTGGCAATGGAGCATGGCTTCCTGACCTTCATGCCGGAGGTGGCGGTCAAGCGCGATCTGCGTGAAGGTCGGCTGGTGAAGCTGCAGCTCGGCGATCTGCCGCTGTGGCAGTGGGAGGTGATGATGGCGTGGCGCGCCGGCAAGCGGCCGGATGCGCCCAAGCAGCAGGTGCTGGACACGGTGCGGGCGATGGCGCCGGACTGGGCATAGCGGTATGCGGCCAACGTTGGCCGCATGGTGCGGCATTTGTGCCGTGGCTGCCATAAAGCACAAGGCCCGCAGCGCGGGCCTTGTGCGTCATCACGGGATGGCTTACATGCGCGCGATCATGGCGTCGCCAAACGCCGAGCAGCTGATCTCGGTGGCGCCGTCCATCAGGCGCGCAAAGTCATAGGTCACCTGCTTGTCGGCAATGGCGGCCTCCATCGAGCGGATCACCAGATCGGCGGCTTCCTTCCAGCCCAGGTGGCGCAGCATCATCTCGGCAGAGAGAATCAGCGAGCCCGGGTTCACCTTGTCCTGGCCGGCGTACTTCGGCGCGGTGCCATGGGTGGCCTCGAAGCAGGCGTACTTATCGGAGATGTTGGCGCCCGGCGCGATGCCGATGCCGCCCACCTGCGCCGCCAGCGCGTCGGAGATATAGTCGCCGTTCAGGTTCAGCGTGGCCACCACGTCGTACTCGGCCGGGCGCAGCAGGATCTGCTGCAGGAAGGC
>CAMLGD010000228.1 GCA_946479405.1 uncultured Vogesella sp.
GTCAGCAGCTTCACCAGCTGGTACTGGCAGGTGTTGGTGTCCTGGTATTCGTCGATCAGCAGATAACGCAGCTTGTGCTGCCATTTTTGCAGCACCTCGGCGTTGCTGGACAGCAGGTTTACCGGCAGGCGGATCAGATCGTCGAAATCCAGCGCCTGATAAGCGGTGAGTGTGGTCTGGTAGGCCACGTAAGTCGTGGCCGCTACCCGGTCGAATTCATTGTCCGCCGCCACCAGCGCGGCATCCGGCCCGATTAGATCGTTCTTCCACAGCGAGATGCGGCTTTGCACCTTGCGCACTTCATCCTTGTGGGTGGATTTGAGGATGTCGGCGATGATCTTGGCGGCATCGTAGCTGTCCAGGATCGAGAACTGCGTCTTGTAGCCCAGGTGCGGCGCCTCCTGGCGCAGAAACTGCATGCCCAGCGAGTGGAAGGTGGACACGGTGATGCCCTTCAGCTCGCGGCTGTCCATCAGCTTGCCGACGCGCTCCAGCATCTCGCGCGCCGCCTTGTTGGTGAAGGTGATGGCGGCGATGTTGCGGGCATCGAAATTCGCCTCGCGGATCATGTAGGCGATCTTCTGCGTGATGACCCGCGTCTTGCCGGAGCCGGCGCCGGCCAGTACCAGCAGCGGACCGTCCAGCGACTGGATGGCGGCGCGCTGTTGCGGGTTGAGTAAGGCAAGGGACATGGGCTGTCGTCAATCTTTCATGGTTAGCGCGCATTGTAGTGCCAGCCGGCAGGGGAGGCCATGCGCGCGACGGCGGGGCAGGCAATCCAGTATCATTCTTGCGCGGCACGGCTCAGGCCAAGGTTGGCCGCAGCGACTGACAGGAAAACAAAATGGCCACCTATGCTATTGGTGATTTGCAGGGCTGCTTTACCCCCTTCATGGCGCTGTTGCGCCAGATAGAATTCAATCCCGGGCGCGACACGCTGTGGCTGACCGGCGATCTGGTCAACCGCGGTCCGGAGTCGCTGCAGACCCTGCGCTGGGTGTTCGAGCACCAGGACTGCGTACAGACCGTACTGGGCAACCATGATCTGCACCTGCTGGCGGTGGCCGAGGGCTATGGCAAGGTGCATGCCGACGACACCATCCAGGCGGTGCTGGATGCCGGCGATGCCAAGGTGCTACTGGAATGGCTGCGCTGCCAGCCGCTGATGATCTACGAGCAGGGTTTTGCCATGGTGCATGCCGGCCTGCTGCCGGAGTGGAGTGTGAAGAAAGCGCTGCGCCTCGCGGAAGAGGTAGAGGACGAGCTGGCAGGCAAGCAGCACCGCAGCTTCTTTTCCAAGCTGTACGGCAACAAGCCGCTGCGCTGGCAGGACGATCTCAAGGGCATGGACCGGCTGCGCATGATCGTCAACGTGATGACGCGCATGCGTTTCATCACCCGCGACGGCGAGCTGGATCTGGCCTACAAGGGCGAGCTGGATGGCGCGCCGGCGCACCTGATTCCATGGTTCGAGGCCGACAATCGCCGCAGCGTGGATACCCCCATCGTGTGTGGTCACTGGTCGGCACTGGGGCTGATGCTGAGCGAAGAAGTGCTGGCGATCGACAGCGGCTGCCTGTGGGGCGGCAGCCTCACCGCGGTACGGCTGGAAGACCGCGCAGTGTTCTCGCTGCCGTGCCAGGCCTACCGTGAAATCATGAAGTAGACGTTGGCCGCAGCCTGCGGCCAACCTGGCTGCCGATACAAAAGCCCCGCTGCATGAGCGGGGCTTTTTGCTTGCCGGCGGCGGGGGCTTAGCTGAGTTCTTCCGCCACTTCGCGCGCCAGGTGCGGCGCCTGGGTCGGTACGATGCCGGTGATCGGCGTCGGGTTGGCCAGCTCGCGCTGCATCTGCGCGGCATCCAGCGATTTTTCCCACTTGGCGACTACCACGGTGGCCACCGCGTTGCCGATCAGGTTGGTGATGGCGCGCGCTTCGGACATGAAGCGGTCGATGCCGAGGATCAGCGCCAGGCCGGCGACCGGGATGTCCGGCACCACTGCCAGGGTGGCGGCCAGGGTAACGAAGCCGGAGCCGGTGACGCCGGCGGCACCTTTGGAGGTCAGCAGCAGCACGCCGATGATGGTCAGCTCCTGGGTCAGGCTCAGGTCGATGTTGCAGGCCTGGGCGATGAAGATGGCGGCCATGGTCAGGTAGATCGAGGTGCCGTCCAGGTTGAAGGAGTAACCGGTCGGTACCACCAGGCCGACTACCGGCTTGGCGCAGCCCAGCTGTTCCAGCTTGGTCATCAGGCGCGGCAGTGCGGACTCGGACGACGAGGTGCCCAGGACGATCAGCAGTTCTTCCTTGATGTACTTGATCAGTTTCCACACGCTGAAACCGTTGGCGCGGGCGATGGAGCCCAGCACCAGACCGACGAACAGCACGCAGGTCAGGTAGAAGCTGCCCATCAGTGCGGCCAACTGTGCCAGGCTACCCACGCCGTACTTGCCGATGGTGAACGCCATGGCACCGAAGGCGCCGATCGGCGCCAGCTTCATGATGAAGCCGATCACCGCGAACAACACGTGCGACACCTTTTCAAAAAAGCCCAGCACCGGTTTGCCGGATTCGCCCATCAGCGACAGGCCGGCGCCGAACAGCACGGAGAACAGTAGCACCTGCAGGATCTCGCCGTCGGCAAAGGCGCCGATCACGCTGTTGGGGATGATGTGCATGATGAAGTCGATGGTGCTCTGGTCCGCCGCTTTCTCGGTGAACTTGGCGATGGCGCCGGTATCCAGCGTGCTCGGGTCGACATTCATGCCGGCGCCCGGCTTCAGCACATTCACCACCACCAGGCCGATCATCAGCGCTAGCGTGGTCACTACTTCAAAGTACAGCAGCGCCTTGCCGCCGACGCGGCCAACCTTCTTCATGTCTTCCATGCCGGCAATGCCGACCACGATGGTGCAGAAGATGATCGGCGCAATCATCATCTTCACCAGCTTGATGAAGCCATCGCCCAGCGGTTTGAGCTTGGCGCCGAATTCCGGCATGAAATGGCCGACGGTAATGCCGAGGATGATGGCCACGACGACCTGGAAATACAGGCTGTGGTGAAGTTTTTTGGCTGACATAGCGCTCTCCGTGTAGTTGGCAGTGTGGCTGCCTTGTCTTGCTCGCTTGGCACGATCATGCGCGGCGAGCGGAGGGCGCAAAATTGGGAATTTCCCGATTGGGGAAAGCCGCATTGCGGAAAACCCGCATGCGGCCCGTTGGGGAGTGGGGCTCAGGCGTCGGCGGGCAGGTCCAGCGCCGCAGCGATGGCGCGGCGCGAGCCATCCGACAGCGCGAAGCGGCTGGCATCCGTTGCCGGCAGCGGCGTGGTGTAGCTCAGCTCCACCACCATGGCGCGGGTGGACAGGATCGCCCACAGGCTCTGGCCGAAGCTGGTATCGCCGGCATAGGCCGCCGTGGCGCAGTAGTGGCCGCCGGGTGACACGTAGCGGATCGCGACCGGCTGCACGGTGGCGCCGGCCAGGCGCGCCGCTTCGAACAGTGACGGCTTGAACGGCAGCAGGCCGGTGCCGTCCGAGGTGGTGGCCTCCGGGAACACCGCCATGCAGTCACCGGCATGCAGCGCGCTGGCCAGTTGCTGGTTGACGCGGCTGGCATCGCGACGGTTGCTGCGGTCGATGAACAGCGTGCCGGCGCTCTTGATCAGGAAGCCGGCCACCGGCCAGTCGCGCAACTCTTTCTTGGCCACGAAGCGCGAAACGGTCACGCTGTTGAGCGCAAAAATATCCAGCCACGACACGTGGTTGGCCACCACCAGCGTGTGCGGCGGGTAAGTGGCGGTCGGCGCTGAGCCTTGCACTTTGACCTTGATGGCCAGGATGTGCAGCAATTGCTGCGACCAGCGCTGGGTGATGACGGCCTTTTCCGGTTGCGACAGCCGTGGATACAGCCGGGCAATGGTGAGCACACCGTGGCACAGGTGCAGGGCAAGGCGGCCGAGGCGAAGCAGGCGAATGGGCAGGGAAGTGGTCTGGTGCACGGTAATGGTGGTTTGCGGGCAGTTGATGGCAGTGTAACGTGCCTGGGTGGCAGCCGTTTTACAGCGGCTGGCAGTGCGGGCAGAAGCAGGTGCTGCGCTGCCCCTGGCGGATTTCCATGATCAGCGTACCGCAGTCGTGGCAGGGCAGCTCGCGGCGGCCGTACACCTTGTAGCTTTGCTGGAAGTAACCCGGCTTGCCCTTGGCGTCCATGAAGTCGCGCAGCGTGCTGCCGCCGGCGTCGATGGCGCGCGCCAGCACCGCCTTGATCTCTGTGGCCAACCTGTCGCACTCCTCGCGGCTCAGCGAGTTGGCCGCACGCGCCGGGTGAAGACCAGCATAGAACAGCGATTCGTTGGCGTAGATATTGCCTACCCCCACCACCACGTGGTTGTCCATGATCATCAGCTTGATGGCGCTGCCCTTGCGGCGGCTGGCGGCAAACAGCACGCCGCCGTCAAAGGCGTCGGACAGTGGCTCCGGTCCCAGGCTGGCCAGCAGCGGGTGCGCCTCGGCCGGGCCTTGCTGCCACAGCATGGCGCCAAAGCGGCGCGGATCGCGATAGCGCAGAACCGTTTGCCCCAGCACGATGTCTACATGGTCATGTTTTTCCGGTGGGGTGCCCGGCGCGACAAAGCGCAGGCTGCCGGACATGCCCAGGTGTACGATCAAGGTGCCGTGTTCGAAATCCAGCAGCAGATATTTGGCGCGGCGGCTGACGCTGCGCACGCGCCGGCCGGCAAGGTTGGCCGCCAGTTCCGGCGGGATCGGCCAGCGCAGCCGGGCTTCGCGCACGATGACGTGCTGTACCGTGGCACCTTCCAGCTGCGGGGCGACGCCGCGGCGCGTGGTTTCTACTTCTGGCAGTTCGGGCATGGCGGGTGTTGGCATGATTAACGTTAATGGCGTGGTATTCTACCCGCCTGTGATGAATACAGGTTCTGTGCATGAACGCTCTGCTCCGTCTGTTTGCCGTGCTCAC